>NZ_RBLU01000135.1 GCF_003989515.1 Curtobacterium sp. HSID17257
TAAAAAAAAAATAACGGTTACGTCGATAGATCCATATGTCTATTCGTCTTCACCGTTGCATACCACCAGTTTTCACTGCTTCTTATTTCACATGCTTGATTGCTTGATGTATTCATCTGTCTCGCATACTCTACTGTAGACCATTTACTTGGACTACTCTGTCTGCACTCACTACGTTCCGTGTCTCACAGCAATACTTCTCTACATACGTCTTGTCTATGCCAGCCACAGTCT
>NZ_RBLU01000136.1 GCF_003989515.1 Curtobacterium sp. HSID17257
CGACGCGACGAGCGCGGGGCGAGCCGCGCCTCCAGGCCGACAGCGACCACCCGGCGGACGGAGGCCGCCCGCCGGCCCGCGCTAGACGCCGACCGGCGCGCCCACGTGCAGCCAGTAGAACGACTGCGTCCCCATCGTCAGCGTGACGGTGCCGTCCTCGTCGAAGGACGGGAACGAGCCGCCGCCGAACAGGTCGTACAGCGGCCGACCCGCGAACTCCGGCGCCGAGATCGTCACCGACGTCGGGTTGGTGGCGAAGGAGAACACGCAGAGGACGTCCTCGGCGGACGGACCGAACTGCTGTCCCGAGCCCTCCCACGACCGGACGAACGCGAGCACCGACTCGTTCGTCGTGTCCTGCACGTGCAGCGAGCCCAGGCCGAAGACGGGGTGCGCCTTGCGGACGTGGATGACGTTGCGGACCCAGTGCAGCAGCGAGCGGGACTGGGCGAGCTGCGCCTCGACGTTGACCTGCGCGTAGTTGTAGACGAGCGACTGCACGACCGGCAGGTAGAGCTTGCCCGGGTCGGCGGTCGAGAAGCCGGCGTTGCGGTCCGGTGTCCACTGCATCGGGGTGCGGGACGAGTCACGGTCGGGCAGCCAGATGTTGTCGCCCATGCCGATCTCGTCGCCGTAGTACAGGAAGGGCGACCCGGGCAGCGAGAACAGCAGCGCGTGGATGAGCTCGAGCTCGGCGCGGGAGTTGTCGAGCAGCGGGGCGAGTCGGCGTCGGATGCCGATGTTCGACCGCATCCGCGGGTCGTAGCCGTACCAGCCGTACATCGCCTGCCGGTACTCCTCGCTGACCATCTCGAGCGTCAGCTCGTCGTGGTTGCGGAGGAACACGCCCCACGCGGCCTTCTCGGGGACGTCGAGCGTCTCGGACAGGATCGCCTTGAGCTCGGCGGCGTGCTGCGCGCGGAGCGAGTAGAAGATGCGCGGCATCACCGGGAAGTCGAACGCCATGTGGCACTCGGGCTCCTCGTCGGTGCCGAAGAACGCGGCGGTCTCGCGCGGCCACTGGTTCGCCTCGGCGAGCAGGACGCGCCCGGGGTACTCGTCGTCGACCATCGCGCGGAGCTTCTTGATGAACTCGTGGGTCTCCGGCTCGCCCTCGCCGTTGCCCTCCTCGGACTCGAACAGGTACGGGATGGCGTCGAGCCGCAGCCCGTCGACGCCCAGGTCGAGCCAGTGGCGGACGACGTCGTAGACGGCCTCGACGACGGCCGGGTTCTCGAAGTTCAGGTCGGGCTGGTGCGAGAAGAACCGGTGGAAGAAGAACTGGCGGCGCACCGGGTCGAACGTCCAGTTCGACTCCTCGGTGTCCACGAAGATGATGCGGATGTTCTCGTAGTGCTCGTCGGTGTCGCGCCAGACGTAGAAGTCGCCGTAGGGACCGTCCGGGTCCTCGCGGGACTGCTGGAACCACTCGTGCTGGTCGGAGGTGTGGTTGATCACCATGTCGATGACGATCCGCATGTTCCGCTCGTGCGACTTGGTGACGAGCTCGCGGAAGTCGTCGAGGGTACCGAACTCGGGCAGGATCGCCCGGTAGTCGGAGATGTCGTACCCGCCGTCGCGCATCGGTGACTGGAAGAACGGCGGGAGCCAGATCGCGTCGACGCCGAGCCACTGCAGGTAGTCGAGCTTGCCGATGACGCCCTGGATGTCCCCGATGCCGTCGCCGTTCGAGTCGACGAACGAGCGGATCATGCACTCGTAGAAGACCGAACGCTTGTACCACTGCGGGTCCAGGGTCAGGCCGGGCAGCTGGATCGGGGCCGTGAAGGTCAAGCGTGCTCCTCGTCGTCGGCGGGCCGGCGACGTGGCCCGACTCCGGCCACAGTAGGCGCGTGCTCCTGCTGCTGTCCGCGGGTCGCGTCCGCCACCGCGTCGCGCGGCCGGACGGTCCGACCTCGGCGGTGCGGCCGGGAGGCGCGACACCCCTCCACAGCGTGCCTCCCGCCCGCCGTCCTCCCCAGCCGGGCGCGGGGCGCACCCCCGCCTGCTCCCGCTTCGTAGACTGGCCGCGATGCAACCCCCCGTGATCTCCCCGTACCAGTCGCTCGTCGCCGCGACCCCGGTCGTGCACCGGGCCGTGACCGTCGACGGCCGCACCACGCACTACTGGGAGTACGGCCCGGCCGACGCGACCGAGACGGTCCTCGCTGTGCACGGGTTCCGCGGTGACCACCACGGGCTCGAGACGATCGCCGCCCACCTGCGCGGCGTGCGGGTGGTCGTCCCCGACCTGCCCGGGTTCGGGATCTCCGACCCGCTGCCGGTCTCGGACATCGACGCGTACGTCGGCTGGCTCACCGGGTTCCACCGTGCGCTCGGCCTCGGTCCGGACACGGTCGTGCTCGGTCACTCCTTCGGGTCGATCGTCACGTCGGCTGCGGTCGCGGCCGGCCTCGACACGCGGCTGCTCGTGCTCGTGAACCCGATCGCCGCGCCCGCGCTGCAGGGCCCACGCGCCGTCGGGACCGGCATCGCGATCGGCTACTACCGTGCCGGCGCGGTGTTGCCGAGGCCGGTCGGGCTGGGGCTGCTCCGCAACCGGGCGATCGTGCGCGCGATGAGCCTCGCGATGCTCAAGTCCCGTGACCGCGACCTGCGCCGGTGGGTGCACGACCAGCACGACCGGTACTTCTCGGCGTTCGCGGACCGGACGAGCGTGCTCGAGGCGTTCCGGACCTCCGTGACGCACGACGTCTCCGAGTACGCCGACCGCATCGACGTGCCCGTCCTCCTGGTCGCGGCGGAGCACGACGACATCACGGCGCTGCCCGAGCAGCGGGCGCTGGCCGCGCGACTCCGGGACGCCGAGCTCGTCGTGGTGCCCGAGGTCGGGCACCTCGTGCACTACGAGACGCCCGGGGCCGCCGCGGACGCGGTGCTCCGTCGGATGGCGGAGCCCGCGACCCGGCGTCGCGCCGGACGCGGTCCTGCGCGCGGGACGAAGCGGACGTCGGGGGAGTCCACGTCGGGGGAGTCCGCGTCGTGAGGCGCCTGCGGATCGGCATCGACTGCCGGTACGTCCGGATCGGACGACACGACGGCATCAGCCGCTTCACGGCCGGCATCGTGGCGCACCTGCCCGACCGGCACGACCACGTGCTGCTCGTGCACGACGAGCGGCAGCTCGAGTCACTGCCCGACGGCATCCCGTGGGAGCGCATCCCCGCGCCGACGGACGCCGGTGAACCGTTCGTGGCCCGAGCGGTGAACCGCCTCGGGCTCGACGCGGTGTTCTCGCCGATGCAGACCATGGGCTCCCGCGGCCGCCGCTACGCGCTCGTGCTCACCCTGCACGACCTCATCTACTACCGGAACCGCACGCCTCCGCGGGAGTTCTCGTGGCCGATCCGGCTGGGGTGGCGGCTCTTCCACCTGAGCTGGGCGCCGCAGCGGGTGCTGCTGAACGGTGCGGACGGTGTCGTCACGGTGTCCGAGACCACCGCGGGGCTGATCGAGCGGCACCGCTTGACGAAGCGTCCCGTGACCGTGGCGTACAACGCGGCCGATCCCGCCGCGCCGCGCGACCGCGCTGCCGGACGTTCCCGGACGCTCGTCTACATGGGGTCGTTCATGCCGTACAAGAACGTCGAGACGCTCGCGGCCGCACTGCCCCTGCTCGGCGCCGACTGGACGCTGCACTGCATGTCACGCGTGTCCGATGCTGATCGACGTCGACTCGAGGCCCTGGCGCCGGCGGGGTCGATCGTCTTCCACGACGGTGCCTCGGACGACGAGTACCTGGAGGCCCTGCGCAGCGCGACGGCTCTGGCGACGGCCTCGTACGACGAGGGCTTCGGCATCCCCCTGGTCGAGGCGATGGGCGTCGGGACGCCGGTGGTCGTCAGCGACGTCCCGATCTTCCGCGAGATCGGCGGTGACGCCGCGGAGTACTTCGACCCGTCCTCGCCGTCGGCCGTGGCCGCCGCGGTCCGCCGACTCGAGGACCGGTGGGACCAGGCGTCACAGGCGTCGCTGGAGCGGGCGGCCCGGTTCCGGTGGCAGGACTCCGCGGAGCAGGTGACGCGCGCGGTCGAGCAGGCCGTCGCGGACCGGCAGCGCGGGTGACGGGAGCCGCCGTGCGGGCGACAGCGGTCGGCCGTGCGGACGACGAGGAGCGTGGCGTCAGGACGGTCGGCGCGCACTGACACTGGCGTCGGGGAAGACGTCGTGCGTCGCGCGCTGGGCGACGTCCGTGATCGCCGCGAGGGCGACGTCGGTGGCGGCCGTGACGAGTTCGACCCGTTGCGCGGCTGCGTCGTCCGACGGCGCGTCGGTGGCCCAGTCGCACCGCACGGCGACGACACTGCCGATCCCCGCCACCGCCCGGGCGACCTCGAGTCGCTGGCGCGTGACCTCGGCGTCCGTCGTGACCCCGATCACCATGGTGTCGAACCGGACCTCCGCGGACACGACGACCCCGTTGCCGTCCGCGTCGGCGGCCGCCGCGCTGAGTGCCCGGGTGATGTCCACCTGCTGGCCGTGGGACAGACCCGGTGCCGCGTCGACCACGGCGGACACCCGGTACGCCGCCAGGGAGTCGTGCGTCGTCTCCTCGTCGCGGACGCCGCGCACCCCCGCGACTTCGGTCGCCGCGGTGCGGAACCGGTCGAGCGCTGCCTGCGGACGGGGGAACACGCCGCCGACCCCGGTCTGGATGCTGCCGACGATGGTCGAGAGCACGACGGCGATGACGACACCGGCCGCGACGAAGGACAGCGTGATGACGGTGCCGCGTCGCAACCGCTGGCCGGTGGACGCCGTCGCGATCGAGGCCGTGTCGGGACCGAACGCGCGGTCGAGGTCGTCCGTCGTGTCGACGCGGTCGTCCGCCGGTCCCTGGTTCGTCACGGCCCCTCCTCGCGCTCGGGTGCGAGCACCACCGGGCGGTGGTCGGGCCGCCCGTGGACCGGAGCCTAGTCCGGCCGGGTCCTCTCGATCCCGCGGCCGCGGGTAACGGTCGTGTACCGGTCCGTTGCGCGCGCTACCGGCGCTCGAGCGGGTTCTGCTCGGCGAAGGACTCGTCGCCCGTCTGCTCCGAGACCTCGTCGAGCGGGTCGTCGAAGCGGACGAGCTCGGCTCGGAACCGCTCGGGATCCCAGCGGAACGAGTGCACGGAGCCGTTGCGGATCGGCGTCGTGTACCGGTCCGCCGTGCCGGGAGCGGCAGCGTTGACGACGGCCCGGATGACGGCGCCGTGCGTCGCGACCACGACCGACCCGGCGTCGAAGCGGACGGCGATCTCGGCCAGGGTCTCGGTCGCACGTGCGAGCAGGGCGGAGCGGGACTCCCGTCCGGGGATGTCGTCGTGCGGGTAGCGCTCGGCGACCTCGGTGTCGGTGAGCCCCTCGGCCTCGCCGTACGAGCGCTCCGCGAGCCCCGGGTACGTCGCGGGCTCCGGGAGCCCGAGGCGGCGGGCGATGATGGTGCCGGTCTCGAACGCGCGCGACAGCGGTGACGCGACGACGGCGTCGAACCGCCGGCGGCCGAGGAGCAGCGCGGTGGCCGCGGCCTGGGAGCGACCGGTGTCGTTGAGGGGGATGTCGGTCGAGCCCTGGATGCGTCGCTGCGCGTTCCAGTCGGTCTCGCCGTGCCGGACCAGGGTGAGGAGCGTCGTCACCCGTCGATCCTGCCAGAGGGCACCGGAGCAGCCGAGCCCGGAGCAGCGGACGCCGGGCCGGCCGACGCCGGACCGGTCGAGCCCGGACCAGCGGACGCCGGACCAGCCGACGGAGACACGAGCCGTGCGGCCAGTGCCTCGAGTGTCTCCGTGGTGCCGGCGTCGAGCTTCGCGGCCGCCCGCCGGTCGCTGCGGGTGGCCCCTCGGTTCACGATGACGACCGGGTGCTTCCGCCGCGTGGCGTGGTCGACGAGCCGGACGCCGGAGTTCACGGTGAGCGACGATCCGACGACGAGCAGGGCGTCGGCGTCCGCGACGATCGACACGGCCTCGCGGAACTTCTCGGCGGGCACGAACTCGCCGAAGAACACGACGTCGGGCTTCAGCACCCCGCCGCAGACCGAGCAGTCCGGCACCCGGAAGCGCTCGACGTCGGTGATCTCGACATCGCCGTCGGGCTGGAGCTGCACCGTGCCGGGTTCGTCGATCCACGGGTTCTCGCGGTCGAGCACGGTGGCCAGGTCGGCACGCGAGAACACCTGCCCGCACGTCAGGCACACCGCGCGGTCCATCGAGCCGTGGATCTCCACGACCCGTCGGGACCCGGCGCGCAGGTGCAGCCCGTCCACGTTCTGCGTGATGACGCCGGCGACCACACCCGCGTCCTCGAGCGCTGCGAGCGCCCGGTGGCCGGTGTTGGGCCGGGCGGCGGCGAAGGTCCGCCACCCGAGGTGCGAGCCGGCCCAGTAGCGCTGCCGCTTCGCCGGGTCGGAGCGGAACTCCTGGAAGGTCATCGGCTTCCGGACGACACGGCCCTCGCCGCGGTAGTCGGGGATGCCGGAGTCGGTGCTGAGCCCGGCGCCGGAGAGCACGGCGACACGCTTGCCCGCCAGCAGCTCCACGACGCGGTCGAGCTCGTCCGTCATCGGGTCGGTCAGCACGTCGTCCACGGTACCCTCAACAGCCGAACGCCCAGCCGCCTTCCCACGAAACGAGCCCCGTGCACGCCGTCCGCATCGACTCCCTCGACGACCCCCGCCTCGACGACTTCGCCCGGCTCACCGACGTGGCACTGCGCCGGGTCACGGAGCCGGAGGGTGGGCTCTACATCGCCGAGTCGAACACGGTGATCGAGCGCGCGGTCCGCGCCGGGCACGTCCCGCGGAGCGTCATCGTGCAGGAGAAGTGGCTCGACAGCGTGCTGCCCCTGGTGGCGGACCACGAGGGCCCGGTCTTCGTCGGACCGGACGCACTGCTCGAGGACCTGACCGGCTTCCGGATGCACCGTGGCGCCCTCGCCGCGATGCACCGCCCGGAGTTGCCGTCCGTCGCCGACGTCGTGCGGGACGCGAAGGTCGTCGTCGTGCTCGAGGACGTCGTTGACCACACCAACGTGGGTGCGGTGTTCCGGAGCGTGGCCGGGCTCGGTGCGGACGCGGTGCTCGTCAGCCCCCGCTGCGCGGACCCGCTCTACCGCCGGAGCGTGCGGGTGAGCATGGGCACGGTGCTCCAGGTGCCGTGGACCCGCATCGGCGAGTGGCCGGCCGCGGGCGAGGAACTCCGCGCGCAGGGCTTCCACCTGGCCGCGATGGCGCTCACCGACCGCTCGGTCGACCTGGACGCGTTCGTCGCCGACGTCCCCGAGCGGGTCGCGCTGGTGATGGGCACGGAGGGGCAGGGGCTGACCGACGCCGCCATCGCCTCGGCCGACACGACGGTCCGCATCCCGATGGCGCACGGGGTCGACTCGCTCAACGTGGCCGCGGCGAGCGCCGTCGGACTCTGGGCGGTCACGCACGCGCAGCGCGCAGCACGGCCGACCGCCTGACCGCCTGACCGCCTGACCGCTCGGCGACGGCCCGGCGCACCGGTTCAGGCAGCTCCGGCCGGGAGGCCCGTCCCGACCCCGTCGCGCAGCCAGCGAGCCGCCGTGGTCAC
>NZ_RBLU01000137.1 GCF_003989515.1 Curtobacterium sp. HSID17257
TACCGGCTCGGGTGCTGCGGCGTCGGGCGGCGCGACCGGTGGTCAGCGCCGTTCGGGCGGCAGCCGTCGGGCGTCGAGCGACGTCGTCCGTGGCGGGTCCGCTCCGGTGTGGTCGTCCGAGGGCGGCTACGCAGCGGGTCGGTCCGGTGCGGGTGAGTCCGGCGGCGGTCGTCGCCGTGGGGACTCGCGTCGGGCGTCGCGTCCGGCCGGGGCTGCCGACCGCCACTGAGCGTCGGCGGGCTCGAGCCTGAGTGGTCCGCGAAAGCGACAGGACGCCGCCGTTGTTCGGCAGCGTCCTGTCGCTTTCGCGTCGGCATCCGGAACCTGGACGTCCGGTGGGAGCAGCAGGAGTGCTCCCGCGTAGGTTCTCCTTCACCGAAGGCCGCGTGAGTGGCCGACGGGGAATCGTCCGTCGTTGGAAGGAGACCGTATGGCTGGCAGCGAAGAGAACCACACCGGCGAGAAGCTCGTCGGCAAGGTCAAGGAGGGCGTTGGCAACCTGACCGGCAACGACAAGCTGAAGGCCGAGGGTCAGACCGACCAGGCCAAGGCGTCGGCCAAGCAGGGTGTCGACGACGTGAAGGACGCGGCGCACGGCGTCGCGGACTCCCTCCGCGACGAGAAGCACTGAAGCCGGTCCACGACCGCGCTGCGAAGCCCCCGGAACCATGCGGTTCCGGGGGCTTCGTCGTGTCCGGGTGTCGGTCGGACCGTCAGTGCAGGGCACCGACCGAGGCGAGACCGGCGCGCAGGAGTGCTCCGCGACCGCCCTCCATCTCCTCGGCCACCGCGTCCGAGGCTGCCTCCATCGGGCTCATCCACGTGAGCTCGAGGGCGTCCTGCCGCGGCTCGCAGGTCCCGGTCACGGGCACCACGTACGCGAGGGAGATCGCGTGCTGCCGCTCGTCGGTGAACACCGAGGCACCGGGGAGCGGGAAGTACTCGGCCACGGTGAACGGCGTGGGGCTCGCAGGGAGCTGCGGGAAGGCCATCGGCCCGAGGTCCTTCTCGAGGTGTCGGAAGAGCGCGGTCCGGATCGACTCACCGAACATCACGCGACCGGAGACGAGCGTGCGGGCGATCGAACCGCTCGGTGCGACGCGCAGCAGCACGCCGACCTCGGTCACGACGCCGAGTCCGTCGGTCCGGACGGGCAGTGCCTCGACGTAGCAGATGGGCAGCCGACGACGGACGTTCGCGAGTTCCTCGTCGGACAGCCAGCCGGAGTCGGGGTCGGGGGTGCGCAGCGAGGCCATGCACCGTGTCTACCAGTCGCCCCGGCGAGTTCGGCGGGAGGCGCGGTCGCTGTGGACGGCTAGCGTTGTCCACGTGATCGATGCGGACATCGTGCAGTGGACCCGTCCGACCGGGCAACGCGCGGGCACGCCCCTGCTCGTCGCCATGCACGGGGTGGGCTCGCACGAGCGCGACCTGCTCGGTCTGGCGCCCGCGCTGCCGTCCGCGTGGACGATCGCGTCGCTCCGCGCGCCGATGCCGTGGGGGCCCGGGTTTTCCTGGTACCCGCTCGGCACGCCGGGGTCGCCCGCGCTCGAGCCGGTCGACGCCGCCGTCGAGGGCGTCCTCGACTGGATCGACTCCGTGTCCGCCGACCACCCGCGCATCGGGCTGCTCGGGTTCTCGCAGGGCGGCTCGATGGCGCTGCAGCTGCTGCGCGCCCGACCTGCGGCCTTCGCCTTCGCGGTGTCGCTCTCCGGGTTCGTGGTGCCCGGGGTGACGGACGCACGGGACGAGGCCGTCGCAGCCGTCCGTCCGCGGGTCTTCCTCGGGCACGGCGACCTCGACCCGGTGATCCCGGCCGAGGCCACCGCCCGCACGCAGGCGTGGGCCGCGGCGAACACCGACGTGACCGACCGGTCGTACGCCGGCCTGCCGCACGCGGTGTCCGCCGAGGAGCTCGCCGACGTGGCGGCGTTCGTCGACGCCTCCTGACGACCGCTCCCGCGACCGGTACGCGGAGGTGACCGGGTGACCGGCTGACGGACGGGAGGCACGTGGCGGGCCCGCCACGCGCCTCCCGTCCGGCACGGCGCTACTCGGCGAGGATCTGCAGCAGGTCCTTGCGGAGCTGGTCGACCTTCGCCGTCGCCGCCTTGGTCTGCTCGTCGGAGGCACTGGTGCGGTACACGTGCAGCACCCCCATGGCCTTGCGGAGGGCCTCGACGAACTCGCGCTGCGTGTCGGGCATGCCCGGTGCGGCGTCGAACGCGGCGGCGATCTCGTCCGCCTTCGCCTCGGCCTCGGCGCGGCCGGCGTCGGTGAGCTCGAAGAGCGTCTTGCGGCCGTCGCCGGTCGAGACGACGAGGTCCTCGTCGACGAGCTGCTGGAACGTCGGGTAGACGGAGCCGGGACTCGGCTTCCAAGCGCCGCCGGTGCGCTCGGCGATGGTCTTGATCACGGCGTAGCCGTTCTGCGGACCCTCGGCGAGCAGGCCGAGGATCGCGAGGCGGACGTCACCGCGGCGGCGGCGTTCGCGGCCGAACCCGGGGCCGCCGCCGAACCCGGGGCCGAAGCCCGGGCCGAAGCCGCGTCCGCCGAAGCCGGGGCCGAAGCCGCCGCGTCCGCCGTGGTCGTGGTCGCCACGGTCACGGCCGGGGAAGCCGTGGCCGTGGTGCTGCCGCGCGCCGCCGAAGCGGGGGCCGCGCGGACCGGTGCCGCGGGAGCCGCGGCGGGGCGTGGTGCTGTCGAGGTCATCGTGCGAGGGGCGCATGACGACTCCTTCCTGTCGGTGGTGAAGTGAGCTCGCGGTTGGTTCTGTTCCTATCGCGATGGCTCAACGATAGATCGCTACGTATCGCTGTGTCAAGGATCTCCTCCGCCCGGCCCGCTGTCGGTGGCGACGTGCAGGATGGGACGGACCATGACGGACGTCCTCGAGCGCTTCTCCCCCGCGACCGCGGAGTGGTTCCGCGGCGCGTTCCCCGGCCCGACCGCGGCACAGGCCGGCGCGTGGGACGCGATCTCCACCGGGCAGCACGCGCTCGTGGTCGCGCCGACCGGCTCCGGCAAGACGCTGGCCTCGTTCCTGTGGTCGATCGACCGGCTCATCAGCGCGACCGACCGCCCGCCGGCGAAGCAGCGCACCCGCGTGCTGTACGTCTCCCCGCTCAAGGCGCTGGGCGTCGACGTCGAGCGGAACCTCCGCAGCCCGCTCGTCGGCATCACGCAGACCGCGCGTCGGCTCGGGACCGAACCGCCCGAGGTCACGGTGGGCGTCCGGAGCGGTGACACCCCGTCGTCCGACCGGCAACGGCTCCTGCGACAGCCGCCGGACATCCTCATCACCACGCCCGAGTCGCTCTACCTGATGCTGACCTCGCAGGCGCGCGAGACCCTGGTGAACGTCGACACCGTCATCGTGGACGAGGTGCACGCGGTCGCGTCGACCAAGCGTGGCGCCCACCTGGCGGTCTCGCTCGAACGACTCGACGACCTGCTCGAGAAGCCCGTGCAGCGCATCGGCCTGTCCGCCACCGTGCGCCCGGCGGAGGAGGTCGCACGGTTCCTCGGTGGACGCGCCCCCGTGTCGATCATCGCCCCGCCCGCACAGAAGACCTTCGACCTGCGCGTCGTCGTGCCCGTCGACGACATGACCGAGCTCGGCGCCCCGCCCGTCGGCGCGGACGCGACCGAGTCACCGACGAACGGCTCGATCTGGCCCCACGTCGAGGAACGCGTCGTCGACCTCATCGAGGAGCACCGGTCGACGATCGTGTTCGCGAACTCACGCCGGCTCGCGGAGCGCCTGACGGCGCGGCTGAACGAGATCCACGAGGAGCGGGTGCTCGCGGCCGTCGACACGGCGGCGGTCGTCGCCCCGGAGGCCGTGGGCGCGGTGGCCGGGTCGGCTCCCGTCACGCAGTCCCCCGGTCGCGCGTCGGCACACGCGCCCGTCGCGCAGCCGAAGCGTCCGCCGGCCCAGGTGATCGGGCAGTCCGGGCAGACCGAGGGCGGCGGCTCCGACCCGGCGGTCCCGGTGCTCGCCAGGGCCCACCACGGGTCCGTGTCGAAGGACCAGCGCGCGATCATCGAGGACGACCTGAAGTCCGGACGCCTGCGCTGCGTCGTCGCGACCAGCTCGCTCGAGCTCGGCATCGACATGGGCGAGGTCGACCTCGTGGTCCAGGTCGAGGCACCGCCGTCGGTCGCCAGCGGCCTGCAGCGCGTCGGTCGCGCCGGACACCAGGTCGGTGAGATCTCCCGCGGCGTCCTGTTCCCCAAGCACCGCGCCGACCTCGTGAACAGCGCGGTCACCGTCGAGCGCATGGTCTCCGGGCAGATCGAGTCGATCTCGGTGCCCGCGAACCCGCTCGACGTCCTCGCGCAGCACACCGTCGCCGCCGGGTCGATCGACACCGTCGAGGTCGAGCACTGGTTCGAGCTCGTCCGCCGCAGTGCGCCGTTCAGCTCGCTGCCGCGCTCGGCGTTCGAGGCGACGCTCGACCTGGTGACCGGTCGCTACCCGAGCGACGAGTTCGCCGAGCTCCGGCCGCGCCTGGTGTGGGACCGCGTGCACGGCACCCTGACCGGGCGTCCCGGCGCCCAGCGGCTCGCGGTCACGAGCGGCGGCACGATCCCCGACCGCGGGATGTTCGGCGTCTTCATGGTCGGCGAGAAGGCGTCGCGCGTCGGCGAGCTCGACGAGGAGATGGTCTACGAGTCCCGCGTCGGCGACGTCTTCGCCCTCGGTGCGACGAGCTGGCGGATCGAGGAGATCACGCACGACCGGGTGATCGTCAGCCCCGCGTTCGGGCAACCCGGCCGCGTGCCGTTCTGGAAGGGTGACGGCATCGGACGTCCGGCCGAGCTCGGCCGCGCGACGGGTGCGTTCGTGCGCGAGGTCGACGCCGCGTCCGACGAGGACGCCCGCGCCCGCGTCGCTGCCGGCGGGCTCGACGAGCGCGCCGTGACGAACCTGCTGACGTTCCTGCGCGACCAGCGGGCGGCGACCGGACACGTGCCGAACGACACCACGCTCGTGGTCGAGCGGTTCCGCGACGAGCTCGGCGACTGGCGGCTCATCCTGCACTCGCCGTACGGCATGCAGGTGCACGCGCCGTGGGCCCTGGCGGTCGGCGCGCGCCTGCGCGAACGGCACGGCATCGACGGCGACGCGATGGCGGCCGACGACGGCATCGTCGTGCGGATCCCGGAGACCGACGCCGAGCCGCCGGGGGCCGACCTGTTCGTGTTCGAGCGGGACGACCTCGAGGCACTCGTCACGGACGAGGTCGGCGGCTCGGCGCTCTTCGCCGCCCGGTTCCGCGAGTGTGCGGCGCGGGCGCTGCTCCTGCCCCGTCGGAACCCCGGCCAGCGGTCCCCGCTGTGGCAGCAGCGTCAACGGGCGTCGCAGCTGCTCGAGGTCGCCCGGAAGTACCCGACGTTCCCGATCGTGCTCGAGACCGTGCGCGAGGTCCTGCAGGACGTCTACGACGTGCCGGCACTGCTCGGCATCTCGGACCAGATCGCCGAGCGCCGGATCCGCCTGGTCGAGCGTGAGACCGAGCAGCCGTCGCCGTTCGCCCGTTCGATCCTGTTCGGGTACGTCGCGGCGTTCATGTACGAGGGCGACTCGCCCCTGGCGGAGCGTCGGGCGGCGGCACTGTCGCTCGACTCCACCCTGCTGGGCGAGCTGCTCGGACGGGCCGAGCTGCGCGAGCTCCTCGACCCCGCCGTCATCGCGTCGGTCGAGCGCGACCTGCAGCGGCTCTCCCCGGACCGTCGCGCGCGCGACACGGAGGGGCTCGTCGACGTGCTGCGGCTCGTCGGTGCCCTGGAGCTGGACGAGCTCGTCGCCCGCAGCTGGGTGGCCGACAGCGCGGACACCGACAGTCGCACCCCCGACACCGCCGGCCTCGGCACCGCCGGCTCCGACGCCGCGCGTGCGACGGTCCGGTCGGCGCTCGAGACGCTCGAGCGCGACCGCCGCTTGCTGTCGTTCTCGCAGGGCGGGACGACGCGCTGGTCCGTGATCGAGGACGCCTCCCGCCTGCGCGACGCCCTCGGGGTCCCGCTGCCGATCGGCGTGCCGACCGCCTTCGTCGAACCCGTCGCCGATCCCCTCGGCGACCTGGTCGGCCGGTACGCCCGGTCGCACGGGCCGTTCTCCGCGCAGGAGGCCGCGACCCGGCTCGGACTCGGCATCGCCGTCGTGCAGGACACCCTGCGCCGACTGGTCGCCGACCGCCGCGTGGTCGAGGGTGAGTTCCGCCCGGACCGCCAGGGCGCCGAGTGGTGCGACGCCGAGGTCCTCCGCCGCATCCGCACGAAGTCGCTCGCCGCGCTCCGGCACGAGGTCGAGCCGGTCTCGCCGGACACCCTCGCCCGGTTCCTGCCCGCGTGGCAGCACGTGCAGGCACCGGGTACCCGCGGCGGCCTCCGGGGCGTGGACGGCGTGCTGCAGGTCATCGACCAGCTGGCCGGGGTCGCCCTGCCCGCGAGCGCGTGGGAGACCCTGGTGCTGCCGTCCCGCGTCACCGACTACTCCACGAGCATGCTCGACGAGCTGACCGCCACCGGCGAGGTCCTCTGGTCCGGCGGCGGCACCCTGCCCGGGAACGACGGCTGGGTGCGCCTGCACCTTGCCGAGACCGCGTCGACCACCCTCGCCGAGCCCGACGGCGGCGAGACCACCGAGTTGCAGCGCGACGTCCTCGGCGCCCTGGCCGGCGGCGGCGCCTACTTCTTCCGGCAGCTCGGCCAGGCCGTCGGCAGCACGGACGACCAGGCCCTGACGACCGCGCTGTGGGACCTGGTCTGGGCGGGCCAGGTCACGAACGACACCTTCGCGCCGCTCCGGGCGATGCTCGGCGGCAAGGCGCGGTCGACGAGTGCGCCGCGGGCTCGGGCGTACCGCGGGCGTCGTCGGCCGACGCTGCCGTCGCAGTCCGGCCCGCCGTCCGTCGGCGGTCGGTGGTCGATCCTGCCGCTCGCCGAGTCCGACTCGACGCTGCGCGCGGCCGCGACCGCGGAACAGCTGCTCGAGCGGTACGGGGTCGTGACCCGCGGCGCCGTGCAGGTCGAGGGCGTCCGCGGCGGGTTCGCCGGCGTCTACCGGGTGCTCAGCCGGTTCGAGGAGTCGGGTCGTGCACGCCGGGGCTACTTCGTCGAGGGACTCGGCGCGGCGCAGTTCGCGACGAGCCCCACGGTCGACCGGCTCCGGACGTACGCGCGGGACCTCGACGACGACGAGCGTGCCGACCCGGACCGCGAGCGTCAGGCGCTCACCCTCGCCGCGACGGACCCGGCCAACCCGTACGGCGCCGCGCTGCCGTGGCCGTCGGAGGACGCCCCCGCTGACCCCGA
>NZ_RBLU01000138.1 GCF_003989515.1 Curtobacterium sp. HSID17257
TTTCGCACACCCGGACACTGCCGACCTGCAGGAGCGGACGTGCTCGGGGGCGTCGTCCGACCGACCGCGCGCGAGCCGCCACCGCAGCGCGTTGCAGGAGGTGCCGCTGCACGTCCTCGGTGATCCACCGTGCGATGCTGTCGACCTCACGCCCGCCGGTCAGGACCTCGACCACGCACAGCCCGAGCGCACGTGCGGTGTCGACGACGTCCGGTGTCGGCGGCGCGGCGGGATCGTCCGTGACCGCTGCCGCCGGCGCGGGCTCGTCGGTCGGTGCGACGCCCGTCACGGGGACGAGCGTCCTCGTGACCGGCTCCTCCTGCTCGTCGTCCGTGATCGGACGTGCTTCTCCTGCCGCCATGTCCCCTCCGGACCCGAGCGTACGGACGAATGGAACATCTGAAATGTTCATGGCTCGTGGTTGTGGAGGAGCGTCGTTCTCCACAGATCGGCGCACCTAGACTGGCCGGGTGTCGACCCTCAGTGACCTCGTCCTCGCGCAAGGCCGATCCTCGGAAGCGGACGTGGAGTGGCTCCACCTGCTCGTGGGGGACTGGCAGCTGCTCGCCGACCTCTCCTTCGCGGACATGGTCCTCTGGGTGCCGACGGCCGAGGACGGCTCGTTCGTCGCCGTCGCCCACGCACGGCCCAGCTCGGCGGCGACGCTGTTCTACCGCGACATCGTCGGGCAGGAGATGCGCGAGGAGTGGCGCGACCAGGTGACCCAGTGCTTCGCGAGCGCCACCGTCGTCGACTCGGCCGAGCCGGACTGGTACGAGGACACCCCGACCCGCGTCCGTGCGATCCCGGTGCTCCGTCGGCTGAACACGAACAGCACGGAGACGACCGACCGACCGATCGCCGTCGTCACCCGGCACTCGAACCAGGACGAGATGCGGACGCCGAGCCGCCAGGAGCTCAACTTCACCGCGAGTGCGAACGACCTGTTCGGCATGATCGCCACCGGGGACTTCCCGGACCTCGGGGCGCCGGCCGGCCCGCGGCGTGGGGCACCCCGTGCGAGCGACGGGCTGCTGCGCCTCGACACCAACGGGACCGTGACCTTCGCGAGCCCGAACGGCCTCAGCGCGTTCAACCGGATGGGCTTCGAGGGGGAGCTCGAGCGGAAGTCCCTCGCCGAGGTCACCACCGAGCTCATCGGCTCCAAGCTCGACGTCGACGAGTCCCTCCCGCTCGTCGTGACCGGACGTGCGCCGTGGCGTGCCGACGTCGAGTCGAAGGGTGTGACCGTGTCGCTCCGGTCGATCCCGCTGCGCGACCACGGTGAGCGCATCGGCGCGATCGTGCTCTGCCGCGACGTGACCGAGCTGCGCCACCAGGAGCGCGAGCTCATCACCAAGGACGCGACGATCCGCGAGATCCACCACCGCGTGAAGAACAACCTGCAGACGGTCGCGTCGCTGCTCCGGATCCAGGCCCGACGGACCCACTCCGACGAGGCCCGCACCTCGCTGCAGAACGCCATGCGCCGTGTCGCCGCGATCGCCGTCGTGCACGACACCCTGTCGACCGGTCTCAGCCAGAACGTCGACTTCGACGAGGTGTTCGACTCGGTGCTCAAGCTCGTCACCGAGGTCGCCGCGTCGCACAACACGACCGTCCGCCCGAAGAAGACCGGTGAGTTCGGCGTGCTGCCCTCCGAGGCTGCGACGCCCCTCGCCCTCGGGCTCACCGAGCTCGTCACGAACGCCGTCGAGCACGGTCTCGACGGACGTGACGGCGAGGTCGAGATCGTCGCGAACCGTGCTGACGACCACCTCGACATCCAGGTCCGCGACAACGGCGTCGGCCTGCCGGAGGGCAAGGTGGGGTCGGGGCTCGGCACGCAGATCGTCCGGACGCTGATCCAGGGCGAGCTCGGCGGGACGATCGACTGGCACACCCTCACCGGCAGCGGGACCGAGGTCACGATCACGATCCCGTTCCGCTGGCTGACCGCCGCCGGCGCCGCCTGACCCGACCCGGCGCGGCGAGCAGCGCCGCATCGAACCACGGATGCGACATCGAACCAGCCCCGCGCGCTGGTTCGATGTCGGATCGCTGGTTCGGAACCGGGCCCCGCGCCCGTCGCGCACACGACGACGCCCGCCGCTCCGCAGGGGAGCGACGGGCGTCGTGGTGTCAGGTGCGCTGGGTCAGGAGGCGCGGCGGGCGCGGGCGGCGCGACGCTTCAGCGCACGGCGCTCGTCCTCGCTGAGGCCGCCCCAGACGCCCGAGTCCTGGTTGTTCTCGAGGGCGTACTGCAGGCACATCTCGGTGACGGTGCAGCGAGCGCACACCGACTTCGCCTTCTCGATCTGGTCGACGGCCGGTCCGGTGTTCCCAACGGGGAAGAAGAGCTCGGGGTCCGCGGTGAGGCAGGCTGCCTGGTCACGCCAGTCCATGTGTGGTGCTCCTTGATGTCGATGCTCGAACGGCAGGCCGGGGCCGCGGCTCGGGGATCGGAACGCTGGCATGCACAGGGCACGAGGGGAACCTGTGGGGGAGGCTTCCGCTGGGAGCGAGTCTGACGCCCGCTGGACGCTCGGGGGAGAAGCGTCGAACCGCGGGAGACGCACACCACATCGTGCCGTCCAAACGACCTCGAATATCGTTCCATACTGGGATGACCAAATCAAGGGTCCCGATGCTGGAGGCTTGCTGTGCCCGACACCACCCCGACCGCTCCGGACCACGTCCCGGGTCGCCCGCCGGCCGTCACGACCCTGCTCGTCGTGGTGGGGCTCGAGGCACTCGCGCTCGTCGTCACGACCGTCGTCCTGCTCGTGGAGTCGATCGTCGCCCCGTCGTCGAGCATCGCGTCGGCGATCGCGCTCACGCTGCTCTGCGCCGTCGCCGCGCTCTGGCTGGTCTCGCTCGTCGTCGGCCTCCGCAACCGCCACGCCTGGGTGCGCGCCGGCATCCTCGTCTGGCAGGTGATGCAGGGCGCCCTGGCGATCGGCGCGTTCCAGGGCGTCTTCCGCGTCGCCTGGGTCGGCTGGGTCCTCCTGGTCCCGGCGCTGCTGGGGCTCACCCTGGTGCTCTCCCGCGCCGTGACCGGGTGGCTCGTCCCACGCGACGCACGCGACGACCGGCCGTGACCACGTGACCACGTGACGCCGTGACGGACGGGAGGGACGCTGCCAGCTGGCAGCGTCCCTCCCGTCCGTCGTGGGGCCGGGTCTCAGACCAGGCCGAGCTTCTTCCGCAGGCTCGCGACGTGCCCGGTCGCCTTGACGTTGTAGAGCGGCAGCTGCACGGCGCCGTCCTCGTCGACGACGATCGTCGACCGGATCGTGCCGGTGACGATCTTCCCGTAGTTGTTCTTCTCGCCCCAGGCGGCGTACGCCTGGTGCACGGTCAGGTCGGGGTCGCTGAGCAGCGGGAAGGTCAGTGCCTGCTCGTGCTGGAAGGTCTTGAGCTTCGCGGGCTCGTCCTTCGAGATGCCGAGGACCTCGTACCCGGCCGCCTGGAGCGACGACATGTTGTCGCGGAAGTCGCAGGCCTCGGTCGTGCAGCCCGGGGTCGACGCCGCGGGGTAGAAGTACACGATCACCTTGCGGCCGCGCAGGTCGGCGAGGCGGTGCTGCACGCCGTCCTGGTCCGGCAGGGTGAAGTCGGGGGCGGTGTCGCCGGCGGTGAGACGGTCCGTCATGGGGCTCCTGTTCGGTCGCGGTGCCCGGGTGGTCGTGAGCACGCGAAAGTCATGCTAATGTTGTTTCCCGTTGCAGCACGGAAGTGCGGGAGCGACAGACAACTGAACACCATGCGCCTCTAGCTCAATTGGCAGAGCAACTGACTCTTAATCAGTGGGTTCTCGGTTCAAGTCCGAGGGGGCGCACCAGCAAGGCCCGGTCGGATCACTCCGACCGGGCCTTCGTCGTTCCCCCGGAGCTGCCGATCGGCGCCGCTCGCGGGCGACACGCGCGGGGTGCCTTCGGAACGCAGATCCGTGCGACCTATCGCGGAGCCCGACCCGGACCCGTGCCGGACCCGTGCCCGGCCGCGATCGACCGTGGCGCCGTCAGCGGGTCGGCACGTCGACCACGCGCGTCCCGCCGACGACGGGCGTCAACCCGCCTCCCGACGCCGCTGCGAGGTCGGCCTGCAGGAGGTCGACGGCGTCCTGGGGGACCCAGAGCGTGAAGTCGACCGCGCTGCCGTAGGTCGGGTCGTCGAAGGTGGCTCCGTGCTGCTGCACCCACTGCCGCAGCACGTTGTCGATCCGGCCGGCGTCGGCGTGGGGCGCCGTGACCGCGACGCGGGTCAGTTCGACGCGGTGCACGAGGGCGACGCGGTCGAGGGTCTCGGACACCGAGGTCGAGTACGCGCGGACCAGTCCGCCCGCCCCCAGCTTCACGCCACCGAAGTACCGGGTCACCACGGCGACCACGTCGGTCAGGTCGCGACGGCGGAGGACCTCGAGCATCGGGACACCGGCGGTGCCGGACGGCTCCCCGTCGTCGGAGGAACGCGCCTGGTCGCCGAGGACCCCGGTGACCATGGCGGAGCAGTTGTGCCGCGCGTCCCAGTACCGACGCCGGACGTCGGCGATGACACGGTCCGCGTCCTCGACCCCGGTCACGGGGACGATCGTGGTGAGGAACCGCGACCTGGTGACGACGATCTCGTGCTCGACGGTGCCGGCGACGGTCGACGGGAAGTGGCGAGGCACGTCGTCGAGGGTAGCCGCGTGTCGTCGGTGCCCCGCGCTACCATGGCCTGCACAGCCGGCGACTGGGGAGGAGTCCGATCGACATGACGACCGCGGATCCCAAGGGTGGCGCGCTCGACGCAGCCGAGCTCGCCCGTCGGCTCAACCTGCTGCTCGACTTCGAGGAGTCGCAGCGCGGCGCTCCCGTGCCGTTCGCGGCGATCGAGGAGTACGTCGCGGCACAGGGTGGTTCGCTCTCCCGCGCCAAGTGGACGTACATGCTGTCCGGCGACGGCCGCCGCAACCGGGACACCGACCTCCTGCGCCTGCTCGCCGGGTTCTTCGAGGTCGACGAGCGCTTCCTGCTCGAGGACAGCGCCGTCCCCGAGCGCATCGGCGCGCAGATCGAGCTCGTGCGCGCACTCCGGTCGGCCCGGGTGAGCGGGTTCGCCGCCCGCACGTTCCCGGGGGAGCTCTCACCCGAGGCCCTGCGGCGCATCGCCCGGGTGCTCGAGGAGGAATCGGCACGAGGGGGTGCGGCGTGACGGACGCCTCGGTCGAGGCCTTCTGGACCCGTGGCGCGGCCGAGGGCTGGTCGGACATCGACCAGGCCGTCGCCGCTGCCGCTGACCACGTCGGCAAGCCGGTCGTCGTGCGCGAGGAGTCGTTCCTCAGCGCGGAGCCGGTCTGCGGCTTCGTGGCGACCCTCGAGCACCAGCACCTCGTGATGATCTCGCCGACGACCTCGGCGACCTTCCGCTCGTTCGTCATCGGGCACGAGCTCGGGCACGTGCTGCACCGGCACTCGGAGCACGCGGCCCAGTCGGCGTACGTGCGCGACGTGATCCCGGACGTCCCCGAGTACAAGGTCGAGCGTGCCCTCGCCCGTGGGCTGTTCTCGAACGCCTACGAGCACGAGGCCGAGCTCTTCGCCGACCGCCTCGCCGCCCTGATCCGGTCGAACCGGGGCCGTCCGAGCGCCTTCCGCGGGGTCTTCGGGTGATCGTCTCCGTCGCGATGGCGGTGGTCCTCGTCGTCGGGACGGTGGTGCTCTTCCGCCTGCAGCGCGGCCAGGACCGCACGCTCGCGGTGACGTTCCTGCTCTTCACCGCGACGATCGTCGCGAACGTCGACCCGCTGTACCGCTGGCTCGACCCGATCGTCGGCGGCCGCAACGTGGTCACGGTCGTCAGCGACTGCCTGATGGTCGCCGGGACGAGCACGCTCCTGTGGGGGGTCGCGAAGGCCGTCGGCGCCGCGTGGCGGTGGCTGCGGACGGCGATCATCGTCGCGTTCGTCGTCGTCGTGGTGGTGGTCGTGGCGGCGTTCCTCGCGCTCGACCGGCCGCCGACCACGACGACGTTCATGCTCGTCGCGGGGGACCAACCTGCGGCGGCCGTGTACTCGATCGCGCAGACCACGTACCTGGGCACCGCGGTCGGTGCCACGGGCGTGATCTGCCTGATGCGTCTGCGCGAGGCCCGGACCGCCGCGGACCTCGTCGGCCTGTGGGTGATCGTGCTCGGCGGGGTCCTCGGTGTCGTGCGGATGGTGGTCGTCGCCGTCATGGACGTCGCGCACGTCGTGGGGCGCCTCGACGTCACCCGTGCGCTCACGCCGCCCTACGACGTCACCACGCCCGGTGCGGTGCTGTGCATGGCGTCGGGGATGCTGTTGCTCGTCGTCGGTCACCAGCTCGCCCGTCGGCGTCGCGCCCGCCGCATCGACGCCGCACTGGCCGCCCTTGAGCCGTTGCACGACCGCATCGGTACCGACAACGCGTACCCGGCTACCGAGGACACCGCGACGCGGCTCAGCCGGACCATCGTCGAGATCAACGACGGCGCCCGACGCTCGCGCCGACCCCTGGAAGCCGACGAGCGGGTCGTCCTCGCCGAGGCGGAGTCGGCGCTCGACGAGGTGCTCGACGCTCCCCGCGACACCGTCTGAGCCAGCTCGTCTGCATCGGTCCGGTCACGTTCCCGAGCAGCGCTCGACGATTCGGCGCGCGGCCGTGTAGGGTCTGTAGCACGTGCTACACGACGGGGCTCCTCGTCGTCCGGCACACCGGGGAGGTCTCGGCCGCGTTGGGGGCGGCCGAGCACCCCCGGGCTCTCGCTCCGGCAGCGCTCGGGTCAGGGGCCGGTCCGTCCTCGCTGGCTAGGATCGTCGCGTGACCGTCTTCGCCGCCATCGTCCTGTTCGTCGCCGCCGTGTTCAACGTCGTGACCTGGCCGCGCTTCTTCCAGCGGGTCGCGAAGGACGGCCGTGCGCGCGACGCAGCCGGGAAGCCGACGACGTTCTACACCGTGCACCTGGTGCTGCTGCTCATCGCGTTCGCGATCGCCCTCGCGGCCGTGGTGGCGGGGGTCCTGCTGCTGCTCTGACGCGGTCCTCGGGACCACCTGACGGACGGGAGGCGCGGTGCCGGCTGGTACCGCGCCTCCCGTCCGTCCGTCCTCACCCCGCGGTCGACCGGCGCGCCGACGGGACGCCGGTGTGTGCGCGGGACGCCGCCGTGCCGGCGAGACGCCGCCCTGCCTGCGAGACGCCGGTGTGTGTGCTGAACGCCGCCCTGCCTGCGAGACGCCTTCGGATCCGGCGTCGTCTCCCGGCGGACGCGGCGTCTCGCACCGACGCCGGCGTCTCGCCGCCG
>NZ_RBLU01000139.1 GCF_003989515.1 Curtobacterium sp. HSID17257
TTCCGCCGTGGCCTCGACGGTCGCGTGTGCGTGGTGCCCGCGCGGCGGCATCGTGGCGATCGCGGCGAGGGCGATCCCGGTCCCGTGGGCCCAGTCGCCGGAGTCGTCGAGCACGGGGCCGTCCATCGCCGGGACCTCCGGCAGCGGGGCACGCAGGGCGTCCTCCACCAGGTCGAGGCACTGGTCGAGCCCGTAGCTGCCCTCCCACCGCAGGTCGTCCTGCTCGTCGGGGTCGGTCACGACGAGGGGGTCGCCCGGCACGACGACGTTCCGGCGCCGGAGCGCGAACGGGTCGAGGTCGAGGCGGTGCGCGAGCTCGTCCATCGCGGACTCGATCGCGAACACCACCTGACCGAGGCCGTACCCGCGGAACGCCCCCGACGGCAGGTTGTTCGTGTAGACCGACTCGGCGTCGACCCGCTTCGACGGGCAGCGGTACACGGCGACCGACTCGCTGACCGAGTGGAACATGACGCCGACGCCGTGGTTCCCGTACGCGCCGGTGTCCATCACCTGGTCGACGTGCATCGCGGTCAGGCGACCCGAGGCGTCCGCCCCGAGTCGGACCCGCACGCGCATCGGGTGCCGCGTCGGCGCGATCGTGAACTCGTCCCGCCGGCTGAACTCGTACTGCACGCTCCGACCGGTGCGCAGCACGGCGAGGGTGACGAGGTCCTCGGTGAGCATCTCCTGCTTGCCGCCGAAGCCCCCGCCGACGCGTCCGGCGACCACCCGCACACGCGAGGGGTCGAGACCGAAGACGTGTGCGATCTCGTCGCGGACCAGGAACGGGACCTGCGTGGCGGTCCGCAGCACGAGCCTCCCGTCCCGGTCCAGCGAACCGCGGGTGGCGTGCGTCTCGAGCGCCGCGTGGGAGACGCGACCCGTGGTCCAGGTGCCCTCGACCGTCGCCGCGGCTGATGCCAACGCGGCCTCGACGTCGCCCGTCTCGCCGTGCAGGGCCGCGACCACGTTGCGGTCGGGCTCGGCGATGCGGTGCTCCGCGGTCGTCTTGTCGCCGTGCAGCAGGGGAGCGCCCGGGTCGCGCGCGGCGTCGACGTCGTGCACGCTCGGGAGCACCTCGTACTCGACCCGCAGCAGCGCGCACGCCTGCTCGGCGACCCGGACGCTGTCGGCGACGACGGCGGCGACGCGCTGGCCGCGGAACCGCAGGACGCGGTCGAACACCCGGGTGTCGTCGGGGTCGTCGAGCCGGGAGTCGTGGCGACCGGTCGAGAACAGCACGCCGGGGTCGTCGTGGTGGGTGAGCACGAGGTGCACGCCGGGCAGCGCCTCGGCCGCGCTCGTGTCGATCGACACGATGCGGGCGTGCGGGTGCGGGCTGCCGAGGACCGCGAGGTGCAGGAGCCCCTCGGTCCGGCGGACGTCGAGCGTGTACTCCTCGCTGCCGGTGACGATGCGCATCGCCGCGGGGGCCGCGACCGAGGTCCCGACGGCCGCACCGGCGCTCGCGCACGCGGTGTTGCGCACACCGTCCAGGGCGTCCTCGATCGCCCGGTACCCCGTGCACCGGCAGAGGTTGCCCTTGAGCGAACGGTGCCGGTCGGCAAGCCGGTCGTCGTCGAGCGCGGACGCGGTGACGACGTACCCGGCCGTGCAGAAGCCGCACTGGAACCCGGGGGCCTCGGCGAAGGCCCGCTGCACGGGGTGCGGGTCGTCGGGAGTGCCGAGTCCCGCGACCGTCGTCACCGTGCGTCCCGCCACCCGGTGTGCCGGCGTGATGCAGGAGTGCACCGGCGTGCCGTCGAGCAGGACCGAGCACGCGCCGCAGTCCCCGGCGTCGCAGCCCTTCTTGACGCTGGTGACCCCGTGCTCCCGGAGCAGCGTGCGCAGGACCTGGCCCGGCTGCGGGTCCGTCTCGAGGGGTGTGCCGTCGACCGTGACCCTCATCGTGCGCCCCCGTCCGGAGCAGCGGAGCCCGGCCCGCCGGCCTCGGCACCCGGCCCGCCGGTCTCGGCACCCGGCCCGCCGGCCTCGGCGACGAGTTCGCCGGCGAAGCGGCGGGACACCGAGCGGCGCCAGGCCGGGGAGCCGTGCGGGTCGTCGTACCAGTCGTCGTGTGCGGCGAGCACCGTGTCGACCTCGGCCGCCGTCGGCACCGCGTCCCACCGCAGCACGAGCGGCCGAGGGGTCCCACCGGTGACCACGAGCACGAAGCCGTCGGCGTCCCGCCGTGCGGTGACGAGCGTCCCGGTGCGCCCGTGCGGGCTGAGCGACACCCGGCGGAACCCGGTGGTGCCGGCGAGCGCCGACGCGGGCAGGTCGAACGCCCGGACCACCTCGCCGGCGGTGAGGGCCGTGGTGCGGACCCCGGTGACGAGGTCGGCGACGGGCAGGCGACGCTCCCCGCCGTCCGGTGTCCAGACGACCGCGGTCGCGTCGAGGGTCACCAGCAGCGCCGTGATCGCCCCCGCGGGCAGCGCGGTCACCACGTTCCCGCCGACGGTCGCCGCGTTCCACACCTTGAACGACGCGAGCAGGGCGTTCGCGCACCGGTCGACGAGCGGCCAGGCACGCCATCCGGGCTCGGGGTCGAGCCGCAGCAGCGCGGCGATCGTGCACGTCGCGCCGAGGCGCAGTCCGTCCGGGGTGCGCTCGGCGTCCGGCCAGCCGAGGCCCGTCAGGTCGACGAGACCGGTCGTGCCGGGCTGCTCCTCGGAGTACAGCCAGGTGCCGCCCGCGAGGGGTTGCTCACCGGGGGCGAGCGCGAGGTCGTCGCGGTGCGACGGTGTCCGCAGGGTGCGGACGGTGACGAGGTCCATGCAGGGGTCCGATCGGGGTGGCGGGGCGGGTGACGACGGTGTCGCCCGGCCGTCGGCCGTGCGCGATCATCCCGCGGTTCCACGCCGAGGACGCCTCGGGAGCGGTGCTGCGCGCCACGGTGCCTCCTCGGTCGGATCGGTTCGTGGCCGCAACGCTAGGGAACCGGTGTTTCCGCGTCGTTACGGGGGAGCGACGCCCGCGTCACGACCGGACGCGGTGCGTGGACGCAGCTCGTGACGTGTTCGACCCACCACCGAAACACTCGGGTGTCATCGTCGCCGCATGGACACCACCGCAGCGCCCACCGTGCAGGACACCACCGCCCCCGTCACCACCTCCGTCCGCCTCGGTGCGAACCAGTACGGCAAGGCCGAGGTCCGGCTCGTGCGCGTCACCCGCGACACCGACCGCCACGAGATCGAGGACCTGACGGTCACGACCCAGCTGCGCGGGGCGGCGCTCGCCGAGTCGTACACCGAGGGCGACAACGCCAAGGTCGTCGCGACGGACACGCAGAAGAACACCGTCTACGCGTTCGCGAAGGAGCACGGGGTGGGCACGCCCGAGGAGTTCCTGCTCCGCCTCGGCCGGCACTTCGCGACCGCGTTCGACTGGTACGACGGGTCGACGCTGTCCGCCGAGCAGCACGCGTGGGAGCGCATCGCGGTCGACGGCCGGGAGCACGACCACTCCTTCGTCCGCTCCGGTCGGGGGACCCGGACCGCGGTGGTGCAGGTCGACGGTGACGACGTGCACGTGCTCGCAGGCGTGACCGACCTGACCGTCCTGAAGAGCACCGGCAGCGAGTTCCACGGCTTCCCCCGCGACGGCTACACGACGCTGGTGGAGACCGACGACCGGATCCTGGCGACGTCGGTCACCGCGCGCTGGCGCTACACGCCGGAGGCGGTCGCCGCCGGGATCGACTACGACGCGGTGTACACCGGGGTGCTCGACCGGATGCTCGCGACCTTCGCGGACCTGCACTCGCTCGCCCTGCAGCAGACCCTGTTCGCGATGGGCCGTGCGGCGATCGAGACGTTCCCCGAGATCGCCGAGGTCCGCTTCTCGATGCCGAACAAGCACCACTTCCTGGTCGACCTGTCCCCGTTCGGCCTCGAGAACCCGGGCGAGGTGTTCTTCGCGGCGGACCGCCCCTACGGCCTGATCTCCGGCACGGTCGTCCGCGACGGTGTCGCCGAGGCCCCGGCAGCGTGGGCGTCGGTGCCGGCGTTCGTCTGATCGAGGGCCCGACGTGCGGCTGCCGGTGACCGGGGTCCTGCTGGCCGCAGGTGCCGGGCGGCGGATGGGGATGCCGAAGGCGCTGGTGCGCGCGGCGGACGACACCCCGTGGGTCGAACTGGGCACCCGGGCACTGCTCGACGGTGGGTGCAGCGAGGTCGTGGTGGTCCTCGGCGCCGCCGCCGGGACCGTCCGGGACTCCGTGCCGGACCACGTGGGTGTGCGGACCGTCGTCGCCCCGGACTGGGCCACCGGGCCCGGTGCCTCGCTCGCCGCCGGGCTCCGGGCGCTCGACGGGGAGACCGTGGCGTGCGTCTCGCTCGTCGACCTCCCGACGCTGCCGGTCGCGGTCGTCCGGCGGGTCCTCGCGAGGGCGGACGGCCCGGACGTGCTGTGCCGCGCGGTCTTCGGTGGCCGTCCCGGCCACCCGGTGCTGGTCGGTCCCGCCCACCGCGCTGCGCTCGTCGAGGCGGTCACGTCCGACCCGACGGACCGCGTCGCCGGCGCCTGGCTCCGGCGTGCCGGCGTCGTCGGTGTCGACTGCGCGGACCTCTGGGACGGCGTCGACCGCGACCGTCCCGATCGTTCCGACCCATCGCGCGTGGAGTAGGAAGCCGATCCGCGCGTCGAAGGCCGTTCCGCCGTGTCTCCTTCGCGCGGATCGGCACGCCACGCGCGGATCGGCACGCCATGCCCGGATCGGCACGCCACGCGGTCGTAGGTCGTGACCACCGGACGGACGGGAGGCGCGGTGCCGGCTGGCACCGCGCCTCCCGTCCGTGACCGGTGACGTCGGCTACGCGACGGGCTCGCGGACCTGGTCGAGCGTCGGGTAGTCGGTGTAGCCCTCGGCGCTCGCGCCGTAGAAGAGCTCCGGGCGCGGCTCGTTGAGCTCCGCGTCCTGCTCCCAGCGCTCGGCGAGGTCGGGGTTCGCGATCGCGGCCCGGCCCACGGCGACGGCGTCGGCGAGGTCGCCGTCGAGCAGCGTGATCGCCTCGTCGCGGGAGGTCATCGACGAGAAGCCCGAGTTGGCGATGAACGGAGCGCCTGCGGTGCGGCGCACGTGCTGCACGAGCTCGCTGGCCGGCTCGGCGTGCAGGACGTCCACGAAGGCCAGCCCGAGCGGCGCGAGGCCCTCGGCCACAGCGGTGTAGGTCGCACGGACGTCGGCGTCGTCCTCCTCGAGCACGCCCTGGATGTTGTGCTGCGGCGAGAGACGGATGCCCACGCGGTCCGCGCCGACGGCCTCGGCGATCGCCGTGGTGACCTCGACGGCGAAGCGCGCGCGGTTCTCGGGCGAGCCGCCGTACTCGTCGGTGCGGGTGTTCGACACGGGGGAGAGGAACTCGTGCACGAGGTACCCGTTCGCGCCGTGCACCTCGACGCCGTCGAGCCCGGCCGCGATCGCGTTGCGGGCGGCGCGGACGAAGCCCTGGACGGCTTCACGGACCTCGTCGGTGGTGAGCTCGTGCGGCACGGGCATGTCGGCCTTCGAGCCGTCGGCGAGGTGCGTCTGCCCCGGCGCGGCGGTCGCTGAGGGGCCGACGATGCGCGGGGTCTGCGAGATGTCGGTGTGCGAGACCCGGCCGCCGTGCATCAGCTGCATGACGATCGTGCCGCCGCGCTCGTGCACGGCGTCGGTGACGCGGCGCCAGCCCGCGACCTGCTCGTCGGTCTCGATGCCGGGCTGCCCGGGGTAGGAGCGGCCCTCCTGGACGGGCCAGGTGCCCTCGGTGATGATCATGCCGAGGCCGGCGCGCTGCGCGTAGTGCTCGACGAGGAGGTCGTTGGGGATGCCCTGCTCACCGGCGCGCGTCCGGGTGAGGGGGGCCATGACGATGCGGTTGCGGAGGTGGAGTGCGCCGAGGTCGGCGGCTTCGAAGAGCTTCACGAGTCCGTTGAACCACGTGTTGCGCCGGGCAATTCCGATCCCGCGGCGGATGCTCAGCGTCCGGGGCACACCAGGGTGCTCGAGCGGACCTGACCCTCGGGGCGGATCACCGTGTGCTGCGAGAGCGGCTGCCGGCAGATGGGGCAGGGGCGGTCGACGGTGCGGTCGTCCGCGCCTTCGACGTGTCCGGCGCCGATCTGCGACGGGCCCATCTTCTCGATGAGCGTGCGGTTCCAGCGGTCGTACCAGCTGCCGAAGCGACCCACGGTCCGTCCTTTCGTTCGTGCACGAATCATTCTGCCACGAAGGAGGCGCTCAGTCGAGGGCGTCGACGCGACCGAGCAGTTCCGTCAGGTCGTCCTTGAGTCGTTCGAGTCGCTCGAGTGGCCAGCCCAGCCGATCGGCCACCGCGACGGGGACCGCACGTGCCCGGTCGCGGAGCGCTCGCCCGGCGGTCGTGAGCGACACCTCGAGCTGGCGTTCGTCGGCCGTGCTGCGCTGCCGTCGGACGTAGCCGGAGGCCTCGAGCCGCTTCAACAGTGGGCTCAGCGTGGCGGAGTCGAGACGGAGTTCCGTGGCGATCTCGCGCACCGAGCGCGGGTCGTGCTCCCACAGCGCGAGCATGACGAGGTACTGCGGGTGCGTCAGGCCCATCGGGTCGAGCAGGTCGCGGTACAGCCCGATGACGCTGCGGCTCGTCGCGGCCAGGGCGAAGCAGAGCTGCCGGTCGAGGGCCAGGGGGTCGACGTCGGTCGCGGTCATGCGTCCACGGTACTTCGTCCACGAACGGTCTGGAGGCCCGGTGCCGTGGTCCTGTGCCCGTTCTTTCCCATTGCACGCGCGATGGCAAGTGGAACCGGGCGTACCTGATGGTTCAGGACGACCAGGTGTGCCCGCTTCCGCCAGGGGCGCCCGGGTCCGGCAGGTGTGCCCGGAACGGCCTGGAGGCCCGGTGCCGGTCTCGTGGACCGGCACCGGGCCTCCAGGCGGTGCTGCGGGGCTGTCGCCGACG
>NZ_RBLU01000140.1 GCF_003989515.1 Curtobacterium sp. HSID17257
TGCCGGCGCCGAGCCGGGCACGCTGCTGGTGGCCGCCGCTCGGGAGCTGCCCCGTGCCTCCCGGCCGGTGCAGGTCTTCGCGCACGGCGAGCGGACCGCGGTGAAGGCCCTGCGGCGGCTGCTGCAGGACGACTGGGGGCTCGAGAAGGCGGAGCTGTCCCTGTCCGCGTACTGGGCCCTCGGCCGGGCCGAGGACCGGTTCCAGGAGGAGAAGCGCGAGCCCGTGGGCGTCATCTTCGCGGACTGACCCGGACGCCGCCGGGCCGCGGGCAGCGGGCACGGGCGCGGGCCGACCGTCGGCCGGGAGGCACGGGGCACGTCGGTGGCGCACGCTAGCGTCCGGCACGTGGTCACGCCTCGTACCGTCCCCGCCTGCTGCGTCCCCGGTTGCGACGCGCCCTGCGCGGACGGCTTCGCCGCCGTCCTGCCGCTCTGCGGTGGGCACGTGACGCTGGTCGCGGACGCGGCGGCCGAGCACGTCGGCACCGAGGACGCCCTGCCGGGTCACTGCCCGCTGTGCGGCTCCCGGGTCGGGGTGCGTTGGCCGAGTGCCGTGCTCTGCGCAACCTGCGAGTGGCCGTGGGGCGACGTGCCGGACGGCGAGCTGCCGCCACCGCGGGTCGACGTCGTGTACTACCTGCGGCAGCGCGACGACTTCGGCGACCGCGTGAAGATCGGCACCACCACGAACCCGCGACAGCGGCTCGCGGCGGTGCCGCACCAGGAGCTCCTCGCGTTCGAACGGGGCGACCGGCACCTCGAGCGGCGGCGGCACGCGGCCTTCGCGGACGACCGGTTCCCCGGCACGGAGTGGTTCCGGACGACCCCGGCGCTGCTCGACCACGTCGCACGGGTCGCCGACGGCGTCGAGGACCCGTGGACGCTGCACGCCCGCTGGACGAGCGAGGCGCTGGCGCTGCGCGGGTGACACGACGTCGCCCGCGCAGCGCTCCGGTCTCAGGCCGCCGCCGCCGTCGTGCGCTGGCGGTCGGCCGCCGGGTCGTCCCGCAGGAACCGGTCGGCGGTGCGCAGGGACAGCGCCATGATCGTGAGCGCGGGGTTCGCGATGACGGCGCTCGGGAAGACCGAGTTGTCGCACACCCACAGGTTCGGCACGTCCCACGAGCGACCGGCCGGGTCGACGACGGACGACCCGGCGTCAGTACCCATGCGCGCGGTGCCGATCGTGTGGGCGGTGCGTTCGAGCACCCGGACGTCGGTCCCGCCGGCGGCTTCGACGATGGCGGTCATCGTGCGGACCGCGTGGGCGCGGATCGCGTCCTCGTTGGAGCCCGGCGAGAACGTCACGCGGGCCCGCGGCACGCCGTGCTCGTCGAGGTCGTCGGAGAGCACGAGCCGGTTGTCGTCGTACGGCAGGCACTCGGCGTTGATGCCGACCCCGGCCGTCCGCGGGTAGTCGCGCATCGCCCGGACGAGCTCGGCACCGCGGAGGCCCCCACCGCGGACCAGCGTGGTCGCGAAGGTCAGGGGCTGGACGCCCAGGCTCTGGATCAGGTACCCGCCGGCGAAGTCGGCGTCCGCCGGCCGGACGAAGTCCTCGGTGATGATCGACGACGGGTAGCCGCGGTACGAGCGCATCGACTCGTCGAACGTCGCCCACACCTGGGTGGCCCCGTGCGCGGTGAAGTTCCGGCCCACCTGCCCGCTGCTGTTCGCCAGCCCGGTGTGCAGGAGCAGGCGCGGCGTCTCCACCCCGCCGGCGGCGAGCACCAGGGAGCGGCACCGCTGACGACGTTCACGGCCGTCGCGCGTGTAGCGCACCGCGCACACCCTGCCGTCGCCGTCGAGCTCGATGCCGTGCACGAACGAGTCGGGGCGGATCTCGGCGCCGAACGCGACGGCGGCGGGCAGGTAGGTCGTGTCCATCGACACCTTCGACCCGTTGCGGCAGCCCTGGTGGCACGAGCCGCAGGACACGCAGGCCTGGCGCAGCCCGTGGTGCTCCTGCACCCGGTCCTCGGTGGTCAGCGCGACCGGCGCGTCCGTCGCGGTGATGCCGAGCGCCGCGGTGCCGCGCATCATCATGTCCGACGAGGCGTTGCGCGCCGGCGGACCCATCCGGTACCGGCGCTCCGGGTCCCACGGGTAGTGCGCGGGCCCGGCGACACCGACCTCGTGCTCGACCCGCTCGATGTACGCGGTCAGCTCGGCGTGGTCGACCGGCCAGTCCTCACCCTGCCCGCTCTCCGTGCGCAGGCGCAGGTCGTGGGTGCTCGGGCGGGGGGTGAACGCACCCCAGTGCAGGGTGGACCCGCCCACGCCCGTGCCGCTGTTGTTCGGACCGAAGGCCGTCGGGGCGGCACCACCGCTGATGCGCTCGTCCATCCAGTTGATGTCCGCGGGCGCCTCGACCTCGTCGGGGGTGTGGTCGCCCGGCTCGGTGTTCCGACCGGCCTCGAACGCGACGACGGTCAGGCCCTCGCGGGCGAGCCGGGCGGTGAGCGGGGCTCCGCCGGCACCCGTGCCGACGACGACGACGTCGACGACCTCGTCGTCCTGGTGGTGGCGCTGTGCGTCGAGTCTCATCGTCCTGCTCCCTCGGGTTCCCACGCTTCCCGCTGCCCGGCCCCGAGCAGCTGGAAGCCCTGCTTCCGGACGCCGTCGCCGCCGTTGGCGAAGCCGTCGTAGTCGATCTCGGACATGGTGGCGGGGTGGGCGAGCCACTGCTTCACCAGGTCCACGCTCGCGTCCTCGAACCAGACGCGCAGCTGCTCGGAGTCGAGCGGACCGTCCGAGCGGTACCGGCCGGCGGCGACGTCCCCCAGGGCCGAGGACAGCTCGTCGGTCGACACCGCCGCGAGCACGTCGAGCGCGCCGCGGTAGGCGTCGACGTCGGTCGGCATGCCGTCCGGCCGCCATCCGTCGCCCTGCCCTGCGGCGAGCTGGCGGTCCACGCGGAGGGCGAGGTCCACCTCGCCGTCGCCCGGCTGCGGCACCACGATCCGCGCGACGTCCCGGAGCACGTCGAGCTGCTGGGGCGTCAGGGCGTCCGGCGTCGCGGCGGGGTCGTCGGGCAGTGCGCGCACGGCCAGCACCCCGCGGGTCCTGGCGCTCACGCGCGGCGACGCGATGACCCGGGCCTGGTCGGCGGGGACCACCGGGCCGTGCGCGATCCGACGTGCCCAGAAGTCGCGGACGAGCGTGGCGACCTCCTGCGGGCGCTCCCACGGCAGCAGGTGCGCGGCGCCCGCGACCTCGTGCAGCTCGGCGGCCGGCCAGTGCGGCATCGTCAGGCGTCGCTGCGCGTCCGCGGCGAGGTCGCCGTCCTCGGCGCCGGCGAGCACGAGCGCCGGGACGGGGTTCGGCTCGGCCGTGACCGACCAGTCCTCCCGACTGCCGCGGAGCAGCCAGTCGCGCCAGGCGCGCGGGTCGGTGCGCTGCACGTCCTGCACCGCCTGCTCGTGGCGGTCGGGGGGCAGGACCTCGGCGGTGTTCGCGTCGACGAACTCGACCGCGTGGTGCGGCTCGATCGGACCGTCCGCAGCCCAGGAGAGCATCGAGGCTCGGCGGCCCTCGTCCATCGGCTCGGGCGCGAGGGGCGAGGCGGCCAGGAGCACGACGGCGCGCAGCCCGAACAGCCCGTTCGCGCCCGAGACCGTCCGGTCGGCGACGACGGTCGCGACCTTGCCGCCCATCGAGTGGCCGATGACCACCCACTCGGTCGCACCGCTCGCACCGATCGCACGCTCGACCAGCACCGCCATCTCCTCGACGGTCGTGCCACCGGACGCCGGGCTCCGGCCGAAGCCGGGCAGGTCGATCCCGACGAGGTCGAGGGTGCCGGCGAGCTCCGAGCGGAGGAGGGCGAACTCCTCCGAGCTCGAGCCCAGCGCGTGCAGGCAGAAGGCGGTCGCTGTCATCCTTCGTTCCTACCGGCCGTGACGCGCGGGACCCAGGCTGCTGTACCCCGCCGCCGTACCCCGACCGGCCGTGTCAGGCGGACGGGTGCGCGTCGTAGACCGACAGCAGCATCGCCGCGCCGAGGCGGGCGACCCGCGCGGGCTGCGCCGACCGCTGCACGGCCGACTCGACCCGGGCTCCCTCGACGAGCAACGAGAGCGCCTGCGCCACGTGCGACGGCACGCCAGCCCGCGCGCAGAGCTGTGTCAGGTGCGCCTCGACGTCGGCGAAGTGCGCCTGCGCGAGCTCCGCGATCGCCGGGTCCGTGCGCCCCAGCTCGGCGTGACCGTTGATGAACGCGCACCCGCGCCACCCCTCGTCCGCGAAGCACTGCTCCAGGTACCCGAACACGCCGAGGACCTCGTCCCGCGGGTCGTCGGAGTCGCGCGCGATGCCGTCGAGCGCACGACGCCAGGCACCGTGCCAGCGCTGCAGCACGGCGACCACGAGCGCCTGCTTCGACGGGTAGGCCGCGTCGAGCTCGTCGCGGTCGAGCCCCGCCTCGGCCGCGATGTCGTCGAGCGTCACCGGTGTCACGCCGTGTCGCGTGAAGAGCGTGTCGGCAGCGGTCGACGCCCTGCGCTGCGCCGGGGTCTCGCGGGTGGTGGGGGTGAGGGTGAGGGTGAGGAGCGTCATCGGCCTTCCGGAGATCGGTTCCGCGAGCCTAGCGACCGGACACCCGCGGGGCGTCGAGCGCCTCGGCCAGCAGGGCGCGCATGTCGATCGGCTGCGTCGGTGCGTCCGCCGCTGCAGACCGGCGCACCGGCAGGAGCGTGTCGGCCACGGAGCGGTCCGCTCCGGGCAGCGCCCGGGTGCCGCGGGACAGTCGGGAGCCCCGGATGCCGAGCTCGTTGCGCGGGATGCTCATGCGGAGAGCCCGAGCACGATCGCGGCGGAGGCGGCGGCGGTGACCGACACCAGACCGGTCGTCACCGCGGCGACCTGGAGGCCGTGCAGCCGACGGGCCTGACGGAGCTCGGAGAACACGACGTCGGCGCCCGCTCCGGCTGCTCGTCGTCGCGCGGCCGACGAGACGGCGTCGCGGGCGGTCCTCGGTCCGGTGTGCACTCCGGCGGCGGTGGTGGTCACGGTCATCGTCCTCGGGTCGGTGGGGCCGGCCGTTCCGGCACCCGTCCACCGAGGACGCTAGGAGACCGGGGCCGGCCGCGGACGTCGTTCGTCGGACGACGACGATTCCCGGACGTCCCCGGTGTCCGCGGCGACGACGAGTGGACATCCGCTCCCACGCGGACCGGCTCGTCCACCCCCGCACCGGGGACACGCGCATCCGGACAACGCCGCGCCACGCGGACAGAATGCACGGGACCCATGAACCCGACACCACCGCCCCGCATCGACGTCGAGACGCAGAGCACCGACCTCGACGCAGCACGCGACTTCCTCGCCACCGCCTACGCGGGCAACGAGTGGCGCGCCGACGCGACCGCGCAGCCCTTCGCGTTCCGGTACTCGGCGGTGGGCGACGCCGCGATGTCCCTGCGGTCGATCCGCTTCGACGGCCACCTCGAGGGCGTGATGACCCCGTCCGACGACTTCGTGGTGCAGTGGACGACCCGCGGCTCCGCCACCGTCGGATCGGGGCACGACCGGATCGTCATGGAGCCCGGTCGCCCGCAGCTCTGGCCGCAGCAGGGCGCGGCGTTCTCGTACCAGGACTACGACCAGCGCATCGTCCAGGTGAACCGGAGCGCCCTCGAGGAGGTCGCCGGCGAACGGGGGACGGCGCCGGGGCAGCTCGTGCTCGACCACACCGTCCGACCGGACGAACGGGCCATGCGCGTCTGGCGGAGCAGCGTCCAGCTCATCTCGCAGACCGTCCTCGACCGCCGTGCGTCCCCGCTGCTGCAGGCCGAGATGGGTCGACTCGGAGCCCTGGCACTGCTGGAGCTCTACCCGGTGGTCAGCTCGTCGCTCCCCGACGAGCTCCTGCTCCCCCGCAACGCGCACGTCCGACGGGCCGTCGAGTACGTCCACGAGCACGCGCACCTGCCGATCACGAGCACCGACCTGGCACGCGTCGCCTCGCTGAGCCTCCGTGCCCTGCAGACGGCCTTCCAGCGGGCCTTCGAGCTGTCCCCGAACGCCTACATCCGGCAGGTCCGGCTCGACCGTGTGCGCGACACGCTGCTCGTGGGCGACCCTGCCACGACGAGCATCGCCGAGGTCGCGCGGGAGTGGGGGTTCGCGCACGCGGGCCGCTTCTCCGCGACCTACCAGGAGCGCTTCGGGGAGTACCCGCGGGACACCCTGCGCCGGTCCGGCCGTCAGCGCGCGTAGGCGTCGACGAAGAGCGGCCCGCGGAGGTCCCGCAGCGTGTCGACGAGCCGCTCGACCGTCCGGCCGGAGATGCCGGACACCTCGAGGTCGTGGGGGCCGAGTGCGGGCAGGCGGCCGGTCCGGATGCGGACGACCTCCCACCCCACGGCGCGGACGGCCCGGTCCTTCCGGCGGTCGGTCTCCTGCCGGGGTCCGACGTGCTCGAGCCCGTGCCGGCCGGTGCTGTCGTACTCGATCGCGACGCGGAGCTCGGGGAGCACGATGTCCGGCCAGGCCTCGACGTGGTCGAAGAACGGGCGGTCGAGCCGGATCGCGGTGTGGTCGAACGTGAACGCGAAGCGGTCCCGGAGCGCCTGCCGGAGATCAGCCTCGACCGCGGACGCCGGAGCGGGGGCGCACACGCTCGTGAAGGAGTCACCCGAGGGCAGCCGCGGCGTCCTCGGGCAGATCGACCGCGGGACGGGCTGCGCCGAGCGACCGCCACCGGTCCGGGCCGGGCGACCCGGACGTCCCGGTGTCCGTGACCCGGACCGTGCGGACGCCACCGCACCACTCGGTACCTGGCTCGGCACCGGTCTCGTCACCGGGACCGGACCGCGTGCCGGGGCGGCGGGCAGCGTCTGCCG
>NZ_RBLU01000141.1 GCF_003989515.1 Curtobacterium sp. HSID17257
CGCCGGAACGGCGCGCCGTCAACCTGTGCGCACCATCAACGGTCGGTGGGTGGCGGAGGCGGGACGCGCCTCCAGGCCGGTCGCCACCGGTCGCGCTGCGCGCGACCGAGCGCGTCAGGCGCGGCGGGGCGTCCAGTGTCCGGTCGAGGTGCTCGCCGCCGTTCGCGGTCACGAGGGCCGCGGTGACGCGGGGCTGGGCGGACCGGGGCTGCGCGGGACTGGGCTGCATGACGCGCGTCACTCTACGGTCTGGAGGCGCGGGACCGGCCCGCCGGAACGGCGCGCCGTCAACCTGTGCGCACCATCAACGGTCGGTGGGTGGCGGAGGCGGGACGCGCCTCCAGGCCGGTCGCCACCGGTCGCGCTGCGCGCGACCGAGCGCGTCAGGCGCGGCGGCGGAGCTTCCGGCGCTCGCGCTCGGAGAGCCCGCCCCAGATGCCGAAGCGCTCGTCGTTCTCGAGCGCGTACTCGAGGCACTGCGACCGGACCTCGCACGAGCCGCAGATCTTCTTCGCCTCGCGGGTGGACCCGCCCTTCTCGGGGAAGAAGGCCTCGGGGTCGGTCTGCGCGCAGAGCGAGTCGACCTGCCACGAGAGGGGGTTCTCCTCGTCGCCCTCGGGCCGGCGGACACCGGGGACGCCGAGCGACACCGGATCGACGTGCCAGTCCTCCGGCACGCCGGCGTGGAAGTCGGAACCGTTCACCCTGATCACCCCTGACATGTCGACGACGGCCTGCAACGACCGAAGCCGCTGCCTGTAATTACAGCGGTGTGATTCCGTTCCGTCAAGTCGCGGATCATAGGAGGTGCCGAGCGTCGCGGCGTGTCATGTCCCCCGTACGGGCGTGTCGCAGGCCGTCTGTCCAGCGATCGGGGGACACGCGAGCGCTCCCCGATCGCCGAGCACGGGCCTCAGCCGACCCGGCGACGGGCCTCCCAGGCGCTGGTGACCATCTCGTCGAGCGAGTGCCGCATCGCCCACTCGAGGTCGCGCGCCGCGGCCTCGCCGGTCGCGACGATCCGGGCGGGGTCGCCCGGGCGGCGCGGGGCGACCTCGGGCTCGAACGCGATGCCGGTGCCCGACGCCATGGCGTCCATGATCTGCCGGACGCTGACGCCGTCGCCGCTGCCGAGGTTGTAGGCACGCTCGAGCTGCTCGCCCGCCTCGAGCTTCCGCGCCGCGACGGCGTGCGAGTGCGCGAGGTCGGCGACGTGGATGTAGTCGCGGACGCAGGTGCCGTCCGGGGTGTCGTAGTCGTCGCCGTTGATCCGCGGCACACGACCGGCGAGCAGCGCGTCGAACACGAGCGGGAACAGGTTGTGCGGGCTCGCGTCGTACAGGTCCGGCTCCCCCGACCCGACGACGTTGAAGTAGCGGAGCGAGGTGGTGGCGAACCCGGCGGCGACCTCCATGTCGCGGAGCAGCCACTCGCCGATGAGCTTCGACTCGCCGTACGGCGACTCCGGCGCCTTCGGGGTGTCCTCGACCACGACGTCGACGTCCGGCGTGCCGTACACCGCCGCGCTCGACGAGAACACGGCCTTGGTGACGCCGTTCTCCGCCATCGCCCGGAGCAGGGTCGCGGTACCGGTGACGTTCTGCTCGTAGGTGTGCAGCGGGCGCTCGACCGAGACCCCGGCGTACTTGAAGCCGGCCACGTGCACGACACCGGTGACGGCGTGCTCGCGCAGGGCGGTCGTGAGCAGCTCGCCGTCGAGGATCGTGCCCTCGACGAACGGCACGTCCTCGGGCACGAACCCCCGGAACCCGCTCGACAGGTCGTCGAACGCGACGGTGTCGATCCCTGCTGCGCGCAGGGCGCGGACGACGTGGGACCCGATGTACCCGGCACCGCCGGTGACCAGCCAACTCATGCTCGTCACGCTAGCGGACCGTACTGTCCCGTCGGGGCGCAGGGTGCTGCGTGTTCACGCACCCGTCGCGATGAAGACCGTCGACGTCAGCCCGGCCGCGGCGTCGGCCTCGACCGTCACGTCGCCCTCGTCCGGCGTGACGTAGCAGGACTCCCCCTGCCGGAGCAGGGTCGCCGAGTGCGCGCCGACGAGGGTCACGGCCCCGGTGGTGCAGACCGCGATGCTCGGACCGTGCAGCGGGGCGACACCGCCGGTGCCGAGACCGACCGGGCGGCCGTCCCCCGTCACGCGGACGAGGGCGAAGCCGACGCCCTCGGGCGCGAACCGGTCGACGCCCTGGTCGAGGTGCTCCGGCGTCAGGACCGGTGCCGGGTACGCGGTGAAGTCGAGCACCCGCAGCAGTTCGGGGACGTCGACGTGCTTCGCGGTCAGGCCGCCCCGGAGCACGTTGTCCGAGGGGGCCATCAGCTCGATGCCGAGCCCGTCGAGGTAGGCGTGCACGTTGCCCGCGGGCAGGTACATCGCCTCGCCGGTCCGGAGCGTGACGCGGTGCATGAGCAGCGACACGACGACGCCGGGGTCGCCCGGGTACGCGTCCGCCAGGTCGACCACGGTCTGCACGTTCGGGCTGCGGTCGTCCTCCGGCAGCGCCACGGCGAGGTCGGACGCCGCCTGCACCACGGCGAGCGCCGACGCATCGGCGGTCTCGAGCCAGCGCACGGTGTCCTCGAGCCCCTGCGACAGGTGCGCCAGGAGGGGGCCGAGCCGGCCGCTCCCTGCGTCGAGCGCCTCGACCTCTGCCACGGTGTCGGCGACCGGGCGGAAGCCGCTGAGCGCCTCGAAGCGATCGCTGAGCGCGACGACGAGCTCGGGCTTCGGGAAGGGGTCCTTGTAGTTGCGCGCGGGGTCGTCGAGCGGGATGCCCGCCGCCTCCTCGCGCGCGAAGCCCTCGCGGGCCTGCTCCGGCGTGGGGTGGGCCTGGAGCGACAGGGGTGCCGCCGCTGCGAGGAGCTTCAGCAGGAACGGCAGCCCGGTGCGGTCCGGGCCGAGGGCGGCCTCGGGCTCGGCGTCGATCCAGTCGCGCAGGGTGTCGGCGCCGCCCACCATCGCCGGGTTGACGACCACGCTCGGGCTGCCTGCGTGCGCGCCGAGCCAGAGCTCGGCCTGCGGTGCTCCGGTGACGGTGCGGCCGAGGAGTTCGGGGATCGCGGAGACCGATCCCCAAGCGTAGTCGCGCGGGGTGTTCGTGATGCCGAGGAACATGGGCCGAGCGTACCGGCCCGCACCGACCGCCCCGTGCGGGCCGCGACGGCACCCGGGCGACCGTCGACGGGCGGGACGCACGATCCGCGATACGTAGACTCGTCGCGATGTCCGAGCAGCCCACGCGCCCGCGCCGGTCCGACGCCACCCGGTGGGACGTGCAGGGGCTCCGCGCCTTCGCCGTCCTGGCGGTCGTCGTCTACCACCTGTGGCCGAACCGCCTGCCGGGCGGGTTCGTCGGGGTGGACGTGTTCTTCGTCATCTCCGGCTTCCTCATCACCGGGCACCTGCTGCGCGAGCAGGCGACGAACGGGCGGATCGCGCTCGGTCGGTTCTGGGCACGACGCGCGAAGCGGCTGCTGCCCGGTGCCTCGCTCACCCTGCTCGCGACCGGTGCCGCGGTCCTCGTGCTCGTCCCGAGCACCCTCTGGGGGCAGTACGGTCGCGAGCTCATCGCCTCGACGCTGTACGTGCAGAACTGGCAGCTGGCGTCGGACTCGGTCGACTACCTGGCGTCGGACAACCAACCGTCGCCGTTCCAGCACTTCTGGTCGCTCTCGGTCGAGGAGCAGTTCTACATCGCGCTCCCCGTGCTGCTCGTCGCCCTGGCGGTCCTGCTCCGGCACGCTCGGTGGTGGACGCCGGTGCGGACCGCTCGGGTGCTGCTCGGCGCGGTGGTCGTCGTCTCGCTCGTCTGGAGCGTCGTCGAGACGCGCTCGGCCCCGGGCATCGCCTACTTCTCCACGGCCACGCGAGCGTGGGAGTTCGCCCTGGGCGGGCTGGCGTCGACGGTCGTCCTGTCGTCCCGTGTCCGTCCCGCGGCCCGGTCGATCCGGACGGGAGGCGCGTGGCTGGGTGCCGCCCTGCTGGTCGCCTCGCTCGTCGTCATCACCCCGGCGACCCCGTTCCCCGGCACCGCGGCGCTGCTGCCGGTCGCGGGGGCGGCCCTCGTCGTGCTGCTCGGCGCCCGGAGCGGACTGCAGGCCGTCGGTCGGCTCGCCCCGGTGGCCTTCGTCGGGCGGATCTCCTACGCCGTCTACCTCTGGCACTGGCCGGGGGTCGTCCTGCTGCCGATCGCGACCGGGCACCCCCTGGGCACGCGCGACAAGCTGCTCCTCCTGCTCGGCACCGCCGTCCTCGCGACGGTCACGACGCTGCTGGTCGAGGAACCGCTCCGCTTCTCCGCCCGCTTCCGGTCCCTCCGGCCCCGCAGGGTCGCCGTGTGGGGCGCGGTGAGCACCCTCCTGATCGTCGCCCTCGGCGGGTCGACGCTCGGGGCACTGCAGGTCCAGCAGGCGGAGGCCGCGGCGTTCCAGCGCTCGCTCGAGCGCGGCGACGTCCCCTGCTTCGGAGCGGCCGCGCGCATCGGCTCGGCAGACCCGTGCACGGATCCGCTGCTCTCCGACGTCCGGGTGCCGACACCGGCCGCCGCGGCGGAGGACGACGTCAACCGCGACGCGTGCTGGTCGAACACGACCGCCGCCTTCAACGTCTGCACGGTCGGACCGCGGACCGGGTGGACGAAGCACATCGCGGCGATCGGCGACTCGCACAACAACGCACTGCTGAGCGCCTACGCGGCGATCGCGGAACAGCGGCACTGGCGCATCGACGTCGCCGGGCACATCGGCTGCTACCTGACGGCCGCCGTGCAGGAGGCCCCGTCGCAGGCGTACACCGACTCCTGCAACGCGTGGAAGCAGTCGGCGACGACGTGGATCGCGGCGCACCCGGACCTGGACGCCGTGGTCGCCACCCACGCGACGACGAAGTCCCCGGTCGTCCCACCGGCCGGGACGACCACCGAGCAGGCCACGGTGGACGGACTCGTCGGCGCCTGGCGGTCGGCCACCGACGTCGGTGTGCCGGTGATCGCGATCCGGGACAACCCGGTCGCCCGCGACGACGTGATGACCTGCCTCGGTCGGATGTCCGGCCCGACGACGACGGCGTGCGACGTCCCGCGCAGCGAGGCACTGGCCTCCTTCGACGGTTCCGAGCAGGCGGTCCGGGAACTCGGCGACCGCGCGCGCTTCGTCGACCTGACCGACTGGTACTGCACCGCGACGAGCTGCCCGGCCGTGGTCGGGGGCGTGCTCGTCCACCGTGACCCGACCCACCTGACCGCGACCTTCGCCACCACGCTCGCGCCGTACCTCGGCGCGGACCTCGCGCGCGCGCTCGACTCGCTCGGACGCTGACCGGCGGTAGCCTGGTCGCCGTGACGAACACCTGGCCGCTGGCCCGCGGGACCGTGCCCGAGCGCGAGGCGTTCGCGCTCGCCACCGCGGTCGTCGGGGTGCTGTTCGCCGGCGACGCCGTGCCGAACACGATCACCTGGTACGGCGCCGCCGCCGTCTGGGCGGCCCTGGCCGGCTGGGGCATCGCGGTCGTGGTGCGGGCCCGCCCGCCGCTCACCCGCACGCCGCGGTCGCTCTGGTTGTTCCTGGGCTGGTGCCTGCTCAGCGTCGCGTGGTCGCACTGGCGTGCGGCGACGCTGGCGAGCATGGTCGCCCAGCTGCTCTGCGTGCTCGTCGCGTTCGCGATCGCGTCGACGCTCACGTGGCGGCGCCTGCTCGACGCCGTGTCGGCAGCGATGCGCTGGGTGCTCGGGCTCTCGCTGCTGTTCGAGGCCGTCGTGGCCGTCGTCGTCCGACGCCCGATCGCGCCGATCTGGACCGACTACGGCGACCGGAAGATCCCGGACGCCTTCTACTTCTCGCGCGCCGAGCTGTTCACCGGTGGTCGGATCCAGGGCCTGCCGGGGAACGCGAACCTGCTGGCGATGGTGGCCCTGCTCGCGCTCGTCGCGGTCGCCGTCCAGCTCGCCGAGGGGCGGATGCACCGCGGACGCGCCGTCACCTGGCTCGCGGTGGGCGTCCTCGTGCTCGCGCTCACCCGGTCGTCGACCGTCCTCGTCGCCGCCGTCGTGGTCGTCCTCGCGGCCGCGGTCGCGGTCCTGGTCCGCCGTGTGCCGAGCGGACAGCGGGCCCCGCGGTACCTCGCCGTCGCCGTCGGCGCCGTCGTCGCCGTCGTCGCCGGCGTCGCGGGCCGCGGGGTGCTCACGGGGCTCCTCGGCAGGACGTCCGACCTCACCGGCCGCGGCGACATCTGGTCGGCGGTGCTCGGACTCGCCGACCAGCACCCGGTCCTCGGCTGGGGCTGGATCGGCTACTGGTGGCCGGACATCCCCACACTCGCGGACATCGCCCACCGGAACGGCGTGACCTACCTGCAGGCACACGACGCCGCCCTCGACGTCCTCATGCAGACCGGCGTCGTCGGGCTCGTCCTCTTCGCCCTGTACGTGCTGTCGACGCTCGTGCGCTCCTGGTGGTGCGCGACCCGGACCCCGTACGGCCCCGACCTGCTCCCCCGCGGCTTCGACCCCGTGTCGCTGTTCCCGCTCCTGGTCGTCGTGGCGCTCCTCGTGCAGGCGGTCGCCGAGTCCCGTCTGCTCTACCAGGGCAACTGGGTCCTCTTCGCCGTCATCGCGATCAAGACGCGCACGGTGCTCGTCGGCGAGGAGCCCGCCTCGTCGGGCGACGGACCGCGCATCCCGGTCGCCGTCCGGGCGTTCCGGGGCGAGACTTCGGACTGACCGCCGGCTCCGCGCCCGGACGCCGTGCTCGGACGCCCCACCCGGGTCAGCGGTCCCGCAGCACCAGGGTGCAGGGCACCTGGGCCGACCACGGCGCCGTCCGCACCTCGAGCACCCGGGTCGGGTCGGCCCGGCACGCCGGCTCCGCGTCCCGGACCTGCGGTGCCCACAGCGGCCCGT
>NZ_RBLU01000142.1 GCF_003989515.1 Curtobacterium sp. HSID17257
AACGGATGCACAGGTAGATGTAGAAACGAGTGGAAGAGTGAGGAGGAGAGAGATATAAAGAAGCGATGAGTGATAGAAAGACGTGGGAAGGCGAAGATGAGTGTGCGGTCTGAGGATGTGATGAAGATGTGTAGGAGGTAAATGAAGTATGTGAGGGTGGAAAAGATGAAGAGTGATAAGATGAACGGTGCAAGGTTAGAAAACGGGAGAAAGCTGGGGAGTAATTTTTTTTTTTTTCAG
>NZ_RBLU01000143.1 GCF_003989515.1 Curtobacterium sp. HSID17257
TGTGTTCGCCGGACGGTACGGGTTGCGCGCGACCGACGCCGCCGACCGGCGGGCCGGGATCCTCGCGCGCGCCGAGGGCGTCCGGAACGGGTACGCGCTGCTCGGCGTGTCGGCGTGGGACGACGCGGCGACGGTCGAGGGGCTCGCAGCCGACCAGGTGTGGGTCGTGGTGGACGTCGGACGGAAGACCGGGGACTCGCGGGCCGTGGTGCTCGCCGTCGCCGGTCGGGTGCCCGTCGCGGGCGTGGTCGCGATCGGCGCGCGGGAGACCGCCACGCCGGAGTCCGTGCACCGTCTGGGGCTGCCGGTGGTGTCGCTAGGCTGACGGGGTGCTGGTACTCACGCGGAAGGTCGGGGAGCGGATCCTCATCGGTGACGACGTCGTCATCACGGTCCTCGACAGCCGCGGGGACGGGGTCCGGATCGGCATCGACGCTCCGCGCGGGGTCAAGATCCAGCGCGAGGAGGTCGTCCGCGCCGTGATCGAGGCGAACGCCGAGGCCGCTGCTGCTGCGGCCCCCGCCGCCGAGGGCAGCGACGACGCCGAGGCGCGCCTGCGGGCCGCGCTCGGTGATCTCGGACGGCCCGAGCAGGGCTGAGCACGCCGGGCTCGCGAGGGCGGGTGCGGGTTGCGGGTGGGGGTTGCATGCGCGGGCACGTCGGTGCCGGTGCCGGTGCCGGTGCCGGTGCCTTTGCCTGAGCCGTCAGGCGGGCAGGCCGATCGCGGTCCAGGCGGCGAGCCCGGCCCAGCAGGTGCTCGTGAGCGTCCCGACGATGAAGCGCTCCCGCGCCTCGGCGGAGTCGAGCTCCGAGAAGCGGCCGAGGCCCTTCACCGCGACGACGGCCGCGACGATCTCGAGCCGCCCCACCAGCACCGCGCCGATCACCGCGAAGCGTTCGAGGAACCCGATCGCCGCCCCGCCCCGGAGCACCTCCGGACGGCGTCGCACGACCGCGGGCTCGTCGGCACGCGACACGAGTATCCCGCCGTGCTGCCCCCGTTCGACGCCGTCGCGCATCGCGAAGCCGAGCACCGTCCCGGTGACGGCGCTGCCCGCGAGCACGCCGAGGGCGACCACCGCGGTGGTCCCGAGCACGTGCAGCGCGGTCGACGGGGCGGCCGGCACCAGGTCGAGGAGCTCGGCGGCGAGGACGACGGCGACGAGCACGACCGCGGGGACCGCACGGGCGAGCGGTGGGACGCGGTGCACGGCGCTGAGCCCGGCCGCGGCGAGCAGCACGAGTGCCCCGACCAGCCAGAGCGTCATGCCGGGGTGTCCGTTCCAGCAGCGGCGGCCGGTTCGGCCGGGGTGTCCGCTTCTGCAGGGGTGGCCGGTTCGGCCGGGGTGTCCGCCTCGGCCAGGAGCCGCGTCAGCGCCGCGTGCACGGCGTCGTCGGAGCGCAGGTCCGCGGCGAGCCAGCGCTTGGCGACCGCCTGCGGGGTCACGCCGAGCAGCCGGGCAGCCTCGGTCCGCGAGTGGCCGGCGCGCAGCAGGTCGGCGAGCTCCCAGCCCTCCCGGGACCGGCGCTGCCGGGCGCGGACGGTCTGCGCGACGAGGGGTTCGACGTCGGCGGTGGCGAGCCGGCGACCCGGGGCGACCTCGAGCGCCAGGTGCTCGGGGGCCTCCTTCGCCCGGTCGACGGCCGCACGCGCCTGCACGAAGGCGTCGCCGCGCGCCGCACGCGTCGAGACCGGCACCGGCTCCTCGACGTCGCCGACGCCGATCCCGATGCTCCACCCGTCCGTGCGCGCCAGGGCGAAGACGACGTCGAGCAGGGTGCCCGCGTCGTCGAGCAGGAACTGGAACTCGTCCCCGGCGGTGCGCTCCGGCGGCAGCACCACGCGCCCCTCGGACACGGATCGGACGACGTCGATGGCCTGTTCCACCCGGTCGTCGTCCGAGCGACTGCCCACCTGGTCCACCGTCACCGCGTACATCGCACCTCCGCCATCAACCCTACAAGGTTGATTCCGTCGATATCAACCCTCAGAGGTTGATCACGGACGGGGCTTCTTCTCCTGCTCCGGCAGGCGTCCAGCGGCGGCCTCGGCGGCGAACCACGCTGCCGCCTCCTCCTGACGTGCCCGCTCCTCGCCGAGGGCGATCGGTGCGCGGACGTGCTCGGGAGCGTAGCCGAACGACTCGACGAGCTGCGGGACCACCGGGCGGAGACGGGCGACCAGCCGGTCCACGTACGCCGAGACCGCACGGGCACGCTGCGCGGACAGGCGGCCGTGCACCAGGTGCCAGTCGAGGTGCTGCTCCAGGAGCCCGAGGGCGAAGAGGTCGCGCAGCCACACGAGCACCCGCCGGGTGTCACCGGGGGCGACGGACTCGATGGCGTCGGTGAACGCGTCCCACTGCATGAGCTCGGCGTGGGCCTTCGCGGCCTCGATGAGTTCGTGCTGCGAGCGGTTGAGCAGCTTCGCGGCACGCGCCCGGTCCTTGCCGGCGGAGGCGAGGCGCACCCCGATCTCCGACACCATCGTGTCGACACGGCCGGCGAGCAGCGCGCGCTGCGTGCGCGGGTCCTGCAGGTCCGTGACGCTGGCCGCCAGGGAGCCGCGGTCGGCCACCGTCTGCCCGAGACGTCGGATGCCGGACGCGTCGGCGAGCCTCGTGGCGGCCTGCGCGGCGACGAACCGGGCGGTCGAGGCTGCGTCCCGGGGGGCCTTCGCCCGGAAGTCGGTGAGCAGGCGCTTGCCGACGAGCTGCAGCAGGATCGTGTTGTCGCCCTCGAAGGTGACGTAGACGTCGAGGTCGGCGCGGAGGCTCGTGAGCCGGTTCTCGGCGAGGAACCCGGCGCCGCCGCAGGCCTCGCGGCACTCCTGCAGCGTGTCGAGCGCCGACCAGGTGGACATCGCCTTGAAGGCGGCCGCCTGGGTCTCCAGGTCCTCGCGCCGCTGGGGGGTGTCCTCGCGCCCGCTGAAGACGTCGTCGAAGGTCTGCAGGAGCTTCTCGTGCGCGAAGGACTGCGCGAAGACCGTCGCGAGCCGGGGGATCAGTCGGCGCTGGTGGCGGCCGTAGTCGAGCAGCACGCCCTCGTCGCCGCCGCCGGTCGGGAACTGCCGACGCTCGGCGGCGTAGGTCAGCGCGATCTGCAGGCCGATCTTCTGCGCGACCACGGCGGCGCCGTCGAGCGAGACCCGGCCCTGGACGAGCGTGCCGAGCATCGTGAAGAAGCGACGACCGGGCGAGGCGATCGGGGAGGTGTACGTGCCGTCCTCGGCGACGTCGCCGTACCGGTTCAGCAGGTTCGTGCGGGGGACCCGGACGTGGTCGAACCAGAGGCGACCGTTGTCGATGCCGTTCAGGCCGCCCTTCACGCCGTCGTCCTCGCCGCCGACGCCGGGCAGGAACGCCCCGTCCTCGTCGCGGAGCGGCACGTAGAACGCGTGCACGCCGTGGTCGACGCCCTGCGTCACGAGCTTCGCGAACACCACGGCCGCGCGCCCGTGCAGGGCCGCGTTGCCGATGTAGTCCTTCCAGGCCCCGCGGAACGGCGTGTGCAGGACGAACTCCTGCGTGTCCGGGTCGTAGGTCGCCGTCGTCGCGATGCTCTGCACGTCCGAGCCGTGCCCGGTCTCGGTCATCGCGAAGCACCCGGGGACGTCGAACCGGATGATGCCCGGCAGGAACTCGCGGTGGTTGCGCTCGGTGCCGAGGTGGTGCACGGCGGACCCGAACAGCCCCCACTGCACGCCGGCCTTGATCTGCAGCGACGGGTCCGCCGTCGTCAGCTCCTCGAACGCTGCGAGGTTGCCGCCGTGGTTCTCCTGGCCGCCGAACTCGGTCGGGTACGGCCGCTGGATCGCGCCGGCGTCGACGAGCACGCGCAGCTGCTCGAGGACGCGCGCGCGGTGCTCCGCGATCGGCTGCCCCTCGATCTTGTGCAGCCCGGGGTCGCGGGACAGGCGCCGGGAGATGCGGCGGTCCTCGGCCCAGCGTCCGAGCAGGAGCTCCCCGAGCAGCGTCGTGTCGATCCGGACGTCGGTGTCCGTGCCGCCCGTCGGGGTGCCCGCTGCCGGGTCGCCCGTGGCGTCGGCGTTCGGGGCCTCGGTCGTCGAGGTGGGGCGTGCGGGTGCGGTGTCGACCATGGGGGAGCCTTCCTGAACTGCTCTGTCCGTGTTGCACTCGACACGGTAGGCACCTCGGCCGAGTGTTGGTCGAACGCCGTGCGGGCGCACAACGGCCACCAGTCGAGCGGCATCGTGGTGGTGGGAATCCTCCAAGACCCGGCCCCGGAGGTTTGTACGCGCCCCGCCTCGATTCGGACGAGCGGGGTGTGCGGGGGCACAGTGGACGGATGTCTCGCACCACCCCGCCCAGCGCTCCGGCGCAGCAACGCACCTTCTTCGGGCAGCCGTTCGAGCTGTCGACGCCCTTCGCGGTGGAGCTCTGGGAGCGGTTCTCGTTCTACGGCATGCAGGGCATCGTCCTGATCTACATGTACTACACCGTCACGCGTGGCGGCCTCGGCATCGACGAGGGCGTCGCGAACGGCATCATGGGTGCGTACGGCGGCGCCGTGTACCTGTTCACGATCATCGGCGCATGGGTGGCAGACCGGCTGATCGGTGCCGACCGGACGCTCTTCACGAGCGCGGTCGTCGTCATGCTCGGCCACATCGGACTCGCCCTGATCCCGGGTGTGGCCGGCGTCGGGGTCGGACTCGTGCTCATCGCGCTCGGCTCCGGCGGCCTCAAGGCCACCGCCACGACGATCGTCGGCGGGCTCTACAGCCGCGAGGACCCGCGCCGTGACGCCGGCTTCTCGCTGTACTACCTCGGGGTGAACCTCGGCGCCTTCTTCGGTCCGTTGCTGACCGGGCTGCTCCAGTCCGCGCTCGGGTTCCACTACGGCTTCGGGCTCGCCGCGGTCGGGATGGCCGCCGGCCTCGTGCAGTACGGCATCCGTCGGCGCAAGCTGCCGGAGTCGGTCCGGCACGTCACCAACCCGGTCGACCGTCGCCGGCTGCCGCTCGTCGCCGTGCTCGTCGTCGTCGCCCTCGTCGTCGTCGTGGTGTCGGTGCTCACCGGACTGCTCACGGTGTCGAACCTGCCGACGGTCGTCGTCGCGATCGTCGTCGTGGCCACCATCGCCTACTTCGTGGTCATCCTGAACAGCGGCATCACGGCCGACGAGCGGTCGCGCGTCTTCGCCTTCACCCCGCTGTTCATCGCGAGCGCCGTCTTCTGGTCGCTGTACCAGCAGCAGTTCACCGTCGTGACCCAGTACTCGGACCAGCGCCTCGACCGTTCGTTCGGCGACTGGGAGATGCCGGTGTCGTGGGTCCAGTCGATCAACCCGATCTTCATCATCGTGCTGTCCGGTGTCGCGGCGGCGATCTGGACGAAGCTCGGGGACCGTCAGCCGTCCACGCCGACGAAGTTCGCGCTCGGCACCGGGATCATGGGCATCGCGTTCCTGCTCTTCCTGCCGTTCGCCGGCACGGGGCGGAACGGCACGCCACTCATCGCCCTCGTTGCCATCCTGCTGGTCTTCACCATCGCCGAGCTCCTGCTCTCCCCGGTCGGACAGTCCGTCGCGACGAAGCTGGCACCGCCGAGGTTCCAGACGCAGATGGTCGCGCTCTTCTTCCTCTCGGTGTCCCTCGGCACCGCGGCGACGGGCGTGCTCTCGCAGTACTACTCGCCGACGAACGAGGTCCCGTACTTCACCGTCCTCGGCCTGGTCGCCGTCGCGGTCGGGGTCGTGCTGCTCCTCTGCGCGAAGCCGGTGCTCCGCCTCATGCGCGGCATCCGCTAGCCCCGAGGCACATCCGGTAGCCTGGACGCGGCCACGACGGCCACCGCCACACCGGCCCCGCAACCCAAGGAGTCACCAATGCTCGAACTCATCGCAGGCGTCATCATCGGCATCGGCGTGCTCGGTGGCGTGGGCATGTGCATGGCCGTCGCCGCCATGCTCAAGAGCGGCAACGAGGAGTACTAGACCTCGTCCGAGGCAGCCGGTCCGACCGGCACCAGCTGACGACCCAGGACGGTCGCGCGCTCGAAGGGGCCGCGGCCGTCATTCGTGTAGGCGGGCTCGTCGAACGCGACGGTCCAGGTGCGCTGCATCCCGCCGAGCTGCACCCCGCCGGGAGCCACGATCACCCCGATGGGCGCACCGTCCCACTGCTCACCGCCGCGGTCGGTGTCGACCACCTGCACGAGAGCGCCGATGCCGAGCCCACCGGCGTCTGCGCCGGCGTCATCGGGGCGGGGGCTGCGAGCACGTCGTCCGAACACCCGCCCACCGTACCGCGCCCTGTCCGCCCGACCCCGTCCGACGCGAGCGGGCAGGACACGCCGCGCCCCCACCGCCGAGCGGGCGGTATCCGTCGCCTGCGGCCCCCGACCGTGACAGATCTCGCCCGCTCGCGGGCAGCGGGCAGCGGGTACCGGGAAGCGGGCACGCGGCGTCGGTGGACGGGGGCAGTCGGCAGGGCGGCGTCGGGCGGGACGGCGGGCCGGACGGGAGGCGCGTGGCGGCGCCGCACCGTGCCTCCCGTCCGGCGAGAGGGCAGGACATGCCGCGCGCGGTGCGTCGAGCGGGCGGTACCTGTCGGCCGTAGGCCCCG
>NZ_RBLU01000144.1 GCF_003989515.1 Curtobacterium sp. HSID17257
TGTGGCTTCGGCGCTCCCGGTCCGCGGACCTGGGCGCGGCCGGTGCGGTTCGCGGGCCGCGAGTGGGCGATGGTCGGGGTGCTGGTCGCCATCGGCGTCGTCTCGGTCGGCGTGGCCCTGACTGCAGGGACCTGGCGTGCCTGAGCGCTCGTGGCCGGACGCACCCGCCGGGGGAGTGGGACCCGACGCGACGCCCGGACCGGCGCGCGACCCCGCGCTCGGATCGGCGCTCGACCCGGCGCTCGTCGACGGGCTCGCGGCCGCCGCGGCCGGGGCTGCTGCTGCCACCGGTCGGCGCCTCGTCGTGCTGGTCGACGGGCGCTCGGGCACCGGGAAGACCACGCTCGGTGACGCGCTCGCGGCGCGGCTCGGCGCAGTCGTCGTGCACCTCGACGACGTCTACCCCGGGTGGGACGGGCTGCGGGCGGCCTCCGACGCGGTCGTGTCCGACCTGCTCGGGACGCCGTCGGGGTACCGGCGCTGGGACTGGGAGCGGTCCGAGCCCGCGGGGTGGGTGGCGATCGAGCCCGACGCGCCGCTGGTGGTCGAGGGGTGCGGGGCGTTGTCCCGGGCCTCCGCTCCGCTCGCGGCCCTGAGGGTGTGGCTCGAGGCCGACGACGAGGTCCGTCGTGACCGCGCGATCGGCCGCGACGGCGAGGTGTTCGCCCGCGAGTGGGAGCGCTGGGCCGCGCAGGAGCGGGCGTTCATCGTCGCCGAGGCGCCCGCGGAGCTCGCCGACGTGCTCGTCCGGACCTAGGGGCGGGCGCGGCCCGGTGCCGGCGGCTGGGCCAGCTACCCCGCCGGGTCGAGGGGCCGGCGGCGAGACTCGGGCTGGCCGACGACCCTCGCGGCCCGGAGCCCGAGCCCCGTCGCTCAGCCCGAGACTCGCGTCGGCACGACTGCCGGCTACGCCCAGCCGAGCTCGTGCAGACGAGCGTCGTCGATGCCGTAGAAGTGGCCGATCTCGTGGACGAGCGTCGTGTGCACCTCGTCCCGGAGCTCCTCGACGGTGTCGCACTCCTCGAGGTGCTGCTTCCGGAACACCACGATCCGGTCCGGGAGCTCGCCGAACCCGTACTGCCCGCGCTCGGTCGCGGCGACTCCGTCGTAGTACCCGAACAGGTCGGAGCCGTCCTCGGGTTCGTCCTCGACAACGAACACCACGTTGTCGAGCCCGTCGACCATCTCGTCGGGCAGCAGGTCGAGCTCGTCGGTCACGAGCTGCTCGAACGCGTCGGCGGACATGTCCATCACAGATCGATCGTGGCACACGAGCCTGATCGAGGAGCCCGGCCCATGAGTCGCTTGCCCAGGCCTTGCGCGGGACGTTCCACACAGATCCAGCTTGCCCAGGCGAAGGGCAGCGTCAGGAGGACTGTCACGACCGCGATCACGAACGGCGGCGTGTCCGGTGCCCGGAGCACGTGCGCGAGCAACTGCCCCACGGGCCATCCGTAGAGGTAGAGCCCGTACGACACATCGTTCCTGCTGCCGATTGCCTTGCCGCGCAGGTGTGTGGCGGCGAAGATGAGGAGGTACGCGAACGGGATCGGGGCGACGATGTCGCTCACTCCGATCGCAGCACTGCCGACGACGACCGCGCCCGCGGCCGCTGCGAGCAGGCGATGGTCCGGCACGTGGTCGCGCAGCATGAAGAGCATCGAGCCGGCGACGAAGCAGGCAGCCGGTCGGAGGCCGATCTCGATCCCGTGTGCGATCGACACCGCCCCGAGGTGATCGAGTGCCATCGCTGAGGAGAGGACCACGAGGAGTCCGGCCGATCCGACCACGCGGACCCGCGTCCGGAAGACCGCGATGATCCCGGCCAGGATGTAGCAGCAGAACTCGTAGGCGAGCGTCCAGGCCACTCCGTTCCAGCTGCCGGGGAACGGGACGTCGTCAAGGGTCCCCGAGATGTCGGGGGTGACGATCTTCAGCCCGAGGTTCGACACGACGAACTGCAGTGCCACGGCGAAGTCCCATCTGGTCTCGCCGAACAACAGCACCGAGGCCGGAGCGAACACGAGCGCCGTGACCAGCATCGCGCAGAGGTAGGCGGGGTATATCCGGAGGAAGCGGCGTACCAAGAAGGAGGGAAACGGGAGGCGCACGGCGCTTCCGGTGATGAGGAAGCCGGACACGGCGAAGAACGCCGCTACTGCGGCAGCGCCCAGCTCGATGTCTCCCAAGTGTGGCCTCGGCTCCCACCCGCCGATCTGCCAAGCGTGCGCGAGGATGACGACGCAGGCGAGCCCGACGCGCATCAGGTTCAGCGCGTTCCGCCTCGGGTCGAAGGTCTGTCCGATCGCCTCGGCTCGCGTCAAGGACGCACTGCGCGCGTGGACAGGCTGGATCTCGGCCACGGGGCCCACCGACCCAGAAGCGACGTGCTCACAGGGGTCGACAACGCCATCTCGCAACATGTCACCAGTGTCGCACATCTGATATGAAATACAAGGCGCTTGGTGTTTCGTGCTGGAGAAGCAGAGAAGGCCCCGTCCTCTCGGACGGGGCCTTCTCGAACTGGGGTGAGTAACGGGTCTCGAACCCGCGACCTCCTAGACCACAACCAGGCGCTCTACCAACTGAGCTATACCCACCATGTACACGCTGGCGGACCGGCGCGACCACTCAATAGTAGTACATGCGGGAGGTCCCACCGACCACGCGTGTCGCTGCTCGTGTCTCCGCTCGTGACTACTCGCCGGCGGGCTGCGCGAGCCGCGGTTCCCACTTCTCGACGACGTCGGCCGCGACGGCGCGGACGTCCTCGGTCGTGGGGCCGGGCTCGGGGATGAAGCCCGCACGGCGGTAGTACTCGAGTTCGCGGATCGACTCGAGGATGTCCGCGAGGGCACGGTGCCCACCGTGCTTCTCCGGCGCGTTGAAGTACACGCGCGGGAACCAGCGACGGCAGAGCTCCTTGATGCTCGACACGTCCACGCTGCGGTAGTGCAGGTGCCCGTCCACGCGCGGCATGTACTTCGACAGGAACGCGCGGTCCGTGCCGATCGTGTTGCCCGCCAGCGGGGCGCTGCCCTCGGCCGGGACGTGTTCGAGGATGTACTCGAGCACCTGGTACTCGGCGTCGGCCAGGGAGACGCCGTCCGGGATCTCCTCGAGCAGACCCGACGTCGTGTGCATGTTCGTCACGAACTCGTTCATGTTGTCGAGCGCCGACTGGTCCGGCTTGATGACGATGTCGAAGCCGGGGTGCACGGGGACGAGGTCGAAGTCCGTGACGACGACGGCCACCTCGACGAGCTCGTCGACCTCGAGGTCGAGGCCCGTCATCTCGCAGTCGATCCAGACGAGGCGGTCGTTCGCAGTTGCCATGTCCCCGATCCTATTCCGCGCGTGCGACGCTCCCGCGCCGGTGGTGTGCGGCTGTGGAGCGAGGGTGGCCCTGCGCGCCCGGTCACCGCGAGCGGGCGGAACCTGCATGCGTTGGTGAGATGTTCGCGAGCGGGCGGAATCTGCATGCGTGGGCGGGCCCGCTGGCTGGTTCCGTCCCTTCGCGACGGGACCGGTCCGCCGGAGGCGAGCCGCGCCTCCAGGCCGAGGGCGAGTCCGGCTCAGGTGTTGGCGAGCGGGCGGAACCTGCGCGTGGGGGCTGCCCCGCGGCCCGGTTCCGCCCCTTCGCGACGCGACCGGTCCGCCGGAGGCGAGCCGCGCCTCCAGTCCGACGTGAATCCGTCCAACGTGTTCGCGAGCGGGCGGAACCCGCGCAGAGCGAGCCGTCCCGGGAGCGAGATTCGCCCGTTCACGACGAGCGGCACGGACCGTCGGGCGAATCGCTCAGATCCGCCCTCACGAGCGGGCGGAACCAGCGCCCTGGGATCGGAGCGACAGCAGCATTCCGCCCGCTCGCGTGCGAGTGACGGAGGCTGCCGCTCCGAACAGTGGAGCGAGCGGGCGGAACGAGCGAGGGGGCGGAGCGGAGCGATTCGCTGGCCGCCACCCCGGACTGGAGGCTCCCCGTGCGTCCGACGATCTGCTCCGGCCCGTCCCCGGTCACCCGCGCGGGCGGAAGCTGCCGGGCGGTCTGCTCCCGGCCTGCGTGTTCCGCCCGCTCGAGCGGCTCGCGCGGCTCACGCGGCTCCAGCCCGGAGCCCGCGTCCTGCCCGGGGTCAGCGTCCCTCCCGAACCCGAACCCGAACCCGAACCCGAACACGACGAACGGGCGGGAACCACGACCGGACCAGAGTCCGCTCGCGGTTCCCGCCCGCTGTGCAGGGAACCGTCAGGCTCAGATCATCTCGCCCGCCGAGATCGCCTCGGCCTCGACGCGCTCCGGCTCCGCCCCGTCGTCGACCCGCCGCAGCACCTTCGTGGTCAGCACGACGACCACGAACGCGACCGCCACCGAGATCCCGGCGAACACGTACGCAGCCGCGGGCGAGAATTCGTCCGCCAGCAGCGTCGCCACGGGCGGGGCGATCGCACCGCCGATGAAGCGCACCGCGGAGTACGCGCTCGACGCCACCGAGCGGGGGAGGTCCGTCGCCTCCATCACGCACTCCGTGAGCACGGTGTTGAGGACACCGAGCACGAGTCCGCCGATAACCACGCAGATGATCAGCCCGACCTGCGAGGTCACGACGACCGCCGCGGCGAACAGGTCGAGGGCGAGCAGCGGCAGCGCGATCTTCAGGACGGTCGTGCGGCGCATGCGTGCGGTGAGCATCGGCGCGACCCAGACCGAGGTGATCGCCAGCCCGACGCCCCACCCGAAGAACGTGAAGCCGATGCCGAGCGCGCCGAAGCCGAGCGGGAACGGCGTGTACGCGAGGAGCACGAAGAACCCGATGTTGTAGAAGAGCGCGGTCACGGCGAGTGCCGCGAGTGCCGGCTGTCCGAGGGCACGGAACGGCGCCGAGAGCTTGGTCGGTGTCGGCTTCTCGAGCCCCGAGGACTTGAGCAGCACGACGACGGCGATGAACGCGATCGCCATCAGGGTGGTGACGCCGAAGAAGGGTCCGCGCCAGCTCACCGAGCCGAGCAGACCGCCGACCAGGGGGCCTACCGCGATGCCGAGCCCGAGTGCTGCCTCGTACAGGATGATCGCCGAGGCCGTGCCGCCCGAGGCCGCGCCGACGATGGTCGCGAGCGCGGTGGAGATGAAGAGCGCGTTGCCGAGGCCCCATCCGGCCCGGAAGCCGATGATGTTCCAGACGCTGCCCGAGGTCGCGGCGAGCACCGAGAACACGACGATGAGCGCGAGCCCGATGAGCAGCGTGTTCTTCGCGCCGATGCGGCTCGACACCCAGCTGGTGAAGAACATCGCGACGCCGGTGACGGCGAGGTAGCTCGTGAAGAGCAGCTCGGTCTGCGCGGCGGTCGCGTGCAGCGACGTCGCGATCGCGGGCAGGATCGGGTCCACGAGGCCGATGCCCATGAAGGCGACGACGCAGGCGAACGCGATCGCCCAGACCGCGGACGACTGCTTGAGGATGCTGCCGGACGCAGCGGGTGCGTGGGCGTTCACGCGTGGATCTCCGTTCTGGTGGGGTTCGTGGTGGTGCGCGAAGCGATGATGGCGGCGGCGTCGCGCAGGACGTCCCAGTCGTCGTCGTCGAGGTCGGCGAAGACCGGTCCGACCGAGCCGGCGATCGTCGCCCGCCAGGTGGCGAGCCGCTCGCGGCCCGTGTCGGTCAGCTCGATGAGCTGGCCGCGGGAGTCGTCGGGGTCGACGGTGCGCGAGAGGAGCCCGTCGGCGAGCATCCCGGAGACGATCCGGGTCATGGTCGGCTGCGCGACGCGTGACGCGGCCGCGAGTTCACCGAGGCGCAGGGGCTGGTCGGTCTCGAGGATGCCGAGCGTGCGCCAGACCGCGGCCGAGGTGGCGTCGCCCGAGGCTCGCGCCGCGGCGCGGACGAGGCGGTTGACCGAGACGATCAGCGTCTCCAACGTCTGCGCCCGAGATGATTCCATGTGCAAACTATATAGCGGTGCTATGCATCCGTCAACAGGGCGCCCCTGGTACAAGGGACGCATGAGCGACATCACCATCCACGAGGGCGACGAGTACACCGCGATCTTCCACGGCGGTCCCTTCGACGGCACGACCGACACCCGCACCGCCACGAGCGACGCGGTCGACGACGAGGTCACGGTGTACGCGGACGTCGAGGGCCTGCAGACGGCCTTCACCTACAAGGCCACCAAGACCCGTCAGGTGCTCGACCAGACCTCGGTCGAGTACGAGTACGATGCCGCGGACTCCGACCCGGTCGACGACCTGCAGGACCGCGGCGACCGCAGCGGCGAGTTCGACCGGGAGTAGATCCCGCGCCGCGCAAGTTGCACCGTTCCGTGCAGCTCGACCTCTGGACCTCCGCCTTCTGCGCACCGTGCGCAGCCGCCCGCCGCGTGACCGGCGAGGCCGCGGCGCTCGTCCCCGGGCTCCGGGTCACGGAGCGCGACGTCGCGGCACACCCCGACACCGCAGAGGACCTCGGCATCCGTTCGACCCCCACGATCATCGTGCGGCGGGAGGACGGTGCCGAGGTCTTCCGTTCTCCGGGCGTCCCCTCGCGGGACCAGCTGCTGGTGGCGGTCGCGAAGGCGCTCTGACCGGCCCGCCGAGAGGCGCGGTGCCCGCCCGCCCCGCCGGTCGCCACGCTGCCGTCCCCGGCCGGGA
>NZ_RBLU01000012.1 GCF_003989515.1 Curtobacterium sp. HSID17257
CGTCGGCGACCGCGTGCGCCTTGGCGGCCGCGAGGAGCCCGACCAGCTCCGGGCCGGTGAGGTCGCGACCGAGCTCGGCCCGCGCGTCGGCGACCGCGGCGTCCTCGTCCACCCCCGGTGCGACGAGCACCGGCTCGATGCCGGTCTGCGCGAGGAGGGCGCGGCGGGCGGGGGAGGTACTCGCGAGGTACAGACGCATGGGAACATCGAACCATGGGTGAATCCGTCGGAACGCTGCTCGAACTCGACGTCACCGGGATCGCCCACGGCGGCATCTCGGTGGCACGGCACGAGGGGCGCGTGGTCTTCGTCTCGGACGCGGTGCCGGGCGAGCGCGTCGTGGCGCGCGTGACCGAGGACCGGAAGAAGTCGTTCTGGCGCGCCGACACGGTGTCCGTCGTGACGCCGAGCGAGCACCGCGTCGACCACGTCTGGCCGGAGGCCGCCCTCGACCGCGACCCCGCGGTGCGCGCCGGCGGGGCGGAGTTCGGGCACATCGCCCTGCCACACCAGCGCACGCTCAAGCACGACGTCCTGGTCGACGCGTTCTCCCGCTTCGCCCGCACCGACCTGACCGAGGTCCTCGGGCACGACGTCGTGGTCGAGGCCGCTCCCGGCGACGACGAGGCGAACGGCCTCGGTTGGCGCACGCGTGTCCGGCTGCACGTCGACGAGGACGGCACGGCGGGCCCGTTCGCCTCGCGCTCCCACACGGTCGTGCCGGTGACCTCGCTCCCGCTCGCCGCCGCGCGCGTGCAGGAGAGCGCGCCGCTCGGACGCGGTGCGATGCCGGGCGCGTCGGTCGTCGACGTCCTCGCGCCGAGCGGCGCCGAAGGGGCCCGGCTCGTGATCGACGAGCAGAAGCCCACCGTCGTGACCGAGCTCGTGGGGGAGCGCTCGTTCACCGTCGACGACAACGGCTTCTGGCAGGTGCATCGCCAGGCCCCGGCCGTGCTCACCGCGGCGGTGCAGGACCTGGTCGACCGTGACCGCCTCGACCCGGAGGGGCAGCACCTCGACCTGTACGGCGGCGTCGGACTGCTCGCTGCCGCGCTCGGGGACGTCGTCGGCCCGAAGGCCCGCATCACCAGCGTCGAGAGCGCGCCCCGGGCCACCGAGCACGCGCAGGAGAACCTGGCGGAGTGGATCGGCGCCCGCGCCGAGACCGGCCGGGTGGACCGCTGGCTCGCGCGGACGGCCGCGGACGCGTCGCGACCCGAGCTGCAGCGCTTCCGCGCCGGAACGATCGTGCTCGACCCGCCGCGCTCGGGTGCCGGGCGCGAGGTCGTCGTGCAGGTCGCGGCGCTCCAGCCCGCCCAGGTCGTGTACGTCGCGTGTGACCCGGTCGCCCTGGCGCGCGACGTGGCGACGTTCGCCGACCTCGGGTACCGGCTCGAGGCACTGCGGGCGTTCGACCTGTTCCCGCACACCCACCACCTCGAGGCGGTCGCGCGCCTGGTGCCGATCGCCTGACCCCGAGGCCGCAGTGTGACGCGGTGTCCCACAACTCCGAGTCTGGGTCCGACCTGGGTATCCTTGGTCGGTGATCGCTCCCGGCGACAGGGGCCGGGCGTGCATCGGAACGAGAGGCCACCGTGGCAGCAGACACGAACACCAGCAGCGGAGCGACCGGACTGGCCACCAGGCCCGTCCGCGTCGCGATCGTCGACGACCACGAGTCCGTGCGGCTCGGCATCCAGGCGGCGTGCCAGAACGAGGGGTTCGAGGTGGTGCTCACCGCCGCGAGCGTGCCCGAGTACGTCGCGCAGCTCGGCGGGCGTGAGGTCGACGTCGTCGTGCTCGACCTGTCGCTCGGCGACGGCTCGACCGTGACCGCGAACGTGAAGGGTGTGCAGGGCACCGGTTCCGCGGTGCTCGTCCACTCGATCGCCGACCGCGTCGCGAGCGTGCGCGAGGCACTGGCTGCAGGGGCGGCCGGGGTCATCCCGAAGTCGTCGGCGACGAAGACCGTCATGGCCGCCGTCGCGACCGTCGCCCGCGGAGACGTCCTCAACAACCTCGAGTGGGCGAGCGCGATCGACGCCGACCGGGACTTCGCCAAGGCGCAGCTCGGTCGCCGTGAGCGCGAGATCCTGCACCTGTACGCCTCGGGACTGCCGCTCAAGCTCGCGGCCCAGCAGCTCGGCATCGGGTACTCGACGGCGCGCGAGTACCTCGACCGCATCCGCGTGAAGTACGTCGAGGTGGGCCGTCCCGCGCCGACCAAGGTCGACCTGCTCCGCCGCGCGGTCGAGGACGGCATCCTGCCCGGGCTCGACTCGGGCATCGACCCCGACACCGACGGCCGCTGACCCGTATGGCCACCACGGCCCGGCCGGCGCGGTCGGCAGGGGCCCCGGCGGGAGCAGCCGGAGCGGCGCGACCGGCGGACGGCGCGATCCCGGCCGAGCCGGCACCGTTCGGCGCCGACCCCCTGCGCGGGGTGCGTCCGACGATCACGCAGGCGTCGGTCGAGCGGCTGTTCGCGATCCTCATCGCGATCGCCGCGGTCGCCTACGGTGCCGTCTACGCACCGCAGGTCGTCGGACAGCTGCCGTACCTCGACCCGGTGTGGGGACCGGTCGCGGCGGTGGCCCTCGGCGCCTCGTTCGTCGCGGTCGGGGTGTCCGCGTTCGCGCAGCGCTGGGCGCAGGTCGCCCAGATCGTGTGCGCGTTGCTGCTCCTCGTCGTGCTCGTCACCTGGCCGCTCACCGTCCGCGAGGACATCCCGGACGACCAGTACCCCTGGCCGTGGTGGTTCCTCACCGTGGGGTCGACGGCGGCGGCGATGGGGTTCGCCCCGTGGCGCGCGACCGTCTACACCGCACTCGTGCCCGCCGTGTACGCCGTCGTGCGACTCACCCCGGCCGGTGGCGACGCCGGGGCCAGCGCGGTGCTCCAGGGCGTCTACACGGCGATCCTCAGCGGTGCGGTCCTCGTCATCGCGGTGCTCCTCCGCCGGGCGGCCGCGTCCGTGGACACGGCACAGGCCACCGCGGTCCGGCGCTACTCGCTCGCGATCCGTGAGCACGCGACCGAGGTCGAGCGGGTGCAGGTGGACGCGATCGTGCACGACAGCGTCCTGACGACGCTGCTCTCGGCCGCGCGGGCGGAGACGCCCGAGGCGAAGGCCCTCGCCGCACGCATGGCCCGCAACGCCATCGACCACCTCGGTGCCGCCGCGGCCGACCTGCCGGGGGAGGCCCCGCCGGTGACGGTGCACGACCTCCGTGGTCGGATCACCGCGGCGGTCGGCGCGCTCGCGGCCCCGGTGCACCTCCGTGATGCGCCGGTCGGGGGCATGCGGCTCCCCGCGACGGTGGCGGACGCACTGGCCTCGGCGGCGCTGCAGGCCTCGGTCAACAGCGTGCAGCACGCCGGAGGGCCGGAGGTGGACCGGTGGGTCCGGGTCGAGCAGCGCGGTGGCGCCGTGCACGTCGAGGTCGGCGACGACGGTGCCGGCTTCGACCTCGGCGCCGTCCCGGCCGCACGGCTCGGCGTCCGTCGGTCGATCATCGAGCGCGTGCAGGCCGTGGGCGGCACGGCGGTGGTCGCGAGCAACCCCGGGGCGGGGACGCGGATCCGGCTCGAGTGGCACCCGGAGGAGCGCGCATGAGGGTATCGCTGCCGGCCGGCATCGCGATCGGGCTCGCCGCGCTGTTCTCGCTCTTCCACCTCGTGCTCGGCGTGGCGTCGTTCGGGGTGGTCCGCGAGGTCGGCCCCGTGCTCACGTGCATGGCGCTCTACGCGGCGGCCAGCGCCGTGGCGATCTTCCTGCCCGGCCGCACGCTGCCGGTCTGGGCCGCCTGCTTCTGCCTCGCCACCGCGCTCGTCATGCCGGTCATCGCCGCACCCGTGGTCGACCTCGCGGACAAGAACGACTCGACCACCTGGTGGATCGCCGCGATCGGCACGCTCATGGTCGTGCTCGTCGTCCGCGGACGCCGGGCCTTCGCATGGGTCGGCGTCGTCTTCGTCACGCTCTTCGGCGTGGCCTGGGGCGGACCCGGGGCGTTCGGGGAGCTCGGCCTCGTCGGCAACCTGACGTGGGTCGCGGTCGCCACCGGGTTCGCCGTGGCGATGGCCCGGGCGACCCGGACCACCCAGGAGTTCCTCCGCGCCGAGCAGGAGACCGCGGACTGGCAGGCTGCCCAGGACGCGCACGTGTTCGAGCGGCAGTTCCGCCTCAGCCAGACCACGAGGATGGCGCTGCCGATGCTGCAGCGGGTGATCGAGCAGGACGGGGACCTGACCGACGCCGAGCGCGCGGAGTGCCTGCACCTCGAGCAGGCGATCCGCGACGAGATCCGCGGTCGGGCGCTGCTGTCGGACGACGTCCGCGACGAGGTCATGCGCCTGCGCCGTCGTGGCGCCACGGTGCAGCTGCACGACGACGGCGGTCTCGACGACCTCGAGATGGACGACCTCCGCCGCGTGCACGCCGAGATCGCGGACGCGCTGCGCCGTGCCCGGGGTGCCGACAACGTCATCGTGCGCACGGTCGGCGAGGGGTCGGAGGCGGCGGTCACGATCGTCGGGCTGCGACTGGACACCGCGGCGAGCGAGTCCGCGGCACTCGGTGCCGGTGCCGACGACGATGACGACGAGGACGACTCCGTGGTGCTCTGGACCGAGATCCCGCGCCGCGCGGCGGTCTGAGGACGCTCGCGAGACGAGGCCACACCAGACCGGACGGTCCGGAAACGGGGAACGGGCCGGTCCCGAGGAACCGGCCCGTTCACGACCCGAGCCTGAGCGACAACCCGAATGTCGCCCTGGCTCGCAGCTGGTCGGAGGCGTCGTACCCTAGTCGGCCACCGACCAACGATGTTCTTCTGTGAAGGACACCGAACACGAACAACTATGCCCGCAGAGCGGAGCCGTGTCAGTCGTCATTATGGGGGACAAATCACGCAGGACCGGCGGCTCCGCACCGGCCTTGTCCCCCGATGGAGGGGAGACCGACCGGGAAGTGCACCGCGCAACCGGGCGGCAGGGTCGGCGGTGCGCGGTGCGACAGGGGTACATCGCGCCGGCGGTACCCCCGATCGCACGAGACCCAGAACGCGCCACTCCCCGGAACGCACGAGACCCCCGCCGGTGATCGGCGGGGGTCTCGGGTGCGGCGTGCGGTTCGTGCACACCACGGGGTGGTCAGCGCAGCGATCGGCTCCAGGCGCCACGGCCGTGGTCGAGCGGACGACGGAGGCCGCGGGCGGACGTGTCCCACCCGGCACGCGGCGAGTCGGTGACCTCGGCCCGGCCGAGCGCGGCGGCCTCGTCGGCCTGCCGCTGGAGGACAGCGACGACGGCTGCGAGCTCCTCGGGCGACGGGTCGCCGGAGACGACGCGGACGTCGGCCGCGACGGGGGCGGTGGCCTCCTCGGTGACGGAGGCGTCCGCGGGGACGTGTGCTGCGTGCCTGCCCATCAGAGCGGGATGTTCCCGTGCTTCTTCGGCGGCAGCGAGGCGCGCTTGCCCCGGAGCGCCCGCAGCGCCTTGATGACGGAGACGCGCGTTGCGTGCGGCTGGATGATGCCGTCGAGCTCGCCGCGCTCGGCAGCCAGGTACGGCGACGCCACGTTGTAGGTGTACTCGTTCGCGAGCCGGGTGCGGACCGCGGCGACGTCCTCGCCCGCCTCCTCCGCGCGCTTGATCTCGGCGCGGTACAGGATGTTGACGGCACCCTGACCGCCCATGACGGCGATCTCGGCGGTCGGCCATGCCAGGTTGATGTCGGCGCCGAGCTGCTTCGACCCCATCACGATGTACGCGCCGCCGTAGGCCTTCCGCGTGATGACGGTGACGAGAGGCACGGTCGCCTCGGCGTACGCGTACAGCAGCTTGGCACCGCGGCGGATCACGCCGGTCCACTCCTGGTCGGTGCCGGGCAGGTACCCGGGGACGTCCACGAGCGTCAGGATCGGGATGCCGAACGCGTCGCAGAACCGGACGAAGCGCGCGGCCTTCTCGCCGGCGTCGATGTTCAGCGTCCCGGCCATCGCCTGCGGCTGGTTCGCGATGATGCCGACCGTGCGGCCCTCGACCCGGCCGAAGCCGATCATGATGTTCGGCGCGAAGAGCGGCTGGACCTCGAGGAACTCGCCGTCGTCGACGATGTGCTCGACGATCGTGGTGACGTCGTACGGCTGGTTCGTCGAGTCGGGGATGACGACGTCGAGCTCGTGGTCGGCGTCGGTCGTCTCGAGCTCCGGTGCGACGTCGTACGCGGGCGGGTCGGACAGGTTGTTGTCCGGCAGGAACCCGACGAGCGATCGTGCGTAGTCGAGCGCGTCGGTCTCGTCCTCGGCCAGGTAGTGCGCCACGCCCGAGACGGCGTTGTGCGTCTGGGCCCCGCCGAGCTCCTCGAACCCGACGTCCTCGCCGGTGACGGTCTTGATGACGTCCGGGCCGGTGACGAACATGTGGCTCGTCTTGTCGACCATGATCACGAAGTCGGTGAGGGCGGGGGAGTACACCGCACCGCCGGCAGCCGGACCCATCACGATGGAGATCTGCGGGATGACCCCGGACGCCTGCGTGTTGAGGCGGAAGATCTCGCCGTACTTGCCCAGGGCGACGACGCCCTCCTGGATGCGGGCGCCGCCGGAGTCGAGGATGCCGATGATCGGGACGCCGGTCTTCAGCGCGTGCTGCATGACCTTGACGATCTTCTCGCCGGCGACCTCGCCGAGCGATCCGCCGAAGACGGTGAAGTCCTGCGCGTAGACCGCGACGTTGCGGCCGTGGATCGTGCCGACGCCGGTCACGACGGCGTCGCCGTAGGGGCGCTTGGCGTCCATGCCGAACGAGGTGGTGCGGTGGCGGACGAACTCGTCGAACTCGACGAAGGAGTTCTCGTCGAGGAGCTGCTCGATGCGCTCGCGGGCGGTGCCCTTGCCCTTCGCGTGCTGCTTGGCGATGGCGGCCTCGCCCGCGGCAGTCACGGCCTCGTGGTAGCGGTCGCGCAGGTCCGCGAGGCGACCGGCCGTGGTCGAGAGGTCGGGGGTGTCTCCTGTGGTCACCCGCTCACCCTACCGGCGGGCGGGACGGGGCCGGTTGGAGGACCCCCACGGTTCCTGGCCGTAGATTTGCGTGCATGTCCACACCCGTCCCGTCGGTCCTGCCGCGTGCCCGTGCCGTCGTCGAGGCCGCGGGCGGGCTGTTCGACCACGTCGAGCGCACCGGGTCCACGAACGCCGACCTGCTGGCCGCCGCGCCCGATCGGGCGCACGGCAGCGTCGTGGCCACGCTCGACCAGACGGCCGGGCGCGGGCGGCTCGACCGGTCCTGGACCGCGCCCGCCGGACAGACCCTCGCGGTGAGCCTGCTCCTGCGCGCCGACCTGGACGCCCGCGACCGCGGGTGGCTGCCCCTGGTGGCCGGCACCGCGATGCGCGACGCGGTGTCCGCGGCGCTGGCGGACGTCGACGAGCCGGGTCGCGCCTCCCGTCCGGAGGCCGACGCGACGTCCCCGACGGAGCCGCGCGTCCTCGTGAAGTGGCCGAACGACGTGCTGGTCGACGGGCGCAAGGTGTGCGGCATCCTCTGCCAGGTGGCGGCGGACGGCAGCGTCGTCGTCGGCGCCGGCGTCAACCTGACGATCCCGGCCGACGCGCTGCCCACGCCGACGTCCACGTCGCTCGCGGTCGCGGGCGCACGCGACGACGCCGTCACGCTGGCCGACGCGGTCCTGGCCGACTGGTCCGCGGCCGTCCTGGAGGCGGTGCGCGCGTTGGTCGCGGGAGGTCCGGGTGCCGGGGCGGTCCGGTCCCGCGTCCGCGCGGCCTGCGGCACGATCGGTCGCCGCGTCCGTCTGGAGCTGCCCGACGGCACCGTCGACGTCGTCGACGCCACGGGCATCGACGACGACGGTCGGATCACGATCCGGGATCGGGACGGGCGATCCAGGGGCGTCGCGGTGGGGGACCTCACCCACCTGCGGTATGCATGACGGCATGACCGCCGAGCCGCCGCCCGAACGCGTCGTCGCGCGGCTCCGACCGCACGCGCGCCGGCTCGTCCGCCCCGCGGTCTTCGTGGTGCTCGTCGCCCTGGCCGGAGGGTTCGGCTTCGGTGTCTTCCGTGCGCAGCTCGCCTGGCTGAACGCGGTGGTCGCCGGCCTGACGGTGCTGCTCGTCGTGCTCGGCGGGCTCGTGCCGCTGCTGCGCTGGATGTCGGAGCGGTACGTCGTGACCACCCGGCGGCTCGTCGTGGTGCACGGTCTCGGGACGCGCACGCGCCGGGAGCTCCTGCACTCGCGGGGGTACGACGTGACGGTGCGCCGGCGCGGGCTGCAGGGCGTGTGGCGGTCCGGGGACGTGCTCGTCTTCCCCGGCGAGGAGACGCCCGTCGTGCTCGGGGACGTCCCGCACGCGGACCTCGTGGTGGCCGTGCTCCACGACCTCGTCGAGGCGCACGAGGCCCGGCGTCGGCACCGGGAGCCGGACTGGGACGAGATCGTCGGCGGGTACTGACCGGAGCCGAGTTCACCTCATGATCACCGTGTCCCGGCAGGGCCGGACCACGGTGTCGGGTAGCGTCGTCCCGTGCGCATCTCCGTCATCGGCTGCGGGTACCTCGGTGCCGTGCACGCCGCCTCCATGGCCAAGCTCGGACACGAGGTCGTCGCGGTCGACGTCGACCCGGTCAAGATCGAGCGGCTCGCCGCGGGCGAGGCCCCGTTCTTCGAGCCCGGACTGCCCGAGACCCTCGCCGAGGCGCTCGCCTCCGGGCGCATCGAGTTCACGACCGACTCCTCCCGGGTCGCCGGAGCGCGAGTGCACTTCCTCGCCGTCGGGACGCCCCAGGGGCCGACGGGAGCGGCCGACCTGACCTACGTCGACACCGCGGTGACGGACCTGCTGCCGCACCTGGCCCCGGGGGACCTGGTCGTCGGCAAGTCCACCGTCCCGGTCGGCACCGCCGCCCGGCTCGCCGAGCGCGTGCGCGAGGCGCAGCCCGAGGCGACCCTCGTCTGGAACCCCGAGTTCCTGCGCGAGGGGTTCGCCGTGCAGGACACCGTCTCGCCCGACCGGTTCGTCTACGGCGTGCCCGACGGCGCGGCCGGGGAGCGCGCCGTCGCCGTCCTCGACGAGGTCTACGAGCAGGCCCTCGCCGCCGGCATCCCGCGGCTCGTCGTCGACCTGCCGACCAGCGAGCTCGTCAAGATCAGTGCGAACGCGTTCCTCGCGACGAAGATCTCGTTCATCAACGCCATGGCGGAGATCGCCGAGGTCGCCGGCGCGGACGTCACGGCGCTCGCCGACGCGATCGGGTACGACGACCGGATCGGTCGGAAGTTCCTGAACGCCGGCCTCGGGTTCGGCGGCGGGTGCCTGCCCAAGGACATCCGCGCGTTCCAGGCGCGTGCCGACGAGTTGGGCGTCGGACGGTCGCTCGGGTTCCTCGCCGAGGTCGACGCGATCAACCTGCGGCGTCGCGCCCACGTGGCGACCCTCGCCGGTGAGCTGCTCGGCGGCTCCGTCGCGGGGCGCCGCGTGGCCGTGCTCGGTCTCGCGTTCAAGCCGAACTCCGACGACGTCCGCGACTCGCCGGCGCTCGACATCGCCGCACGCCTCGTCGAGCTCGGGGCGACGGTGCTGGCGTACGACCCCGCCGCGAACCACACCGCAGCCCGGGTGCGCCCGGAGGTCGAGACCGTCGACTCCGCCGCCGAGGCGCTGCGTGACGCCGACCTCGTGCTCGTGCTGACCGAGTGGGCCGAGTTCCGCGAGCTCGACCCGCGGGTCGTCGCCGACCTCGTCGCCGCACCCGTCGTGCTCGACGGCCGGAACTGCCTCGACCGCGACGCGTGGACCGCCGCCGGGTTCACCGTGCGCGGCATGGGGCGGTGATCGGCGCGGTCGCTCGCTGACCGTGCCCGCGCGCGGTCAGTCGGTGCGCCGCCCAGCCGCGGCCCGCAGCACCGCCCGGTACCGTTCGCCGATGCGGTCACCGGTGTAGGACTCCGCGACCCCTCCGGCCCCGGTCTGCCACCGCTCCCGCCCGTCCCGGTCGGTGAGGGCGCGCCGGAGCGCCGAGACCAGCGCGTCGACGTCGCCGGGCGGCACGAGGAGACCGGAGACGTCGTCCTGCACGACGTCACGGATCCCCGGCAGGTCGCTCGCGACGACGGCGGCCCCGACGGCGGCGGCCTCGAGGAGCGTCACGGGGAGCCCCTCCTGGTCGCCGTTCGACGCGGGGACGGACGGCACCACGACCACCTCGGCGGACGCCAGCGCGTCGAGGACCTCGTCCTTCCCGCGCTGACCGACGAAGGTGACCGGCAGTCCTGCGGCCCGCCGCTCCAGTCCGGCGCGGAGCGGGCCGTCACCGACGACGACCAGCTCCCACGCGACGTCGTCGATGCGTCGCAGCGCGTCGAGGAGGACCGCGAAGCCCTTCTTCTCGACGAGCCGACCGACGGCCACCACCCGTCCCGGCACCCGTGCGGTCCGTGCCCGGGCGGCTGCGGCCGGCCCGGTCTCGACGCCCATCGGCACGACGCTCGTCCCGGCCTCGGGGACACCCCACCGCGTGAGCCGCTCGCGCATCTCGCCGTTGACCGTCGTCACGTGCGCCGCACGTCGCAGCACCCAGCGCTTCAGGCGTACCAGGGGTGCGGCGCGCAGGGCGTAGACGTCGCCGCCGTGCGTGGTGACGACCATCGGCACCCGGGGCGCGGCGAGGGTCGCGACCAGGGCCTGCGGGACGGCCCAGTGGGCGTGCACGACGTCGGGTCGACCCGCCCGGACCGCGCGTCGGACCGCCAGGTACTGCGCCACGAGCAGGGCCGGGACCTGCAGCACGCGGCTGCGGCGGGCCCGGAGGTTGTCGAGGATCGCCCCGTCGGCGAGGTCCTCGAACCGTCGGGAGAAGTACGGGTAGCGCACCACCCGGACCCCGTCGACGACCTCGTCGGCGGCGGCACCGGGCACCCGGGGCGTGAGGACGACGGTGTCGAACTCCTCGGCTTCGTGCCGCGCGAGGTCGAGCACGAACGCGGGCACGCCGTCGTCGGGCCGGGCGGGGAAGGTCGATGCGAGGACGAGGAGCCTCGACCGCCGGTGCGGCGCACCGTCCTGGCCGGGGGCGGCGCCTCCGGCGGGGTCCTCAGCGGGCTCGGCGGTCGGTCGGAGGCGCATCGAGCCATCCTACGGACGACATCGTGCCCCGGTGGCCTGCGCGGCGGCGGTTCAGACCTCGTGCGGGAGCCGGGCGTCCTCGGTGACGACCGTGCGCTCGGCCTCCTGCTGCACCCGGTCGGGGTGGTACACCCACACCTTGTAGAGCCAGAAGCGGAAGGCGGTGCCGAGCAGGAGCCCGATCACGTTGCCGGACACGTTGTCCGCGAACGCCGACGTGAAGCCGAGCACGTAGTGGGAGATCCCGAGGCAGCCGAGCGAGATGGCCATGCCACCCAGCGAGACGACGAGGAACTCCACGCCCTCCCGCGCGGCGACCGACCGACGCTGGTGGCGGAACGTCCAGTACCGGTTGCCCAACCAGTTCACGGCGATGGCGAGCACCGTCGAGATCACCTTCGCCCAGAAGGGCCCCGAGTGCACCTCGTCGGGGGACAGCACGGTGGCGCGCAGCAGGTTGAACACGCTGAAGTCGACGACGAAGCCGACGGCTCCGACGACTCCGAAGCGGGCCAGCTGCGCGATGAGTCGCCGCACGTCGTCTCCAAGATCCGTAGAGTTGTGGGTGGCCGGGCGGACCCCGGCAGGCGCCGGTCGGCGACCGGCAGAACCTCCATTGTAGACAACGTGCTCTCACCGACCGGTGGGAGCGGCGGAAGGAACACACAGCATGGCCTTGCGTGTCGGAGTCGTCGGCGGCGGACAGCTCGCCCGGATGATGGTCCCCGCTGCTGTCGAGCTCGGTCTCGACATCCGCGTCCTCGCCGAGGGCCCGGGCATGTCGGCGGCCATCGCCGCCACCGCCGAGGGCGACTACCACGACCTCGACACGGTCCTCGCCTTCGCCCGCGGGGTGGATGCGGTCACCTTCGACCACGAGCACGTGCCGCAGGACGTCCTGCGGGGCCTCGTCGAGGCCGGGATCGCCGTGCACCCGGGGCCCGAGGCGCTCGCGGTCGCCCAGGACAAGATCGTCATGCGGCAGCGCCTCAGCGACCTCGGCCTGCCGGTGCCGGACTGGGCCGCCGTGCACGACGCGGAGGAACTCCGCGCCTTCCTCACCGACCACGGCGGGCGAGCCGTCGTCAAGACCGCCCGCGGCGGCTACGACGGCAAGGGCGTCCGAGTGGTCGCCGACGCCTCGGACGTCGACGACTGGTTCGTGGCGATCGCCGAGTCCGGCTCCGACCAGGCGCTCCTCGTCGAGGAGCTCGTGCCCTTCACCCGCGAGCTCGCCCAGTCGGTCGCGCGACGCCCCTCCGGGGAGATCGTCGCCTGGCCCCTCGTCGAGACCGTCCAGCGCGACGGCGTCTGCGCCGAGGTCATCGCGCCGGCGCCCGCGAGCGCCGGCCGGCTCGCCGACGCGGCGGAGTCGCTCGCGGTGCGCATCGCGGAGGAGCTCGGTGTCACCGGGGTGCTCGCCGTCGAGCTGTTCCAGACCGCCGACGAGCGCATCCTCGTGAACGAGCTCGCGATGCGGCCGCACAACACCGGTCACTGGACGATCGACGGCGCGACGACGAGCCAGTTCGAGCAGCACCTCCGGGCGGTGCTCGACCTGCCGCTCGGGGCGACCGGGTCGCACGACCCGGTCGCGGTGATGGTGAACGTGCTCGGGGGACCTGCCGACGGCGACCTCGCCGCCCGGTACCCCGGCGCGCTCGCGGCCTTCCCCGACGCCAAGCTGCACTTCTACGGCAAGTCCCCACGACCCGGCCGCAAGGTCGGGCACGTGACGGTCACCGGGGACGACGTCGACGACGTCGTGTACCGGGCGCGTGCAGCGGCCGCCCACTTCGACGACTGACGCGCGGACGAGCCGCTGGGACCGCGCGGGGTGACCCGCGCGGTCGGAGCGGGTCGCGTCTCCCGTCCGGAGGCGCGCGGTGCGTACGCACCGCGTCCGCTGGGCTCGGCTAGCCTCGTGTCGTGACCGACACCACCGCGCCCTCCCCGCTCGTCTCGATCATCATGGGGTCGGACTCCGACTGGCCCACCATGCGCGCAGCGGCGGACGCCCTCGCCGAGCTCGCCGTCCCGTTCGAGGCCGACGTGGTGTCGGCGCACCGCACCCCGGACAAGATGGTGCGCTACGCCCGCGGTGCGGCCGGCCGTGGGATCCGCGTCGTCATCGCCGGCGCCGGCGGAGCCGCACACCTGCCCGGCATGGTCGCCTCGATGACGACCCTCCCCGTCATCGGCGTGCCCGTGCAGCTCGCACGACTGGACGGCCTCGACTCGCTGCTCTCGATCGTGCAGATGCCCGCGGGTGTCCCGGTGGCGACGATGGCGATCAACGGGGCCGCGAACGCAGGACTGCTCGCGGCGCGGATCATCGGCTCGTCGGAGCCGGACGTCGCCGCACGCCTCGCGGAGTACGCCGCCGGACTCGAGCGCGTCGTCGAGCGGAAGGCCGCGGCGCTCCGCGAGCAGGTCTGACGCCGACCGCCGGGCCCGCGCGCCCGGGCCGGAAGTCGAGGCTCGGGAAACCTCGTGCGTCGGCCGGGGGTCGGGCCCGGCCCGGTCCGTCTCAGGCGGGGGTCGCGACGCCGGTGAGCCCGTCGACCGAGACGGACCGCGTGCCGTCCGCGGTCGTGACCGTGGCGGCCCACGTCGGTGCGGCGGCCGTGCCGTCGAGGACGAGGGATGCGAGCTCCCCGCCGCCGACCGCCGCCGTCGCCGCGGCGACGGCACTCGCCGCGGTGGTCTGCAGCGCGGCAGCGCGCGCGGTCGTGGCGGCCTGGGTCGCTGCGTCCACCTGCTTCGGGAACGGGCCGGAGGTCACACGGTCGAGTGTCGCCGAGACGACGGACTGCGTCTGGGAGCCGTCCGGTCCGGCGACGACGACGGTCCACGAGTCGCCGGACCCGGCGATCGAGACGACCGTGCCACCGCCGGCCGCCGCGACGCCCTGCGCAGCGACCTTGTCGAAGTCGACGTGGTCCGGGTGGTCGACGCCGCTGCCGTTGCCGGTGCCGCTCGCGGTGCCGTCGTCCGTCGGAGCGGCGCCGTCGCCACCGCTCGCGCTGCTGCTCGACGACGCTCCGGACGGGGAACGGGAGGAGTCCGGGCCGGCATCGTCGCCGGAGCACGCCGCCAGGGTGGTCGCCAGGCCGACGGCGAGGACGATCGAGGCGGTCAGGACCGGAGCGGGACGACGAGACATGGCTCGATGATGACAGCCGTGCCGGGGCCGCGTCGCGCGCGCGTCGGTGGGTCGGCGCATCGATGCCCAGCCGTGACCGTCCGGGTGGGTGGTGCTCCTGTGGCTCAGAGGTCGGCGTGCAGCTGCCAGGTCTCGAGCGCCGAGTCGTGCCAGTCGAACATGCGGGCGCGGTCGGGCCCGGCGACGGCGAGCTGCCCCGCGAGCAGCGGGTCCGCGGTCACCTGGTAGATCGCCTGCGCGAGCCGCTCGGGGTACGACTCCGGTCGGTCGCGGGCGACGACGACACCGGCGTCCGCCGCGACCTCGCTGACCGCGGCGTCGTCCGAGTGGATCACGGGGGTGCCGAAGCTCATCGCCTCGATCACCGGCAGGCCGAACCCCTCGGCGAGGCTCGGGAAGACGAACACCGTCGCCCGGTCGTACACGACCGCGAGGTCGGCGTCGTCGACGCGACCGAGCACCTTGACCCGGTCGGCGGCGAGCCCGGCGCGTTCAGCGATCGCGTGGACGTCGACGTCCCCCCAGCCGTCTGGCCCGGCGATGACCAGCGGGACGTCACGCGGCGCGTCGGGGTGCGCCATCGCCTCGATGAGCTGGCGGAGGCCCTTGCGTGGTTCGAGGGTGCCGACGGCGAGGACGTAGCGCGTCGGGAGACCCAGGCGCTCGGCACGGAGGTCGGCGTCGACGGGGACGCGCAGACGTCCGGTCGGGGCTCCGCCGATGACCCGCAGCCGGTCACCGAAGTGGTGGATCTCGTCGAGCTGCGCCGCGACGGCGTGCGTGGGGACGACGACGGCATCGGCGTGCTTCCACGCACGCTTCACCATCGCCCGGTGGAAGTGCACGCCGCGCGGCGTCAGGGTCTCGGGGTGGGTCCACGGGACGGTGTCGTGCACCGTGACGACCGTCTGCCGGCCCGGCTCCTGGAACCGGTCGTGCTTCACGAGGGGCGCGAGCACGCTCGGCGCGTGCACCATGCCGCGCGAGGCGCCGTGGGCGAGGCCGCCCTGCCAGGCCACGGCGAGTTCGCGCCGGGGCAGGGCGAGCCGCTCGATGCCGGCGAGCCCCGGGAGGAGCGTGCGCAGGCGGTCGACGTCGGCGCGCGGGGCGGCGGACACGATGCCCTCGACGTCACAGCCGGCGGGAGCCGTCTCGACGAGCTTCCGCGTGAGCTCCTCCGCGTAGCGGCCGATCCCACCCGGGACCGGCGCGATCACCTGGTCCACGACGACGCGGAGAGTGGTCATGCGGTGGGGCTCCTCGGGTCGGTGGGGCGGCACTGCGCGCAGTACCGGCGCGACACTACCAGGGGCGCTCGGGAGATCCCGCTGCGCCGCCGCGTCCGCCGCGACGACCGCCGCGGCGACGGTGTCGGACCGCCAGCGCCGCTCCGACGGCGGCGAGGACGACGTCGCCGAGGGTCATCATCGCGCGACTGACGACCGCGAGGGCCAGGGCGCCGGGCACGCCGGCGACGGGTCCGAGGAGCAGGACGAGGACGCCCTCCCGGGCCCCGAGGCCGGCCGGGGCGACGACGACCAGGAACCCGACCAACCAGGCGACGGCGTAGGCGCCGGTCGCGAGCGGCGGCACCGACGGTCCGTGCGCCCCGAACGCGCGCAGGACGGTCGTCGCCTGCACCCCGTAGGCGAGCCACATCGCCGCCGACCACCCCACCGATGCGAGGGTCCCGCTCCAGGTGAGTGCGACGACCTGCGGCGGACGACGGAGCAGGCGCATCGCGAGGACGATCAGCCGCGCGAGCACCGGCGGCGCCACCGTGACGAGGCCGACCGCCGCGACGAGTGCCAGCCACCAGAACGTGGCGAGCCCGTCCGGCGCCCCGACGAGCAGGCCGCCGATGCCCACCAGGGCGGCCGTGACCATGCTGACGAGCATCGACGCGAGTGCGGCGACCGCGCTCGTGGCGCGGGGGAGGCCGTGGGCGCGCCCCAGCTCCGCCTGCGCCGCGATCGACCACACCCCGCCGGGCAGGTACTTGCCGAGCTGCCCGACGAAGAACACCGACGCCGCCGCCGACACGGGCAGACGTGTCCCCGTCGCCGCGGTCATCGCCCGCCACGACGCCATGTTCGCCACCAGGGCGACGAAGGTCGCGACGAGACCGGTCGCGACGGTCCCGGCCGAGAGTGCGGCGACGTCACGGACGATCGCGTCCCACTGCTGCACGACCCCCACGACGAGGAGCGCGACCGCGAGTGCGGCCGCGCTCCACTTCACCGCCGTGAGGACCCGACCGCGACGTCCGGGGGTCCCACCGTCGGTCGGCTCAGGCGTCGAGGACACCGGCCTCTGCCGCTGCGTGGAGCGCTTCGCGCCAGTCGCGCATCGGCGCGATGCCGGCGCGCAGCCAGGCGTCGTGCCCGAGCACGCTGTACGCCGGACGCGGAGCAGGACGGACGAACGCCGAGCTGTCCGTCGGCAGGACGCGCTCCGGGTCGAGCCCGACCTCGGTGTAGATCGCCTTCGTGAAGTCGAGCCACGACCCCTGCCCGGCGTTCGTGCCGTGGTAGGTGCCGGCCGGTGCGTCGGCGTCGAGCATCGCGACGATCTGTCGGGCGAGGTCGCCCGTCCACGTCGGCTGACCGACCTGGTCCGTGACCACGCTGACGGTGTCGTGCGACCCGGCGAGCCGGATCATCGTCTTCGCGAAGTTGGGGCCACCGGCGCCGTAGAGCCACGCGGCCCGCACGATGTACGACGAGTCCGGCGCGATCCGTCGGACCGCGTCCTCGCCGGCCGCCTTCGTGCGACCGTAGGCCCCGATCGGGTCGGTCGGCTCGTCCTCGGCGTACGGCGAGGTGCCGTTGCCGTCGAAGACGTAGTCGGTCGACACGTGCACGAGCTTCGCGCCCGCGCCGACGGCCGCGGTGGCCAGCACCTCGGGGCCGCGGGCGTTCACGGCGTACGCGTCGTCCTCGTGGGACTCGGCGTCGTCCACCTTCGTGTACGCGGCGGCGTTGATGACGACGTCGTGACCGGCGACGGCCGCGGCGACCGCCTCCGGGTCGGTGATGTCCAGCTCGGCACGGGAGAGCGCGGTGACGTCACGACCGGCGAGGGCCTGCTGGAGGTCCTGGCCGAGCATGCCGGCCGCGCCGGTGATCAGGTAGCGGGTCATGCGAGGGCCGCGCGCTCCTTGAGGGGCTCCCACCAGGCGCGGTTGTCGCGGTACCACTGCACGACGTCGGCCAGGCCCTGCTCGAACGGGACCTGCGGCTCGTAGCCGAGCTCGGCCTGGATCTTCGAGATGTCCACGGAGTACCGCAGGTCGTGGCCGAGGCGGTCCTGGACGCGGTCGACGTACGACCAGTCCTTGCCGGTGGCCTCGAGCAGCATGCCGGTGAGCTCCTTGTTCGTGAGCTCGGTGCCGCCGCCGATGTTGTAGATCTCGCCCGCGCGGCCCCCGACGAGCACCATCGCGATGCCGCGCGTGTGGTCGTCGACGTGCAGCCAGTCGCGGATGTTGTTGCCCTCGCCGTACAGCGGGACGTGCCGGTCGTCGATCAGGTTCGTGACGAACAGCGGGATGACCTTCTCGGGGAAGTGGTACGGCCCGTAGTTGTTCGAGCAGCGCGTGATCGAGAGGTTCAGCCCGTGCGTCCGGTGGTAGCTGCGCGCGAGCAGGTCGCTGCCGGCCTTCGACGCCGAGTACGGCGAGTTCGGCTCGAGCGGGCGGTCCTCGGCCCACGAGCCCTCGCTGATGGAGCCGTAGACCTCGTCGGTGGAGACGTGCACGAAGCGCTCCGTGCCGTGGCGGAGCGCGGCGTCGAGCAGGCGCTGCGTCCCGACGACGTTCGTCTCGACGAAGATGCCGGAGTCGCGGACCGAACGGTCGACGTGGGACTCGGCGGCGAAGTGCACGATCGCGTCGATGCCGGGGACGACCTCGTCGAGCTTCGCGGCGTCGGTGATGTCGCCCTGCACGAAGGAGTAGCGGGGGGAGTCCGCGACGGGCGCGAGGTTCTCGAGGTTGCCCGAGTAGGTGAGCGCGTCGTAGACCACGACGTCGGCGCCCTCCAGACCGGGGTAGGCGTCCTGCAGCGTACGGCGGACGAAGTTCGAGCCGATGAAGCCGGCTCCTCCGGTGACGAGGATCTTCACGCGTTGTTCCTTCAGTGATCGGTTCGACGGTCGGCGGGCAGTCTAGCGGGCGCGGTCCCGGCGGTGTCGTCGCGACCGAACCAGCGCCACAGGGCGACCGCGGTGGCGAGCCCGACGACGGCCAGGAGGCCCACGAGCGCCGCGAGTGCACCCCGGCCGGCCGGCAGCGACGTCCAGAGCGCCTGTCGGCCCGCCGCGGAGACCCGGAACTGGAGACCCTCGAAGGACCCCGAGTAGAGCAGGCCGAGCGCTGCGACGGCCACGACCGGGGCGACCAGCAGGACGGCTCGGGCCAGCCGCACCCGGACCGCTCGCCGTACGACCAGGCCTCGCCAGGCGAGCGCCTGCACGACCAGCAGGGCGGCGATCGCCGGGAACAGGAACCGGCCCTGGGTCACGGTGATGCCGACGTGCCCGACGTAGGTCGCCCAGTCCCGGGCGAGGACGACGACGAGGACGGTGAGCGGGAACGTGCCGACGACGGCCATCGAGCGTCGGTCGACCCGGCGACTCGCCGCGGCCCACACCAGTGCGGCGAGCGCGACCACGGTGGCGGTGTCGACGATCACGGGCGAGAGCGGCCACTGGTACCGACCGAGCAGCCCCAGGAACGAGTCCGACATGCCGTTCCAGAACGTCCCGACGAACTGCACGACGTCCGGGCCCTGGCCCGCGGGCCACGGGTCCCGGACCGGCGCGTACGGGTCCGGCTGCGGAGAACCGGTCCGGACGAACTGCCGGGCGTACCACCACCCGGTCGTGACCGCGGGGACGAGGAGCACCACCAGGCACCGGCCGACGCGGACGAGCACGTCGCGGACGAGCACGTCGCGACCGGGCCGCCGCGCCGCGGCGCTGCCGAGCCGTCCGGCGAGCACCGCGACCAGGACGAACGGCACCGCGAGGAACCCGGCGGCCGACACGGCGGTCCCGACCGCCACCGACCCACCGAGCGCCAGCAGGGTCCACCACGACCGGTCGCCGGTGAGCACGCGCACCGCGAGCCAGGTGCTGAGGGCGCCGGCGACGATGACCGGGACCCAGACCGAGACGGAGGACCCGACCTGCGCGATCTGCGGCACGGCGAGCAGGACCGCAGCGGCGGCGACCGCGAGTCGCGGCGAGCGGGTGGCGCGACGCACCGAGGCCCACACGAGCGCCGGCAGCGGGGCCATCGCCAGGACGTCGACCAGGCGCATCACGAGCACCACGTGGTCCCAGCGTCGGGACCCGGCGTCGAGCGCCACCGCGACGGCCGCCTGCACCGCGAAGAACGTCGGTGGGTGTTGCGACATCGGGTTCCGGAGCGCGTTCTCGGTGCCGTCCCCGACGATCGCGGCGATCGAGCCGCGCTCCGACGCCGGTGGCAACCGGACGGCGACGTCCTGGGCCAGCAGCCCCTGGAAGAAGTGCAGGTGACCGGTCGCCGGCCACAGCTGTCCCGCCAGCAGGTGGAGGACCGCGTCGACGTTCGCGGCCTCCTCCGGACCCTGCAGGGGAGGGTTCACGGCTGCCCACGTCGCGAGGAGCAGGACGAACGTCGCGCTGACCCCGGCGACCGCCAGGAGCTCGGAGTGCGAGGCTCGCCACACGCGGCGGAGGCCCCTCACGGGCGGGCTCCGAGGTCGGTCACCGACGGGAGCGTGGCGGAGCTGCTCGGCACACGGCGCGACAGCAGGACCGCACCGACGCCCAGCAGGAGCGCGAGGACCCACGCGGCGACGACCGCCGCCACCGGCACCGGGGTGGACGCCGCGAGCGTCGCGAGCCCGGCCGACGTGACCCGCGCGCGGGCGACCTCGGCGAACGACGTGTAGGCCACCGCGGGGCCGTACAGGGCCAGCGCGGCGGCGATGCAGCTGACGACCGTGGCGAACCGGCGCCGGCCGGCGGGGGGGCCGAGGGCACGGCGCCACGCGATCGCGCTCAGGGCGACGAACGCGGTGATCGCGGGGAAGGAGTACCGCCCCTGCGTCCCGCCGACGAAGGTCGTGGCGAGGTAGCTGTTCCAGTTCGTCACGGTCTGGAAGACGAACACGGTCAGGGGCAGGACGGCGAGCGTGACGGCGAGACCGAGGCCGGGCCCCCGCCGGAACCCCCACACGAGCACCGCGCCCAGACCGAGCACGGTGGCGGTCTCGTAGACGACGGGGGAGACGACCCACTGCGCCCCACCGCCGAAGCTGCCCCAGAACGTCCGGGCGATCGTGCTCCACGAGATGCTGACGAACGTCACGGGGTCGGGACCGGTCCCGGCGGGGAACGGCTGCGGCGGACGCAGCGACGCGAAGCCGTCCGGCTGCAGCGTGTGGAAGACGAGCAGGTTCCGGAACCACCACCACGCGCCGACCGCCGCGGCGACGGCCAGGACCCAGAGCGCCCGCAGCAGTCGCCGGAGCACGACCCGCCGGCCCGACGCTCCGACGGACAGGGCAGCGGCGACCGCGACGAACGGGATCAGCGGCAGCGCCGTCCCCTTCCAGAGGATCGCGACACCGAGCGACAGGGCGAGGGTGACCGCGGTCCTCGTCCGGGCATCCCCGGTCAGCACCCGGACGGCCAGCCACACCGTGGTGGCGCCGAAGAGCATCACCGGCGGGTCGTTCGAGACCGAGGCCCCGATCGAGGCGAGCTCGGGGACCGCGAGCACGGCGAACGCGCCGACCACGGCCGCCCGCGGACTCCGGGTGACCCGTCGGACCGTGGCCCACGCCAGCGCCGGCAGCGGGAGGACGAACAGTGCGCTGAACAGGCGCAGCGCGAGCACGTCGATAGCCGGGCGGTGCGCCTCGAAGTCGATCAGGTGCAGGACCCCGGCGGCCAGCACGTAGTACGTCGCCGGGTGCTGCGTCATCTGGTCGACGGTGTCGCCCTCGGCAGCACTCGAGGCGTCGAGCAACGCCCCCATCGACGCGGTCGTCCCGGCGCCGGCCCCGTCGACGGCCTGCAGCAGGTGGAGGTCACCCGGGTCGGGCCACCCGTCGCCGATCGCGACGTGCACCGCCGCATCGAAGTGCGCCCGCTCGTCGGGAGCCTCGAACGTCGGCACGAGCGCCGCCCAGAGGACGAGGATCACCCCGAAGGTCGCGGTGACCGCGAGGACGACGAGGCGTTCGCCGCGGGTGGGGGCGGTCACGGGGTCAGTCACCGTACCGAGCGAGCTTCTGCAGGTCGAGCTGCTCCTCGGCGAGGGTCCGGTTCAGTCGGGTCAGGTCGGCCACGACACCGATCGTCATCGACAGGACCGCGGTGATCACGAGGACGATGCCGATGAGGAGCGACTGCAGGTGGTTGCCGCCGGAGCCGCTGGTGAGCAGGACCAGGTACCGCACGAACGGGACCAGACCGGCGACGAGCAGCACGGCGCTCACCGAGGCGAAGAGCGCCATCGGGCGGTACATGAGGTACACACGGGCGATCGCGGACCCCGAGGCGAAGACGTGCTGCCACATGTTGCGGAACAGCCGGGACTCGCGGGTCTTCGGGTTGGTCGTGATCGGGATGCTCGCGATCGCGAGCCGCTTGTAGCCGGCCTGCACGATCGTCTCCATGCAGTAGCTGAACCGCGTGACGATGTTCAGGCGGATCAGCGAGTACTTCGAGTACGCACGGAAGCCGCTGGCGGCGTCGGGCAGGTCGAGCCCGGCGGCACGGCTCGCGACCCACGAACCGAGTCGCTGCATGCCCTTCTTCAGGGTCGAGAAGTGCTCGATCGTGCGCGTCTGGCGGTCACCGATGACGATCTCGGCCTCGCCGCGCAGGATGGGCTGCACCAGGTCCGCGATCCGGGCCTGCGGGTACTGGTCGTCGCCGTCGGTGTTCACGACGATGTCCGCCCCGTGCAGCAGGGCGTAGTCGACGCCGTCACGGAAGGACCGCGCGAGGCCCATGTTCGTGGTGTGGCGCACGAAGTGGGTCACACCGTGGGCACGGGCGACCTCGACGGTCCGGTCCGTCGAGCCGTCGTCGATGACGAGCACCTCGATCTCGTCGACACCGGGCACGGACGTCGGGATCGACTCGAGGACCGCGGGCAGGGTGGTCTCCTCGTTGAGACACGGGATCTGGACGAACAGCTTCATACGGGCTGGGGTCGCTCTCTGGTCGGAAGGGCGAGGGGCACGGTCGGGACGACCGACACAGCCTACGTGGGAGCATGGTCCGGTCCGTCCGGCGGACCCCTTTGCTAGGCTTCCCCGGTGCAGATCCGCGAACTCAAGATCCAAGGCGCGTGGGAGTTCACCCCCGTCCAGCACGGCGACGCACGGGGGGCCTTCCTCGAGGCGTACCGCGCCGACGTGCTCGAGGAGACCGTCGGGCACCCGCTCGACCTCCGTCAGGTGAACATGTCGATCTCCTCGCGCGGCGTCGCGCGGGGCATCCACTACGCCCTCGTCGCCCCGAGCCAGGCGAAGTACGTCACCGCGGTCCGCGGGGCGTTCATCGACTACATCGTCGACATCCGCGTCGGGTCGCCGACGTTCGGGCAGTGGGACTCGGTCCGCATCGACGACGTCGACCGTCGGGCCGTGTACCTGTCCGAGGGGCTGGGTCACGCGATCGTCGCGCTCGAGGACCAGAGCACGGTGAACTACCTGGTGAGCGCCCACTACGACCCCGAGCGGGAGAAGGGGATCAGCATCCTCGACCCGACCGTCGGTCTCGAGCTGCCGGACGGCATCGGTGAGCCGGTGCTGTCCGAGAAGGACACCAGCGCTCCGACGCTCGAGCAGGCGGCCGAGCTCGGCCTGCTGCCGACGTTCGACGAGTGCCTCGCGTACACGGAGTCGCTGCGCACGAACGGGGGAGCACGATGAAGGGCATCATCCTCGCCGGCGGGTCCGGTACCCGCCTCTGGCCGATCACCAAGGGCATCTCGAAGCAGCTCATGCCCATCTACGACAAGCCGATGGTGTACTACCCGCTGTCGACTCTGATGATGGCGGGCATCCGCGAGGTCCTGGTCATCACGACCCCCGAGTACAACGACCAGTTCCGGGCGCTGCTCGGCGACGGATCGTCGCTCGGCATGGACATCCAGTACGCCGTGCAGCCGAGTCCGGACGGCCTTGCCCAGGCCTTCGTGATCGGCGAGGACTTCATCGGCGACGACAGCGTCGCGCTGGTCCTCGGCGACAACATCTTCCACGGCACCGGCCTCGGCTCGAGCCTGAAGCGGAACACCTCGGTCGACGGGGCGACGATCTTCGCCTACCAGGTGGCCGACCCCAAGGCGTACGGCGTGGTCGAGTTCGACGACGAGTTCCGGGCGCTCTCCATCGAGGAGAAGCCCGCGGTCCCGAAGTCGGACTACGCCGTCCCGGGTCTGTACTTCTACGACAACCGCGTCGTCGAGATCGCGAAGACCATCGAGCCGAGTGCGCGCGGTGAGCTCGAGATCTCCACCGTGAACGAGCGCTACCTCGAGGACGGCAGCCTGAGCGTGCAGGTCCTCGACCGGGGGACCGCGTGGCTCGACACCGGGACGTTCGAGTCCATGATGCAGGCGTCCGAGTACGTCAAGGTCATCGAGGACCGACAGGGCAGCAAGATCGGGTGCATCGAGGAGATCGCCTGGCGGAACGGCTGGATCGACGACACGGCCCTGGAGGCGCTCGCCGGACCGCTGGTCAAGAGCGGCTACGGCGTCTACCTGCGGCGCCTGCTCGGCAAGTAGGCAGGACGACGACGCCCCGGTCTCGACGAGACCGGGGCGTCGTCGCGTCCGATGTCAGCGCGTCCGACGTCAGCGCGTCGGCGTCAGGGCGTCCGGCGTCAGCGCTGCGAGCGGGTGACCCAGCGCGCCCGCGCCGCCAGACCCACGCGGAGGACCAGCCGCAGCGGTGCGAGCCACCACGCGCGGTAGCGGCGCGACAGGAACCGGTACGCGCTGCGGTGGTGCTCCTGCTCCATGCGCCGCACGTTCTGCGCGGTCGAGTGCGCACCGGTGTGGGTGACGACGGCGGCCGGGACGTACCGGTTGGTCCACCCGGCAGCGGTCACGCGTGCACCGAGGTCGACGTCCTCGAAGTACATGAAGTAGCTCTCGTCGAACCCGCCCAGGGCGACGAACCGGTCACGGCGGACGAGCAGGCACGCGCCGGACAGCCATCCGGCGTCGCGCTCCCGGTCGGTGTCCCGCTCGGCCTTGTACCGGAGGGACCACGGGTTGCTCGGCCACATCCGACCGAAGGCGGCGTGTCCGATCCCCGTCCGGAGGGACGGGACGTTCCTGGCGGACGGGTACACCTGTCCGTCCGCGTCGAGGATGCGCGGTCCGAAGACGGCTCCGAGGGGCGTGCGGTCGGCGGCCGCCACGAGCGTGGCGATCGCGTCGGGCCGGACCTCGACGTCGGGGTTCGACACCAGGACGTACTCGGCGTCGTCGGGGACCAGTGCGAGCCCGGCCGCGACCCCGCCGCCGTACCCGCGGTTGTCCGGCAGCGGGAGGAACCGGGCGCCGTGCCGCTCGGCGACGGTCCGGGCGGCCTCCTGCCCCGACGAGGCGTTGTCGACCACGACGACGTCGGCGTCGCCGTGGTGCTCCGAGGCGCGGATGCTCCCGAGGAACCCCTCGAGCGCAGCCGCGGAGTCGTAGGCGACCGTGACGACAGCGACGCAACTCACGACGCGCTCCGGAACGCTTCGAGGTGGCGGCTCGCGGTGGCTGCCCAGCTGAACGTGGCCGCGCGGTCCACGGCGGCGCGCCCGAGTCCGGCGCGGCGCTCCGGCGCGTCCACGAGGGCGAGGAGCGCGGCCGCGATGCTCGACGCATCGGGCTCGGTGTAGGCGACGGCGTCACCACCGACCTCCGGCAGGGCCGTGCGGTCCGTGGTGAGGACGCAGGCCCCGGTCGACATCGCCTCGAGCACGGGGAGGCCGAAGCCCTCGGCAGAGCTCGGGTAGGCGACCACCGTGGCGCCGCCGAGCAGACCGGGGAGCGACTCGAGCGGGACGTACCCGGCCTCGTGCACGCCGTCGGCCGGACCGACGGCGTCCAGGGCGGCGGCGGCGACCGTGTCCCAGCCGCGCTGACCGGCCACGACCAGGTCGGGCCCGTCCGGTCGCGAGCGTCGCAGGCTCCGGAACGCCTCGACGAGCGGTCCGACGTTCTTGCGGGGCTCGATGGTGCCGAGGAAGGCGATCCAGCCGCGGTCACGGTCGAGTCCGAGGTGCGCCGCGGCGCGGTCCACCTCGGCGTCGCTCGGTTCGTGGAAGACCGTGTGGTCGACGCCGTGGTGCGCGACCACGACGTCGCTGCGGACCGCGTCGACGTGCTCGCGCAGGGCGGCGGCGGTGGCGGCGCTCGGCACGATGCAGACGCGTCGGGCGACGAGTGCGGCCCGGATCCATGCGCGGAAGAAGGTCCGCTTGATCCTGCTGTGCGCTTGCGGGTCGCTGAAGAAGGTCGCATCGTGCAGGGTCACGACGTTGCGGTGCGCGAGCAGCGGGAACGTGTAGTGCGGCGAGTGCAGCACGCGCGCCCGGGCGCGGAGGCGGAGCCACGGGAGTCCGACCTGTTCCCACACGAAGCGCAGGGGCCGGGAGCGGATCCAGTCCGGGGCGACGGTGATCTTCGCGGACGGGGCGAGCGCCCGGAAGTGGCCGACGTGCTCGCGTCGCAGGACGAGTGCGAACGACGCGCCGAGTTCGTCGAGCCCGGACACCAGCCCCTCGAGGTAGCGCCCCACTCCGCCCAGCCGTTCCGGGATCGCGGTCCCGTCGATGAGCAGTGGAACGGTCATGGAGCTGTGCGGTTCCTCTCGGGCGGCAGGGCAGCGTCAAGCATAACGGAACCCCGTTGCCACTACGCTCGCTGGGGTGACTGCAACCCGTGTCCCCGCTCGCGCGCGCGTGCTCCTGATCGTGGGCGAACCCATCTCGGAACGCCTCGCCGGTCCGGCCATCCGTGCGTGGGAGATCGCCAGGGCCCTGACCGCGCGCCACCACCACGTGACGATCGCGTCGTCCCGCTCCGTGTCCCGGGAGGGCGAGGGCTTCCGGGTCGTCGAGTTCCGCGCGGACAACGCGGAGGCGCTCGTCGACGAGTGCGACGTCGTCGTCTTCCAGGGCGGGTTCTACAACACCGTGCCGTGGCTCGCGGTCCGTCCGCAGGTCCAGGTGATGGACCTCTACGACCCCTTCCACCTCGAGTTCCTCGGCCGCCAGCACGGGTTCGACCGCGACCAGGAGACGCGCGTGGTCAGCGAGCTCACCAAGGAGCTCAACGCGCAGCTCGCCCGCGCCGACCTCGTGCTCTGCGCCAACGACCGGCAGCGTGACCTGTGGATCGGGCAGCTCGCCGCGCTCGGTCGTGTCCGACCGCAGAACGGCACGGACGACGGCACCATCGACGACCTCGTGCGGATCGCCCCGTTCGGCGTCACCGGCCAGGCCTTCGAGCCGACCCCCGGTGCCCTCCGCGGCAAGGTCGAGGGCATCGGCGCCGACGACTTCGTGCTCGTCTGGGGCGGCGGCATCTACGACTGGTTCGACCCGATGACCCTGATCCGCGCGGTCGACGTGGCCCGCCACGAGGTCCCCGAGCTCCGGCTCTTCTTCATGGCGAAGGTGCACCCGAACGCGATGCTCGACGGGCACGCGGTCCCCGACCAGGCCGTCGCCCTCGCGCGCGAGCTCGGGATCCTCGGCACCCACGTCGTGTTCAACGAGGAGTGGGTGCCCTACGACGAGCGTGCCGGGTACCTCGCCGAGGCGGACATCGGCGTGACCACGCACCCGGCCGGTCTGGAGACCCGATTCAGCTTCCGCACGCGCAACCTCGACTACCTGTGGGCGGGGCTGCCCATCATCACGAGCGAGGGCGACGTGTTCGCGGACCTCGTCGAACGTCGTGGCAACGGCCTGACCGTGCCCGTGGGCGACGTCGACGCCCTCGCCGCCGCGATCGTGCGTGCCGCACAGGACAGCAGCGCACGCGAGGCGTGGGCTGCTGCGTCCCGTGAACTCGCAGCGGAGATGACCTGGGACCGCGTGCTCGCACCGTTCCTCGAGTTCCTGGACGCACCGGTCCGGAGCGAGGTGCCGATCTGGAACATGGTCGAGGACCCGCCCCCGCTCCCCGCCCGCACCCGCCGCGACGACCTCGTGACGTTCGCCAGGCTGCTCCGCGAGGGCGGCCCGCGTCTCGTGACGGAGCGCATCCGGGACCGGGTGCGCCGCGACGCCCTGCGGGTCGTCGGGCGCCGCTGAGGGCTCCGGACGACGCTGAGGGCTGCGGACGACGCTGAGGGCTGCGGTCGACGGCCGCCCGCGACTGCCTCCTGGCGGTCGCGGGTGGCGTCGGCTCAGGTGGTCGTGCGCGGCCGCGGTGCGGTGGCCGTCCGGTCGATGGTGCGTCGTTCCCGCAGGGCGGCCGGGAGGCGCGTGGCGGCCTGGGCGAGCGCGCGCCGCTCCCAGCGTGCGCGCCGTCGACTGCGCGGGTCACGGGCCACGGTGTCGAGCACGGTCCGGACGACCGCACGTGCCGCCGCGCGTGCGACGACCGGCCACGCTGCGTTCTTCACCGCCACGACCAGGCGGTTCCGCGTGTTCGCGACCACGAACCCCTCGGACTCGGTGCCGAGCGACGAGGCGTGCCGGTGCACCGCGACGGCGTCGCCGACGAAGCGGATGTCGTGGCCCAGCCGGCGGAGTCGCCAGCTGAGATCGGTGTCCTCGTAGTACATGAAGAGCGACTCGTCGAAGCCGCCGGCGGCCCGGAACGCGGGCATCGCGATCGCGCAGGCACCGCCGCAGAAGCCGAACACCGCCGGCTCCGCTGGTGCGGGGTGGGGGACCAGCCAGTCGCGGTCGCCGCCGTTCCCGGCGCGGTCGACGACGTTGCCGGTCGAGTTGGTCAGCACCCGCTCGCCCGGTTCGCTCCGGAGCAGGATCCTCGCGGTCGTCGCACCGGTCACCGAGCCGTCGAGCACCGGGGCGGTGAGCGCGGTCAGGAACCCGGGCTCGGCGACGGCGTCGTTGTTGAGCAGCACGAGGACGTCCGCCGTCGAGGCCGCCGCCGCGAGGTCCACACCGGTGCCGAACCCGCCGTTGTCCGGGCTCTCGAGCACGCGGATGCCGGGGAGCGCAGCGCGGAGCCGCTCGGCCGAGCCGTCACCGGAGGCGTTGTCGACGACGGTGACGACCGCGCCGAGCTCGTCGGCCTGGCCCCGGAGCGACTCGACGCACTCGATCGTCAGGTCGGCGCGTCGCCAGTTGACGACGACGACCTCGATCCGGCCGGGCACCGGCGTCAGAACTGGATCGCGGCGGCGGCGCCGATCGGACCGTAGGAGGTCGCGGTCGGGCGGACCGTGAAGGTCGCGCCGTCCGTGATGCGGTGCAGCTCCTGGCTGTTGCGGCCGAAGACGGCGCTCGTGACCCGGTACTCCCCGCCGCCGAGGCGGACGTCCGAGAACGTGAAGCGGACCGTCTTCTTGCCGACGAAGGACGGGATCGGCGTCTTCACGAGGTCGCTGTGGGTGCCCACGACGACCTGGCCGAACGGGTTGTCGACGTGCACGCCGATGCCCCACTCGTCGAGCTGCGTCCGCGCGTCGACGGTCACGTCGATGGTCAGGGGACGGTCGGGCTGGACGACGACCTGGCCGCTCTTGTCGTCACGGTCACCGGCGACGACGATCGACTCGACCCGGGCGATGTCGAACGAGGGGGCGGGCTCGGGTTCCGGCTCGGTGCGACGCGCGCTCTCCTCGTCGGCCGCGATCGTGGTCTGGAACCCGGAGCGGAGGACGCTCACGGCGTCGGTCGGGTCGCCGTCGAAGACGACGCTGCCCCGGGCGAGCACGAGTGCGCGGGAGCAGAGGTCGGTGATCTGGTTCAGCGTGTGCGTGACCAGCACGATCGTCCGGCCCTCCTTCTGGAAGGAGGCGATCTTGTCGAGGCACTTCTTCTGGAAGGCCTCGTCACCGACGGCGAGGACCTCGTCGACCAGCAGCAGGTCCGGGTCCACGTGCACGGCGACGGCGAAGGCGAGTCGCACGTACATGCCGCTCGAGTAGAACTTCACCTGCGTGTCGATGAACTCGGCGATGCCGGAGAACTCGACGATGTCGTCGAAGTAGCGGTCCGTCTGCGTCCGCGAGAGGCCGAGGATCGACGCGTTCAGGTAGACGTTCTCGCGGCCCGTGAGGTCGGCGTGGAAGCCGGCGCCGAGCTCGAGCAGCGCCGCCATCCGGCCACGCCGGACGACGGATCCGCTCGTCGGCTGGATGATGCCGCCGATGGTCTTGAGCAGCGTCGACTTGCCGGACCCGTTCGGGCCGATGAGGCCGACGGTCGAACCGGAGTCGATCTCGAGGCCGATGTTGCGGAGCGCCCAGAAGTCCTCACGGAAGGCGTTGTTGCGGCCGGCGCTGAGGACGCGCTCCTTGAGGCTCTTCTCCTTGTGCAGGACGAACCGCTTGGAGACGTCCTGGACGCGGACGATGGGGGTGGCGGTGGACATCGATCAGAGCTCCTGGGCGAAGTTGCCCTGCAGGCGGGCGAAGACCCGCTGTGACACGAACAGCAGGACGAAGCCCACGACGAGGGCGACGAGCATGCGGGTGGCGAGGTGGTCCGGCGTCGTGCCGTGGCTGGTCGCGCCCCACATCGCCTGCTGGAAGCCGATCACCGCGAGGGTGACCGGGTTGTTGAGGTACAGCTCGGTGAGCCACCCGGGGACGCGCGTGGCGACCTGGGTCCACGAGTAGACGATGGGGGAGCCCCACATCGCGAGCATGAGGACGACCTCGACGAGGTACTGCACGTCGCGGAGGTACACGTTGAGGGCACCGAGCAGGAGGGCCAGGGCGACGGCGTAGACGATGGTCAGCACCAGTGCGGCGACGCCGTAGAGCAGGTCCCAGCCGAACGCGATCGTCTGGAGCGCGAGCGCGGCGACGAGCAGGATGGCGAACTGGATGAGGAAGTTGAACAGCGCCGACCCGACGGACGAGAGCGTGAAGATCTCACGCGGCAGGTAGACCTTCTTCACCAGGCCGGAGTTCACCACGATCGACGCGGTGCCGGAGCCGACGATCTCCTGGAAGACCGTGAAGATCGTCAGCCCGGAGAAGATGTAGATCGCGAAGTTGTCGATCGCCTTCGCGTTGCCGAGGAACGTCCCGAGCACGACGTAGTAGATGAAGAGCTGGGTGAGGGGCCGTGCGAGGCTCCACAGGAAGCCGAGCGACGAGTCCTTGTACCGGGCCTTGAGCTCGCGCTTCGTGAGCATGCCGAGCAGCTCGCGCTGGGCCCAGATGTCGCGCACGCTGTTGGCGAACCCCGCCAGGCCGGTGCCGCGGGCGCCTGCGTGCTGCCAGGGTTCGGTCGCCAGCCGTTCCGCCCGTCGGACGGCCATTGAACTCGCGTCAGGCATGGGGTGCGGTCTCCTCACGAGGGTTCGGTCCCGCGGATGCGCAGGACCGGCGGCGACCGGGAGATCGCCGCGGAGATACTACGATAGACCGGCTGGAGCGGTGGTCGAGACCCCGCACCGACTGACCGGAAGGGGCACCACCATCAGGATCCCGACCCTCGCCGGGGCGAAGCGACGTCTCGGTCGGTACCGCATCCGTCTCGGACGCGCCCTCATCCGCCAGGGTGCCGTCGCCGAGGCCGGGTCGCGTCCGCCGCACGACTTCCGGACCTGGGTCGAACGCCGTTCCGGTGGTCGGTTCGTCGGGTTCCCCGAGCAGTGGCGTGAGCTGGTGGCCGCCGCGGACGCCGCCGTGCCGGCCACCTCCACGCCGCTGGACCGACCGCGGGTCGCCGTCGTCCTGCACGTGCACTACCCGGAACTCGTCCCCGGTCTGGTCGAGCGCCTGCGTGCCGTCCCGGAGCCGTTCGACCTCGTCGTGACCGTGACGGACGGCGTCGAGGTCGACCTCGACACGAGCGCCCTCGACCTCGTGCGCCGCGTGCTCGTCCTGCCGATCGAGAACCGCGGGCGCGACGTGCTGCCGCTGGTGTCGGTGGTGAACGCCGGCCTGCTCGACGGGTACGACGCGGTCCTCAAGGTGCACACCAAGCGGTCGGCCTGGCGGGCCGGCCACACGACGCTGTCCGGCAGCGGCGCCGAGTGGCGTGACGAGCTCCTCGACGCGGTGCTCGGCAGCCCGGAGCAGGTCGCCCGGGTGCTCGACGCGCTCCGGTACTCCGACGCCGGCATGGTCACCTCCGGCGCCTCGATCGTGGGCGCCGAGCACTGGGGCGCCGACGAACCCGGTGTCCGGTCGCTGCTGCGCCGGATCGAGCTCGAGGACCTGCCGATCGACCTGCGCTTCCCGGGCGGCTCGGTCTACTGGACGAAGGGGTTCGTGCTCCGTGGGCTGCGTGCCCTCCGGATGGACCGCGACGACTTCCCGGACGAACGCGGCGAGATCGACGGCACGACCGCGCACGCCGTCGAGCGGCTGCTCGGGGTGCTCACCGTGGAGAGCGGTCTGACCGTCTCGGCGGTGGACGCCCTGCCCCCGCGGCGTCCGGTACCGCCGGTGGCCGCCGAGGTCGTGCCCTTCTACCTGCCGCAGTTCCACACCTTCCCCGAGAACGACGCCTGGTGGGGGACCGGCTTCACCGAGTGGACCAACGTCACGCGCGCCGTCCCGGACCACCTCGGGCACGCGCAGCCGATGCTCCCGAGCACGCTGGGCTTCTACGACCTGCACCGGGACGAGGTCCGGGCGGCCCAGACCCGACTCGCGCAGGACGCCGGCATCGGGGTCTTCATGTACTACCACTACTGGTTCGCGGGCAAGCAGCTGATGAGCATGCCGCTCGAGCGCCTCGCGGCGAGCGACCTCGACCAGCGGTTCTGCGTGATGTGGGCGAACGAGGACTGGACGCGGACCTGGGACGGACGCGGTGACTCCGTCCTGATCGCCCAGGACTACGACCGCGTCCCCGCCGAGGACTTCCTCGAGCACCTCCTCCCGCTCCTGGCGGACCCGCGCTGGTACCGCATCCGCGGTGCCGCGGTCATCGCCGTGTACCGGCCGGCGCACCTGCCAGACCACCGCGCGACCATCGCCGCGTGGCGTCGACGGGCCGAGGAGGCCGGGGTCGGTCCGCTGCACGTGCTCGGCGTCGACGTCGGAGCGGTGTTCGACGGGCTGGGCGCGGACGGGCTCGCGGACTCCGGGCTCGACGGGTTGCTCGGGTTCCCCCCGCACAACCACCCCTGGCGGTGGAAGGAACAGGGCGCCCTCGAGGTTCGTCCGGCGTTCGCCGGGCGCATCCTCGAGTACCGTGCGATGGCGGACGAGACGATCGACCGGCTCCGTGCTCCCGGCGGGCTCGGCGACGTCGCTCCCGGGGTGATGGTCGGCTTCGACAACACCGCGCGCCGACAGCTCGCTCCGGACCTCTGGTACGGCGCCAACCCGTTCACGTTCCGCCGCTGGTTGGCGGAGGCCGTCCGGTCCGCGGAGCGGGTCACCCCGGATGCGCCGGTCGTCTTCCTCAACGCCTGGAACGAGTGGGCCGAGGGGGCGGTGCTGGAACCGACGGAGCGGTTCGGGGCGACGTACCTCGACGCCACCGCGTCGGTCCTCGGCCGGTGAACACCCTCTAGACTGCCCGAGTCGATCGACACGTCAGGGAGAGCAATTTGCTGCACAAGTTCAGGGTCTGGGCCGTCGCGAGCGCACGGAAGTCGCTCCCGATGAACTCGAGGAGCCGGGGCCTCGCGATCGCGGGGTTCCACTCCTACAAGGGCGCCCGGGTCTGGCTCGCCGACACCAAGCAGCTCTTCGCCAAGGTGCCGCAGCGCGCCGCCGGCTTCGAGTCGTACCACGACTTCCTCGCGCAGCAGCGGCGCATCCCGCACGCGCCGCTGGACCGCGTCTCCCAGACCCGCTTCGCGGTGGTCGTCGAGTCGACGGACCCGCAGGCCGACCAGGTGACGCTCGACAGCGTCCGTGCCCAGCGCGGCGACGGCGAGGTCGAGGCGGTCGTCGTGCCGCGCGGCACGACCTTCGCGGCGATCACCGAGCAGGTCGACGCCGACTTCTTCCTGTTCCTCCGCGGCGGCAGCGTCCTCCGGTCGAACGCCTTCACCGACATCGCGCGCCTGCACCGCATCGACCCGGCGCTCGGGCTGATCGTCCTCGACTCCGACCGGATCGGCCGTCGGGGGCGTCGGACCTCGCCGCGCTTCCGTCCGATGTGGTCGCCGGAGATGCTCCTCGGGGCCAACTACATCGGTCGGGCCTTCGCTGCGAGCCGTGCCGTCGTGTCCCGGGTGCCCGAGGCCGACCTGTCCGACCGCGGTGTCTGGCGCTTCCTGCTCAGCGCCCGCCTCGAGGAACGGACCGTGGGCAACGTCTCCCGGGTCCTGCTCTCGGAGCGCGTCGACGAGACCGCCTGGCGGGCGACCCCCGCCGACGCGGCGATGGTGCGCGAGGTGCTCGAGGCCCAGGGTCACACGGTGACGACGCGTCCCCAGGACGGCGTCGTGCGGGTGTCCTTCGAGCCCGAGGCCTGGCCCAAGGTGTCGATCGTCATCCCGACCCGGCACAACCGGTCGAACCTCGACCGCCTGCTCCCGAGCCTCGCCCGCACGGACTACCCCGAGTTCGACGTCACGATCGTCGACAACGGCGGCGAGGACGAGGAGCGCGCCGCCTGGTACGCCTCGGGCGAGCACGGCATCGTGCCGAAGGTCATCTGGTGGACCGAGACCCCGTTCAACTACTCGCGCGTGAACAACGTCGGCGTCCGGTCGACCGACGGCGACGTGGTCCTGATGCTCAACGACGACACCGAGATCGTCGACCCGACATGGCTGCGCGACATGGTCGGCATGCTCGAGCGGGACGGCGTCGCGACGGTGGGCATGCAGCACCGTCAGGGCGACGGCCTGATCCAGCACGGTGGCGTCATGGTGGGCCCGAACGGCTTCGCGGACAACCTGTTCACCGGGATGCAGCCCGGTTCCGAGACCCTGCTCGGCTCGACCCGCTGGTACCGCGACTCCCTCGCGGTGACCGGGGCGTGCGTCGCGATCAGCAGGAAGCACTTCGAGGAGGTGGGCGGCCTCGACGAGCGGTTCATCCTGACCGGGAGCGACGTCGTGCTCGGCCTCGACCAGGTGATCGCCGGCCGTCGCAACGTCGTCATCCCCTTCGACATGGTGCGCCACTACGAGTCGATCACCCGCGGGACCTCGGTCCCGATGGAGGACTTCTACGCCAGCTACTGGCGGTACCACCCGTGGCTGCAGAACGGCGACCCCTACTCGTCGCCGAACGTGTCCCGGCTCTCCGCCGTCCCGCGCTTCGCGAGCACGCGCGACCCGAAGCCGGTCCAGCTCGCGTTCGCCGTGCTCGGACGCGCCTACACGAAGGTCGCGCAGAGCTCCTCGATCTCCGACGAGGCCAAGTCGCTCCTCGGCGTGGCCTCCATCACCCACGAGACCGTCGAGCGGGTGCACGCGGTGCACGCCGCGACGACCGGCCCCCGGCCGGTCCGGACCATCAACTGGTTTATCCCGGACGTCGACATGCCGTTCTTCGGCGGTCTCAACACGGCCTTCCGCCTCGCGGACAAGCTGACCCGTGAGCACGGCGTCCACCACCGGTTCATCGCCTACGCCCAGCCGAACGAGGCCTACATCAAGTCGGCGATCGCCGCGGCGTTCCCGTCGCTGGCCGAGTCGGAGGTCATGTTCTACGACGGCTCCGACGAGCAGATCGCGGCCGTCCCGAAGGCCGACGCCGCCATCGCCACGCTCTGGCTCACCGCGATGCACGTCGCGCGTTCGGACAGCGCGCCGCGCAAGTTCTACCTGATGCAGGACTACGAGCCTGCCTTCTACCCGGCGTCGAGCATGTTCGCGATGGCCGAGGAGAGCTACCGTCTCGGGCTGTACGGCATCTGCAACACCGAGAGCATGCACCGCATCTACTCGGGGGAGTACGGCGGCAAGTCCATCCCCTTCACGCCCGCCGTCGACCGGTCCATCTACCACCCGGACGGTCGCCGCGAGAAGGGCGAGGACGAGCCGGTCACGATCTTCGCGTACGCCCGCGACCACTTCCGGAACTGCTGGGAGCTCGTCTTCCAGGCCCTGACCGAGATCAAGCGTCGCCACGGCGACGGGGTCCGGATCCTCGCCGCCGGCGCCCGGTACCTGCCGCAGAGCGCCGACTTCATCGACATGGGCCTGCTCGACTACCGTGCGACCGGGCGCATGTACCGCGAGACGGACATCGGTCTGACGATGCAGATCTCGCGGCACCCGTCCTACCTGCCGCTCGAGCTCATGGCCAGCGGTGTCCCGATGGTGGCGCCGGACAGCGAGTGGTTCACGTGGCTGTTCCGCGACGACGAGAACTCGCAGCTCACCATGCGATCGCTCGACGACATGGTCGAGAACCTCGACTCGCTGATCCGCGACGCGCAGCTGCGGCGGAAGCTGTCCGCCGGTGCGCTCGCGACCATCGACGCGAACCACAGCTCGTGGGACCACGCGCTCGAGCACATCTACCCGTTCCTCGTCGACCCGGAGGGGGTGCTCGCCGGGCAGCAGCCGGTCGTGGCACCGGCCGGCACGCTCGCGGCCGCCGAGGCGGCCGTTGCGGCGACCACGGTCGAGCCGGAGACCGCGGACGAGGCGGCCGACACCGCGCACTGAGGGCAGGCGCCAGCGCACGCAGCGGGGCGGACGGGAGGCGCGCCTCCCGTCCGCCCCGCTGCGTGCGTCGAGCGCCGATCCGACACGCGCACCCCTCGTTCGGGGTGACAGTCGGGGCTGATGTGAACTCCTGTGATCGCATAGCATCTGACTGTCCATGTCTGCTGATTCCCGACAGCAGGTGATCAGGCGCCGTGTCGACGCGCGGCGGACGCCCGAAGGGGAAGCACCCATGGCAGCGCTGCTGCGATCCATCTGGTTCCGGAGTGCCATCGCGCTCGCGCTCGTCGCGACCGTGGTCGGCGGCCTCGTGGCCGTCCAGTCGAACTCGGCCGGCGCGGCGACGTTCCAAGCCGGCAACATCATCTCCGACGCGAACTTCTACAACGCCAACGCGATGTCCGAGGCGGAGATCCAGGCGTTCCTCAACGCGAACGAGCCGTCCTGTGGCAACGGGAACTGCCTGCGGCTGAAGCGGACGAACACCACGTCGCGGGGTGCCGACGCGATGTGTGCCGCGTACCAGGGTGCGGCGAACGAGCTGACCTCCACCATCATCTACAAGGTGCAGCGGTCGTGCAGCATCAGCGCGAAGGCGCTGCTCGTGATCCTGCAGAAGGAGCAGTCGCTCGTCACGATGTCCGCGCCGTCCGACGCGCGCCTGGACCGGGCGATGGGCTACGCCTGCCCCGACAACACCGCGAAGCCCGGCTGGTGCGACCCCGCGTACGCCGGCCTGTACAACCAGATCTACCTCGCCGCGTGGCAGCTCAAGCGCTACGGCAACCCGCCGGGCACGAGCAACTACTTCACGTGGTACCCGATCGGCGTGCCCTCGGCCGTGCGGTTCAACCCGAACGCCGCGTGCGGTTCCAGCCAGGTGACGGTCCAGAACAAGGCGACCGCGGCGCTGTACTACTACACGCCGTACCAGCCGAACGCGAACGTCCTCGCCGGCCGGAGTGACAGTGCCTGCGGTGCGTACGGCAACCTGAACTTCTTCAACTACTACCAGAACTGGTTCGGGTCGCCGACCGGCGCGTCGCAGCCGTTCGGCAACGTCGAGGGGATCACGACCGGCGTCGGTTCCGTGAGCGTCTCCGGTTGGGCGATCGACCCGGACGCCGCGAAGACGCCGATCCAGGTGCACGTCTACATCGACGGTGTCGGCGCGGGCGCGCTCACCGCGAACCAGCGGCGCACGGACGTCGGCGCGGCCTACCCGAGCAACGGACCGGACCACGGCTTCGGCGGCACGTTCGGCATCGCGGGTGGTCAGCACCAGGTGTGCCTGTTCTTCATCGACGCGCAGGGCGGCCCGAACACGTCCGCCGGCTGCCAGACGGTCCAGGTCCCGACCGGGAACCCGTTCGGCGCCCTCGACTCCGTGACGACCTCCGGCAACACCGTGACGCTGCGCGGGTGGGCCATCGACCCGGACACGACCGCGTCGATCCCCGTCGACGTCTACGCGAACGCCCAGGGCCAGCACGCCACGGCCGACCAGTCCCGGCCGGACGTCGCGAAGGTCTACCCGGCCTACGGTGCGGCACACGGCTTCCAGACGACGATGACCCTGTCGCCCGGCACCTGGAACGTCTGTGCCTACGGCATCAACCAGGGCGGCGGCACCGCGAACACCGGGCTCGGCTGCCGGTCGGTGACGATCGTGGCCGCGAGCGGCAACTCGCCGACCGGTGTGTTCGACTCGGCGACGCCGACCGCCGGTGGCATCACCGTCCGGGGTTGGGCGTTCGACGCCGACACCTCGGGTCCGTTGACGGTCAAGCTGAGCGTGGGGTCGACCTCGTCGACGCTGCCGACGAACCAGGCGCGAGCCGACGTGCAGAAGGTCTACCCGAAGGCCGGCGCGACCAGTGGGTTCGGCGGCACGGTGACGGCTCCTGCCGGCGTGCAGACGATCTGCGCCACGGCCGTGAACGTCGGCTCGGGCAAGGACACGGACCTCGGGTGCAAGACGGTCACCGTCCTGCAGCCGGTCGTGGACTCGGGTGCCGTCCCGCGCGGCAACGTCGACGCCGTCACCGCCGCGCCGGGTGGCATCACGGTGCGCGGCTGGGCGTTCGACAGCGACACCCCGAAGTCGCCGCTCACGGTCACCGCGACCGTCGGAGGCACGGTCACGAAGCTGACCGCGGACACGGTCCGCACCGACGTCGGGAACGCCTACCCGGCCGCCGGCGCAGCGCACGGGTTCGAGGCGACGGTCCCGGCTCGCACCGGTCCGACGCAGATCTGCCTGTCCGCGGTGAACACGGGCACCGGTGGCAACACGTCGCTCGGGTGCTGGACGGTCACGGTCACGGACGCCGGCAGCAAGCCGATCGGCTGGTACGACGCGGCGACCGCGGTCCCGGGCGGCGTGCGCGTCGTCGGGTGGGCGTTCGACCCCGACACGGCGAAGCCGATCGCGGTCCGCGCGAGCGTCGCCGGGGTCACCACCGTGCTCACCGCCTCCGGTGCCCGAGCCGACGTGCCCAAGGCCTACCCTGCGGCGACCGGGACGACCGGGTTCGACGCGACGGTGCCCACCGGCACCGGCGCGCAGACGGTCTGCTTGACGGCCGTCAACGACGGCAAGGGCGGGGACACCGACCTCGGCTGCCGGCAGGTCACCGTCGCCGGTGACCCGGGTACGAAGCCCCGTGGCTCCGTCGACTCGGTGACCGGTGTCGCGGGCGGCATCGCGATCCGCGGGTGGGGCTTCGACCAGGACACCCCGGGGACCGCGATCACCGTCAAGGCGCAGGTCGGTTCGACCGTCACGCCGCTGACGGCGAACGTCACGCGCAGCGACGTGGGCGCCGCCTACCCGGCCCTCGGTCCGGCGCACGGCTTCGATACGACCGTCCCGGCCGTATCCGGGCGACAGCAGGTCTGCTTCACCGCGGTGAACACCGGAACCGGCGGGGACAGCTCGCTCGGGTGCTTCACCGTGACGGTGCCCTGACCGGGCGTCTCCCGACCGCTCACGGACGGCCCCGACTCCTCTGCGAGTCGGGGCCGTCCGCGTGTCCGGGCGTCGTCCGTGTGCTCGAGCGTCGTGGGCGTGCCCGAGCGTCATCGGCGGCCGGGTGCGCTCGTCGTCCGGGAAGCCGGGGGACCCGCCGAGGTGCGGAGCCGGCTCGACGGGTCCCGCCCTGCCGGAGCGACGGTTCCGTGATCGAGCTTCCCTGACCGGAGCGCGGGGCGGGGCCTGCGGAGAGAGCGGAACGACAGGGCGGTGGTGGGAGCGCTGGGCGCGTCCTGCCGGAGCGCCTCGGCGCGCCCGGTGATCACCCGTGGGGCCGACGCTCCGCGACGCGTGGCCCGAACCGCGCTACCGAGCGCGCGTCATCCCGTACCGCACCCGGGGCCGCGGCCGGGGCCGGGGCCGAAACCGGCGTCGGCGTCGGTGGCTGCGTCGTCAGCGGACGTCGGGTGCCGGCACGTCGGCCGGCGCGACCGTGCGGGTGGGCGCGGTGTCCGCGGTCGCGTCGTCGGAGAACGCCTCGTCGGAGAACGCCTCGTCGGCGTCTGCCGGCTCACGCGGCGGACGGCCGTCGTCGAGCCCGGCGAGTTCGGACGCGTCGACCGTGACCGGCCCGGCGGGCGCGACGGCGACGCGCATCACGAGCAACCCGCCGACGACCACCGCGAGGGTGAGCACGCCCACCCAGACGGGCCAGCCGAGCGGCGGCTGCCACTGCGGCTCGGTGACCATGGTGCGCCACCCGAGGTGCGCGCCCACGACGTACCGCTTCAGTGCCCAGATCGAGCTGTGCACGTGCAGCACGGCGAGGGTCGCGAGCATCAGCCCGAACATCCACCGAACCCGGGAGTTCGCGAACGCGTGCGGGAAGGCGTGGTCGAGCGCGACACCGGCGGCGATCACCATGCAGGCGAGGATCGCGAGGACGTAGCGGGCCTGCCAGATGTAGCCGTACTCGGTGACGGCGATGCCCTGGACCACCGGCGGGACGAGGACCATCGCCGCGGCGAGGACGATGACGCCGAAGCGTCGACGGCCGTGGCCGAAGACGAGCGCGCCGATCGTCAGGGCGAGGATCAGACCACCCCACAGCGAGACCGTCGACGGCGGGAGTGCGGTGTCGATCCAGCCGAAGAGTCCGATGTAGCCGTCCGAGTTCTGGAACGTCAGCGCGAACATGTGCACGAAGCCGCGCAGGTGGCTCGTTCCCGTTCCGGCGTAGGGGACCCCTTCGCCGAGGCTGTTGCTCCCGAGTGTCCAGGCCAACCCGGCGACCGCGGCGACGGCGAGCATGGCAGCGGCGACCCAGACCGTGCGCGAACGCACCAGACGGCCGAGCAGGCGCAGGTCGAACAGGGTGGCGACCGCGACGATGAGCAACCAGAGCAGGGCGATGCTCCGGGTGTTGGCGAGCAGCGCGCCGGAGACCGCGACCGCAGCCGCGTGCGCGGGGGCGACCCTGGCGGCACGGCGTTCGGCGATGAGCGTCAGCCAGCAGAAGAGCATGACGGTCGCGGAGATCTCGAGCGCACTCGGGTTCACGGAGCCGAGGATGAAGAGGACCATCGGGGTCACGGCGACCGCGAAGGCACCCAACGCCCACCCGCGAGCGCGGAGGCCGGCGAGTGCCACGACCGCCAGCGCCAGGAGCGCGGAGCACCAGAGCAGGCTCACACCCCGCATCGCGTACAGCGCGCTCTTGCCGTCGAGGACCAGTGACGGCAGGCCGACGACCGCGTAGTAGACGGGGTTGTAGGACCCGGCGCTCGTCGTGGCGGTCTGCTCGGCGTCGGACTCGGTCACCGGCTCCTGGCAGTTGGCGGCGATGCCCGGGTTGAAGGCGAAGCACGCGAGCTTCGACGTCTGTGCGGCCCAGGCCGGTACCTCGACGTCACTGGCTCCTCGCTGCACGGAGGACTCGTCGCCGATGAACTCACCGCGGACGACGGCGGCTGCGTGGATGGTGTGCGCGGGTTCGTCCGGTGCGGACTCGAGCGGGCTGGTCATCGCCCAGCTGCCCGCCATGGCCGCGATGACGAGGAACGCCATCAGGAACACCTGCCAGGCGGGGCGTCGTGCACCGGTCGTCCTGGTCCGTCCGGTCGTTCCGAGCCTCGTTCCGGTCATCGGTGTCCCGCGTCTCCTCACCCGACGCCCCTGCGCCGTCGCTCGCCGGTCGCGAGCCATCCGGCACTCTAGCAGCGCTCGGGTCCGGTACCCCGCCGCAGGGAGCAGGGCCCGCCGGGCATGGATCGGGGCCTCGGACACGGACCTGTTCCGCGGCGCACCGGGCGTCCGAGTGTGTGCCCGGCGACGGGGTCGGCTACGATCGCTCGGCGACGATCGATGAAGGAGCGGATCCGACAGTGCCCGACACCCAGGACCCTGCGTCCGCCCCCAGAGCCCTCGTGGTCGTGCCGACCTACAACGAGGTCGAGAACATCGAGAACGCCGTCGCGAAGATCCTGGAGCACGCGCCGGACGCCCACGTGCTCGTGGTCGACGACGCGAGCCCCGACGGCACGGGCGACCGGGTGGAGGCCCTCGCCGCCGACGACGGACGTCTGCACCTGATGCGTCGCACCGGCAAGCTCGGGCTGGGCACGGCCTACGTGGCCGGGTTCGACTGGGGCCTCGAGCGCGGCTACGGGCTGCTCGTCCAGATGGACGCCGACGGGTCCCACCCGGCGGACCGTCTGCCCGCCCTGCTGTCCGCGGTCGCCGATGCCCCGGCCGCCGACGTGCAGCTCGCGATCGGCTCCCGCTGGGTCCGGGGCGGGTCGGTCGTCGACTGGCCGAAGCGCCGTGAGCTGCTCAGCCGGACGGCGAACCTCTACGCGCGGGTCATGCTCCGCCTCGGTGTGCACGACGTCACCGCCGGGTACCGGGTGTACCGCGCCGACGTCGTCCGCCGCATGGACCTGAGCGGGGTCGACTCGAAGGGCTACTGCTTCCAGGTCGACATGACCCTGCGCGTGCACGACCTCGGCGGCCGCATCGTCGAGGTGCCGATCGAGTTCCGGGACCGCGTGCTCGGGACGTCGAAGATGGACCGCTCCGTGATCGTCGAGGCGATGGCGCGCGTGACGCAGTGGGGCGTGCAGCGCTGGTTCCGTCGCCCCCGCTCGTGACCTCGAACAGCGTCCCCGAGGAGCGGCCGAGCACCCCCGGCACGCCGGAGGGTGTCCCCGGGGTGGTGCAGCCCGCCGTGGTGACGGGCTCCGGTGACCTCGTCAGGAGGGCGGCCTGGTCGACGGGCGGGATCGTCGCGCAGGGCGTCGCGCGCCTGGCGTACACCGTCGTGATCGGACGGGCGCTCGGTTCGGCGGACCTGGGCCACGTCAGCGCCGTCCTGTCGCTGTCGATCTTCGCGGCGCTCGTGTGGCCGACCGCCGCCGGCAACGCCGCCAGCCGGTACATCGCGTTCGCCGTGGCCCGCGGGCAGGACGACCGCGACGTCGTCCGACTCCTCACACGGACCTGGGCGCTGTCGGTCGTCGTGCTCGGAGCCGTCGCGGTCCCGGTGGCCTGGGGCTGGACGCACGACGGCGTCCTGGCCGCCACCGCGGCGTGGACCGTCGCGGGCTACGGCGCCTACGCGTACGCCCGGACCGGGGCTCTCGGCCGGGGCCGTGCGCGCCGGGTCGGGCTCGCCGACGTCGGGACCGGGCTGTTGTCCCTCGCCGGGCTCGCCGGGGTGCTCGCCGTGGGGTCGGACTCGCTGGTGCTCGTCCCGATCTCGGTCGGCTACACCGTGTTCGCCGTCGTCTGCTGGCCGAAGGGCGTGGCCGGTCCCACCGAGCTTCCGCGGACCGGCGTGCTGTCCTTCACGGCCTGGAACGTCCTGGCCGGCCTGGCCACCAACGGTCTCCTCCAGCTGGCCATGATCAGTGCCGAGGTCTTCGCAGCACCGGCGCAGGTCGGTGTCTACGCCGCCGCGTTCACCATCGCGACCCCGGCCTCCATGGTGGGACAGGCCGTCAGCCAGATCATCGTGCCGGCCTTCGCGCACGAGACCGGCAACGGCTCGCTCCGCGACCGGCGGCGGCTCGCCGTCTTCCTGGTCTTCACGGCGGGCTGCGTCGTGGTGTTCGGCGCGATCGCGGCCCTGGCCGGGTTCGTGATGCCGCTGTTCTACCCCGAGCAGGGCGTGGCGGCGGCACCGGTGCTGCGCGGGCTGCTGGTGGGCGTGTTCGTCTTCACGATCGCACTGGTCCCGGCCGCGTTCCTGCTCGCCGCCGGACGGTCCGGCGAGGTCGCGGTGGCGTCGCTCACCGGGCTCGTCGCCGGGGTCGTCGTCATCGCCGTCTCGGTGTCGTCGGCGCCGTTGACCGCCGGCACGACCGGCTTCGTCGTCGGGTCGGTGGTGAGCCTGGTCGCGCTGGTCGCGGTCGGCTTCCGGCCCGGACGGGCGTCGGACGGGTCTCAGACGAAGCGGCGGGCGACCGTCCAGTAGGCCCGCATCACGGCCTGCAGGACACCGGCGCCCGGGGGGAGCGGGAACACCTGCTGGTCGAGCGTCGCGGTGAGCAGGCGCGCCATCCGGCGGTCGTCGACGACGGCAGCGGCCTCGACACGGGCACGTCGCTCCGCGAGCCACGCCCGGTTGTCGCGGATCCAGCGGCGGGCCTCGCGGTGCTGGGGCCCCCATCCCTGCGAGCGGGCCACCAGCCCCATCGCGAGCCCGATCGCCCCGGCGGGCAGGGCGGTGGCAGCGCGGAGTCTGCGACCGTAGAGCGTCGACAGGAAGATGCGGCGGTTCCGCTCGAGCAGGAACATCTTGCGGGCGTTGCGGCTGAACTCGTAGTGGTGCAGGACGACGGCATCGGGCACGAAGACGACGCGGAGCCCGAGCTGCCAGGTCCGCCAGCTCAGGTCGACGTCTTCGTGGTACGCGAAGTACGTGTCCTCGAAGCCGCCCAGTCGCTCCCAGAGCTCGCGGCGCAGGACGAGCCCGGCACCGGAGGCCGAGGCGATGTCCTGTTCGGTCGTGTGGGCCGTCGCCGGTTCGCCGTACGCGCCGGCCCAGCTGAGTCCGACGACGTGCACCGGGTTGCCGGCGGAGTTCATCGTGTCCGGACGGTCGGCCAGGCGGATGCTGCCGCTGGCGATCCCCACGTCGGGGCGCTCGGCGACCCGCACGAGGGCGGCGAGGGCGTCCGGACGGACCTCGGCGTCGGAGTTGACCAGCGCGAGGTACGTCGTGGTGGTGCCCGCCGCCCCGTGGTTGACGCCACCCGCGAAGCCGAGGTTCTCGGCCGGGGTCCTGACGGTCAGCCGGGGATCGGGCGGCAGGGTGCGGACGGCGTCCGAGGTGCACCCGTTGTCGACGAGGACGACCGTGACGTCGACGCCGTCCGAGTCGAGCACGGACCGCACGGCGGCGTGCAGGACCGGTTCGTCACCGTACGCCAGCATGACGACGGTGACGTCGGGCGCCGTCATCCGCGGCGGTCCGCGTCGTGCACGTGGGTGGACAGCGTCTGCGCAGTGGTCGTCTGCGCAGGGGTCGTCGGCCCGGCGGTCGTCGGCCCGGCGGTCGGGCGCTCGGCGACCTCGTGCTGCTGCTCGAGGCGTTCGATGCGCTCCTCGAGCAGCGCGCTCTGTTCGGCCAGCACGCGTGTCTTCTCCTCGAGCGCGGTGAGCTCGGCGCTCTGCGACACCGACACCATGAAGAGCAGGACGAGGCAGACGAAGAACCCGAGGTTCGTCGGGACCGAGAAGCCGAGGACGGCGGCGGTGCTGACGAGCAGCCCGGGGAACACGGCCACGACGAGGGCGACGACGCCGGCGACGATCCACCAGAGTGCGTGGCGTTCCCGGAGGCGGCGGCGGCGCAGGAGTTCGACGACCGCCACGAGGACGAGCAGGGCGACGACGATGCCGAAGACGTAGGTCACGATGTTCACGAGCCGGGCACCTCCGATGCGCGGAGGGACAGACGCGGACGCCAGAGCGCGACCACGAGGGCCATCGCTGCGCGTCCGAGGTAGATCATCGCCTTGAACGGGGCGTGGGACGGGGTGCCGCCGGCGCGCACGCGCATCGCCACGGGGATCTGCTCGATCGAGCAGCCGGCGCGAGCAGCGAGCACGAGCGACTCGACGGTGTCCCCGAGGTACTCGGCGGGGTAGTGCGCGGCGAAGAGCTCGAGTGCTCGGGGGCCGGCACCGCGGAAGCCCGACGTGGTGTCGGTCAGGCGGGTCCCGGCGATCCGGGACACGACCGACGCCAGGACCACCATCGCCCACCGGCGCGGACCACGGGTCTCGTAGTCGCCGACGCCGGCGAACCGTGCGCCGATCACGACGTCGTTCCGCTGCAGGGCGTCGAGGATCTGCGGGACGCCGGTCGGATCGTGCTGGCCGTCGGAGTCGACCTGCACCGCGTAGCGGAAGCCGTTGGCGACCGCGTACTTGAAGCCCGCCCGCATGGCGCCGCCGACCCCGAGGTTGAACGGCAGGTCGAGGACCGTCGCACCGGCACGGCGTGCCACCGCAGCGGTGCTGTCCGCGGACCCGTCGTTGACGACGAGCACGGTGACGCCCGGCAGGGTCGCCCGCACTTCACGCACGACGTCGCCGACCACCGCGCTCTCGTTGTACGCAGGCATGACGATGAGCGTCTGCTGGAGCAGGGACATGCTGACGATGCTACCAACGGCTGCGACCGCGCCGGACGTGTCCGCACCACCGGTCCCCGTCCGTCTCCGCCGGCGCCCCGGCACGTCCGTGACGGCGGGTGCAGCGCGGAGCGTCGGTGCAGCGGACCGCCGTGGCGCGGCTAGTGTCGTCCGTCGATGGAGCGCACGCACAAGACCCTCACCACCGCCGTCGGCGCGGTGGTCCTCGCGGTGATCGCGTCGGCCTTCGCCTGGTACCGGCTCGGGCCGACGACCCGGGCGACCGTCTGGGCCGAGGACGGCGACGTGTTCTTCAGCGAGCACCTCGAGCTCGGTTCCGTGGACTCCTTGCTGCACCCGTACGCGGGCTACCTGCACCTGCTGCCGCGTCTGGTCGTCGACCTCGCGTTCCACCGGCCGATCGAGCAGTACGCGGTCACCGTGGCGGGTGCCAGCTGCGTGGTCGCGGGCATCGTCGTGGCCGCGGTGTTCGTGCTGTCCGCCGACGTCGTCCGGGCCTGGCCGCTCCGCCTGCTCCTCGCCGCGGTCCCGGTCATCCTGCCGATCGCACCGATCGAGGTGCTCGGCAACGCCGCGAACCTGCACTGGCTGATGCTCCTGCTGGTCCCGTGGGTGTTCACCGCCCGTGTCCGGACCTGGTGGGGCTCCGCAGCCGTCGCGGTGCTCGCGCTGTTCGCGGTGCTCACCGAGCCCCAGGCCTTGTTGTTCGTGCCGTTGCTGGCGGTGGCCTGGTGGCGGCGCCTCCTCCGGGACGCGCTCCGGGCGATCCCGGTGACCGTCGTGACGCTCGGCGGTCTCGGCCTCCAGGTGTGGACGGCGCTCACCACCGTCCGGCCGACGTCGGCGGGGGACCCCTCGGTGGCGGAGGTCGTCAAGGGGTACCTGCTCGAGCCGCTGGCCGGTGCCTGGATCCGCGACTCGTTCCTGGTGACGCGCGCCGTCGTCGCGCACGGGTCGTACGTCGTCGTGGTGCCGGTGGTCGCGATCGCCGTCCTGCTCGTCGCGGCCCTCGTCGTCGCGTCCTGGCGGGCGCGCGTCCAGCTGGTCGCGTTCGCGATCGGGTCCGTCGGCATCTGGACGGCGGCGCTGAAGGCGAACAGTTCGGGCAACCGGGGCTGGGACGAGCCGGCCGGGCTGCTGCAGGCGATGACGACCGTCCCCACGCGCTACGCCGCGCCGTCCGCGATGCTCCTCACCGCCGCGGTGGTCCTCGCCGCAGCGCTGCTCATCGGTCCGCGACCTGCGCAGCGGGCCCGTCGGGAGCCACTGGTCGACCGGAGCCGCGTGCTCCGGGTGGCGGCGGCGGTCGCCGGCTGGGGTGCGGTCGTGGTCGTGGTCGCGGCCGCGGTGGGCTCGGCCGCCCCGGGACTGTCGCTGCGCCAGGACGGACCCGCGTGGCGTCCGCAGGTCGAGGCGCAGGTCGCGGCGTGCCGTGCCGATCCGTCCGCGTCGATCGTCGTGCACAACGCGCCGCACGCGATCGACAAGGTGTGGGACACCGCCGTGCCGTGCCGACTGGTGCTCGGACGTCGGTGACCCCGTCGGGTCTGCCGGGTCGCCTGCAGCGCCCGGCGACCGTCAGACGCAGGACGCGTTGCGGTCGAACCCGCCGACGACGTACTGCGTCATCTCGATCCGGCTGCCGCCGGTGAGGGGCGTCCCGGAGCAGGCCTGCTGCGCTGCGGCCAGGGTCGGTGCCCCGGTCGCGATCCAGCTCGGCAGCCGGTAGAGCGGGCTCGACGTCGGGACGGTCCCGACGATGCTGGTCCACTGGAAGGTGGTCGAGTACAGGCCGACCTGCGCGCCTCGTGAGGTCAGGGCAGCGGCCATGCCCTCGAGGTCCGCGCGGTTCTGCGACCGGTCCGTCTGCCAGGTGCCCTCGGTCTCGACGTCGAGCCACCAGCGGTACGCCGTCGGGTCGGTGATGCCTCGGATCGTGGCGTCCTCGACCGCCCGGGTCCAGCCGTACACGTACGAGCAGGCGGCGTCGTACCCGCCGGTGCAGGTCCCGTACGGGTTCGGTACGGTCCCGCCACCGTTCGGCAGCGTGTTGCTCGTGGGCCAGACCGAGGCCTGTCGGCCCGGGTTCGCGGTGTTCACGTAGAGCTGGACGGTCGGCTGGGACGTCCCGCCGGAGGACTGCGCGGCCCACCCCAGCTGCGACGACAGGCAGGGGTTCGTGGTGTTCGCCAGTCCGCCGTTGACGCCGACGACCGCGAAGGCGGCGTCGGTCGGCAACGAGGACCCGCACTGCGGCCAGGACACGTCGACGCCGGTGCCCGAGGCCGAGGTCCCGTCGAGGAAGTACCCGGACACGTCGACGTAGTCGACAGCGGTCCCGCGCGAGACCTTGGCCTGGAACGCCCGTGCGGCGGTGGACCCGGTCACCTTGGTGATGACGGCAGCGGAGACCTCCTCGCCGGCCCGGAACACCTGGGCGGCGACGGAGGCGTCCTGTCCGGCGGGCGTGACCCGGAGGTAGCCGTCGGCGGACGTGCCCTGCACCTCGACGTTCGCGACGACCGCGGTGGCCGTCCCCGGGACACCGCCGGTGCCCGTCGCACGGACCGTGCGCGGGGTGTCGCCCAGCGTGGCCGTCTCGATGCGGGTCGTGTCGAGGGGGACGAAGACGGAGCCGGTCGACGAGGCGGAGTAGTACCCGGCGACGTCCATGAAGACGGTCGCGGTCCCCTGGGACAGGCGGACCTGCGCCGAACCGTCGACGAGGCGCACGATCGCGAGGTTCGACACGGTGCGTCCGGCGCTGAACTCCTGGGTCGCCACCGATGCATCACGGCCGAGCGGGGTGAGGCGCGTGTAGCCGTCGGCGGTCGGGGCGTTCGTCTCGACGTTGACCACCACCGCGGTCGCATCGGCCGGCACACCGCCCTTGCCGGCGAACTGCACGGGCACCGGTGTCGTGCCGACGGTCGGCGACGCGACGCGGACGGTCGGCAGCGGCGTGAAGGTCGAGCCGCTGCCGGCGGCGTAGTAGCCGGAGACGTCGAGCAGGATCCGCGCCGAGCCGGCCGACACCTTCACCTGCACGCCGCCGGAGGCGAGCTTCACGGTCGCGAGGTTCGAGATCGTCCGGCCCGCGGGGAACTCCTGCAGCGCGACGCGGGCGTCGGTGCCGGCGGGCGTGATGCGCACGTACCCGGCAGCGGTCGGCGCCTCGGTCTCGACGTTGACCACCACCGCGGTCGCGTTCGCCGGGACCCCGACGCGCCCGGTGATCGGCACAACGACCGGGGTGGTGCCGACGGTGCCGTCGAACACCCGGGCGGTGTCGAGCGGGGTGTACCGGGACCCGCTGGCGGTCGCGGTCGGTGCTGCGACGGCGCGCTCGGCGGGCGCGAGCCCCACGGCGGCGGTGGTGAGGGCCGAGACCGCGAGCAGGGCGGTGACGACGCGGGAGACGAAGGGCATGCCAGCTCCTGTCGGTGACGGGCCGCCCCCTGCGGCCCGTGCCGATGCTACTGGCGGACGGGCGTCAGCCGCGAGCCCTGCTGCCGCGCGACCACCGCTCAGGACTGGTCGCGCGGCAGGTGCCGTCGCCACGAGCGCCGGCGGGCGGCGACGACGATGACGGTCGCGAACAGCATGAGACCGGCGCCGTGCAGCAGGTAGCTCTCCGCGGTGCTCGTGACCGCCAGGAGCACGAGGACCGCGGCCGGCCACACGTAGGCGACCCCGGGGAAGGTCGTCGCGGTGACCCAGGCGCGGGCGAACGCCAGCCCGCCCGCGATCGCGAGCAGGAGTGCCCCCGCGAGCCCGACCTGCAGGTACGCGTCGACGAAGGCGTCGAGCCCGGAGGTGAACCGCACCCCGGACGGGTCGACGAGGGTGACGAAGGGGAAGACGTCCTCGGTCGGCCAGGTGCCGACCCAGCCGCGGCCCTGCATCGGGTCCTGTTCGCCGAGCTGCCGGATCTGCGCCCAGAGGCCGAGCCGCGTCGCCGTCCCACCGGCGGCGCCGATCTCGGCGAGTACCCGGTGCCGGAACAGGACCGCCAGCACGAGCATGCCGAGGACGGCGCCGCCGAGCACGGTGTTCACGACCGGCCGTGTCGTCGGTGCCGCGTGCCGGAGCGCCCAGAGGGCCAGGGCGGTCACCGCAAGCGCGATCATCGCGATGCCGGTGATGGGGGACTGCACGAGCATGAGGGCGATCACGGCGAGTGCGGTGGACGCGACCGCGCGCCAGGTGGTCACCGACCGGGTGAGGAACTCGACCACGAAGGTGACCAGGGCGGTCGCGGCCACGAAGCCCATGAAGTTGCGGTTGCCCCCGATGCCCTGGATCGGACCGCCGTACGCGATGTTGCCCTGGATGCCGAACGCGGGGATCGGGACGTCGAGCACGAGCCCGGAGAGCACCTCGAGGCCGAGGGCCACGACGAGCAGGATGCGGAACGCGTCACCGGCCGCGCGGATGACCTGCACGAGGTCGCGGCCGAGCGCCAGGTAGAGCCCGAGTCCGACGAAGCAGACCGTCTCGACCACGCCGCGCAACGCGTACCAGGAGTACTCGCTCCACACCACGCTCAGGGCGCAGAAGCCGACGAAGGCGAGCAGCGAGAGGGGCAGGACGCCGTGCCACTCGATGCGGTAGCGCTGCCCGAGCAGGCTGAGGCCGGCGAGCACCACGAGGGTGACGAGCACGGCCCAGGTGCCGGCGGCGCCGACCATCGCGTGGACGGCGGGCTCGCCGAAGGCGAAGAGCAGGATCGCGGTGGCGAGCGCCTGGCTGAAGCGACCGCCGGCCGAGAAGCCGATCCAGGCCGACAGGTAGCGCCGAGCGAGCGCTCGTCTGCTCACCCCGTGGTCCGTCACGCGTCCATCCTCTCGCACCGCGCCGGGAGTCACCGTTGTATCTCGGAGCGTCGATATCGCGAACGGCGATGTCTCGGCTAGGTTCAGCGCTCGATGCAGCACCTCCGACCGGCCGCGACCGAGGCGGCCCTCGCCCTCGTCGTGCTCGTCGGCGCCGTCGCGACGGCGTGGTGGCGGCTCGGTGCGGTGGCGCGCGGGACCGCCTGGGCGGAGGACGGCGGACTGTTCCTGCGCGAGCGCCTCGCGTACGGCGTCGACGGGACGCTCCTGCGTCCCTACGCCGGCTACCTGCACCTCGTCCCGCGCCTGGTCGTCGACCTCGCCGTGCACCGTCCGGTCGAGCAGTACGCGCTGACCGTGTCGGCGGCCTCGTGTGTGGTCGTGGGCGTCGTCGCCGCGGCCGTGTTCGTGCTGTCCCGCGACGTCCTCCCGGGCCGCACGATGCGGCTGCTGCTCGCCGCCGTGCCGGTCGTCCTCCCGCTCGCCCCGGTCGAGATCGCAGGCAACGCCGCGAACCTGCACTGGTACGCGCTCGTCCTCGTCCCCTGGCTGTTCGCGTACGGAGCACGGTCCTGGTGGGGCGCGGCGGTCGTCGCGGTGCTCGCCCTGGCGGCGACGCTCACCGAGCTCCAGGCCGTGGTCTTCCTGCCGCTCCTCGCGCTG
>NZ_RBLU01000145.1 GCF_003989515.1 Curtobacterium sp. HSID17257
CGAGAACCACCCCGGCGACGACCGCCGCCAGCGCGGGGACGCCCCCGGCCACGACCATGCCGACGTGCGCGCCGAAGTGGTCGACGACCTGCCCCATGACCGGCCCACCGATCGCCTGGCCGCCGAGCAGCACCAGCACGTACAACGACATCACGCGTCCGCGGATCGCGACGTTCGACGACAGCTGCACGAGCGAGTTCGACGCCGTCATGAAGAGCAGCTGCGACATCCCGACCGCGACGAGCGCCACGGTGAACGGTGCGATGACCGGGATCGAGCCGCTCACGACGAGCAGCACGCCCGTCCAGAACACCCCGCCGACGATCGTCCGGAGCCGCACCGTCGCCCGCCGGGTCGACAGCAGCGCCCCGGTCAGGGCCCCGACCGCGACCGCGGAGTTGAACACGCCGTAGCCGCCCGCGCCCACGTCGTAGACCTCGGACGCGAACGCCGAGAGCAGCACCGGCATCGTCAGGGCGAACACCGAGAAGAACGCCATGAGCACGACCGGCACCAGGATCGTGGGCTTCCGGACCGCGTACCGGAGGCCCTCCACGAGCTGCCCCTTGGCGCGCGGCATCGGCGGCGTCCGGTGGAGCTCCGAGGTGCGGAGGAACCCGAGCGTCACGACCACGGCGACGCAGGCGACGGCGTTCACCCCGAACGACCACCCCGCCCCGACGGCCACGAGCAGCGCCCCGGACAGTGCCGGACCGATCATCCCGCCGAGTTGGAACACGCTCGAGTTGACGCTGATCGCGTTCCGCAGGTGCTGGTGCCCGACGATCTCGGTGACGAAGACCTGCCGGGCGGGGTTGTCGATGACGGTGACCATCCCGACCAGGAACGCGATGACCCAGATGTGCCACGCCTCGACCACGCCCGTGAGGGTCAGGACGGCGAGCAGGGCGGAGAGCACCGCGAAGGCGCCCTGGGTGAGCATCATCAGCGCGCGCTTCGAGAACCGGTCCACGAGCACCCCGCCCCAGAGTCCGAAGAACAGCATCGGTGCGAACTGGCAGGCCACGGTGATGCCGACCTGCGCGACGGAGCCGGTGAGCTGCAGGACGAGCCAGTCCTGCGCGATCCGCTGCATCCAGCCGGCGGTCATCGCCACCAGGTTGGTCGCGGTGAAGAGCCGGAAGTTCGGGACGGAGAGGGCGATGAGCGTGTGCCGCCACGGCGGGCGCTCGGACTGGATCGGCAGCGGTTCGGTGGGCGGAGGGAGGGTCGTCGATGACGCACTCACGGTCGTGGGGCTCCGGATCGTCGGGGGTGGACTCGGTACCTGGTCGAAACGATTCGGTACCCCTCCGAAACTACGTGGCGCTCGGCCATTCGACACCCCTATGGTGGCTATCACTCCATTGTGATGTCGAATGGCGGCGGCCCGCCCGCCGGAGGAGGTCTCGTGCTCGACCCGGTGCTGCTCCGCACGTTCCTCGCCGTCGCCGAGACCGGCAGCTTCACGCTCGCCGGGCAGCGCCTCGGCATCAGCCAGCCGACGGTCTCCCAGCACGTCCGTCGGCTGGAGACCGCCGTCTCCCGGACCCTCGTGGCCCGGGACACCCGCGGGGTCGCGCTCACCGACAACGGGGACGCGATGGCCGGCTTCGCCCGCTCGATCCTCGCGGCGCACGCGACCGCCGACGCGTACTTCTCCGGGGCGGCGACCCGCGGCCGGCTCCGCTTCGGTGCCGCGGACGACCTGGCGATCACGCAGTTGCCCCGCATCCTGCGGGACTTCCGCCGCCTGCACCCGCAAGTGAACCTCGAGTTGACGGTGAACCAGTCCGCGCCGTTGCTCCGTCGGGTGCACGCCGGGCAGCTCGACCTCGTCTTCATCAAGCAGACGGCGGGGGAGTCCGCCGAGGGCACCCGCGTCGCGACGGACCAGATGGTGTGGATGGCGCAGGACGGCATCGCGGTGGAGCGGGACGAGCCGGTGCCGCTGATCGCGTACCAGGCGCCGAGCATCAGCCGGCAGATGGCGATCGACGCCCTCGAGGCCGCCGGCCGCACGTGGCGGATCACCTGCAACACCCGCGACGTGAACGGGGTGCTCGCCGCGGTGCGGGCGGGGATCGGAGTCGCGGTGTTCCCGCACTCGCTCATCCCGGCCGACCTCGTGAAGGTGTCGCAGCGCCTCTCGCTGCCGGACCTGCCGGCCGTCGACTACGTGCTCATCGCGAACCCGACGGTGCAGCGCGAGCCGATCGACGCCCTGACGAGCGCGATCCTGTCCCGCGGGGTCGTCCGCGCCGTCTGAGCGCTACGGAGCCACCGTCGGCGTCGTGCCCGTCCCCGTCAGGTCGGGCAGCGTCACGCCCGCCGGCGCCAGCAGCGCGGCGGCCACCGCCCAGAGGAGCACGAGCGTCCCGACCCCGCCGAGCACCGTGCCGAGGAGCGCCACCGGCCGCTGCCACGTCGCCGCAGGGCTCCGCAACGCCGTCCCCGACAGTGCGAGCGCGAGCACTCCGAGCACCAGCCCGGTGGCGTGCACCGTCGCCGGCGCCGTGAACCACCACGCGGCGAGGGCGATCGTCGCGACACCGGTCACGGCCCCGAGCACGGCCGCCGGCGTCACGCCGATCGCGGTGCGGCTGCGGTCGCGAGTGGTTCCGCGTCCGGCCTGGAGGCGCTCCTCGCCCCCGTCGTGCTCGCCCACCTCGGCTCCGGCGCCGGTCCGCGCCGTGACTGACTCCGACGCACGGGTCCGTCCGCGGGAGCCGGACCTGCGGCGTCCCGTCGGCGCTCCGGCTGCGGTCGGCTCGGCGGCGGCACCCGGTGCGGCTGTCGTGGCTGCTGCGCCGGCGGTGGTCCCGGCAGCGGGAGCAGACGTCCCGGGGAACACGGACGGCGTCGGGGTCGGGATCGCAGCACCCGCGGCGATCACGGCGTCGAAGTCGGTCGGAGCGGGCTCGACGACGACCGGTCGCGGTGCCTGCTGTCGGGCGAAGCGCGCCGGCGTGCGGTACCCGATCGGCCCGGAGGGTTCGGGTTCCGTACCCTCGACCAGGACGTGCTCGAGGCCGGGGACCGAGAAGCGGGGTTGCCCGACCACCGGTGCCGCGGGAGCGGGGGGCTGCACCGGCGCCGATGCCGGTGCCGATGCCGATGCCTGAGCGGTGTGCGTGGGATCGACCGGGGGCGTGAGGGGGCCGCCCGACTCGCCTGCGTCGACGGGTGACACCGGCAGCGGGGCCGTGTCGAACGGCGGCACCTGGACCGCGGGCGAGGTCGGGGCCGGTGGGAGCAGGTGCTCCTGCGGCGGGTAGTCGGGCACGACGATCGCTCCGTCGGGCAGCCCGTCGGTCGGAACGGACGGCAGCGCCGAGCCGAGCGCACCCGGCGTGCCGGGAGCGGCCACGGGGACCGACGCTCCCGTCTCGACGACGGCAGGAGCTGCGGCGGGGGTGAGCGGTGCCTCCCGGCTGGCGACGGTGTCCTCCGGGGGTGCGACGACCCACGCAGGGACCGCTCGACGCGGCCGGTCTCTGTCCGGCATGCGGTGCGACGCCACTCGTGCTCCCTCGCTCTTCTGATCCATCGTCATTTCTATCCAGGTGCATGGATCGGTGCGCAGCCCCAGTTCCGGGGTCGCAGTGTCCACCGCACGCAGGACGCCGCGCGGCCCGGGCCCGCGAGACGCAACGAAGGCGGCTCCGCGCCGAGCTGTACCGCTGGGGGGAACCGCCTTCGTTGCGTGTTGCGGAGGTGGGGGCTACATGTCGCGGTAGCGCTTCGCCTCGGCGAGCTTCGTGCGGAGCTCGTCGGCGGTGTAGCGCGTGACGTACCCGGGGGTGTCGCGCTGGATGCGCCAGCCCTCGGCGAGCGGACCGGCGTCGACCACGTCGAACCCGAACTGGTCGATCAGCTCGGACACGACCCGCTTGGCGTCGGCGTCGTCACCGGCGACCACCAGGGCGCGGCGGTCGGGGGTACCGGCCGGGGTGGCCTCGTCGGTGAGCGCCGGAGCGGCGATGTGGTTGAACGCCTTGACCACCCGGGCACCGCGCAGGTGGTCCTGCAGGAGCTCGGCGGTGGTCGTGGTCTCGTCGTCGAGGGACGCGATGTGGCCGTCCCGCTGCGGGTAGTAGTTGTTCGTGTCGATGACGACCTTGCCGACCAGGGGCTCGACCGGGATGGTCTCGATCGCCGCGAGGGGGGTGGTCACGACGACGATGTCGCCCGCTGCTGCCGCCTCGTCCCGGGTCGCCGCGCGGGCGTGCTCGCCGAGCTCCGAGACCAGGTCCTGCAGGGTCTCCGGGCCGCGTGAGTTGGCGATCACGACCTCGTGGCCGTGCTGCACGGCGAGGCGCGCGAGCTGAGAACCGATGTTGCCTGCTCCGATGATGCCGATCGTTGTCATGCGGTCGTGCAACGCGGTCCGCTGCGACGCATTCCCGCCGGTGGTGGCCTCCGTGCGGCCGTTGCCCGTCGGGTGCATGATGGCGCCATGGCCCACGAGTTCCGCGACGAAGCCGACCGCGACCGCTACGCGATGTACGTCGACGGCGAGCTCGTGAGCGTCCTCGACTACCGGGCCGGGGACGACGCCGTGTCGTTCCCGCACACGTACACGGTCCCGAAGCACCGCGGACACGGCTACGCGGCGGAGCTCGTCGCGTACGCCGTCGACGACGTGGCGGCCCGGACCACCAAGCGCATCGTGCCGATGTGCTGGTTCGTCGGCAAGTGGTTCGACGAGCACCCCGAGCAGGCCGACCTGCTCAGCCGCGGCGCCGCGGACTGACACACCCCACGGTCCGTTCGCAGCCTCGCAGCCGGACACGAGCACCCGGAGACACCGTGCCCACGATCACCCCGTTCCTCTGGTTCGACGACCAGGCCGAGCAGGCCGCCACGTACTACGCGTCGCTCTTCCCGGACAGCCGGGTCGACAGCGTCGCGCGGACCTCGGACGGCACCGCCCTCGTCGTCGAGTTCACCCTGCTCGGCCAGCCGTACCGGGCGATGAACGGCGGCCCGGGGCACCCGCACACCGACGCCGTGTCCTTCCAGGTCGACGTCGACACCCAGGAGGAGCTCGACCGGGTGTGGGACGCGCTCCTCGCCGACGGCGGTCGACCGCTCGCGTGCGGGTGGCTGCACGACCGCTGGGGGCTGGCGTGGCAGGTGACCCCGTCGATGATGGGGGACCTGATGACCGGCGGCGGCGATCCCGAGGCGAACGCCCGGGTGTTCCGCGCGATGCAGGAGATGGTGAAGCTCGACATACCGGCGCTGCAGGCCGCAGCCGCCGGCCGCTGAGGGGGAGCAGGCCGTGCCCGCCGGTAGGGTGGCGGGACCCACCAGCGCCGAGCACCCGGCGAACGCAGTGACAGGCTGGAGAACGCGATGAGCAGCCCGAGCTCAGCGGCCCGCGACGGCGACCGCGCCGACGACGACGTCCGCGGCACCGACATCGGCCGCGCCTACACCGAACTCTCCCGCATCACCCGCCGCGCGAGCATCCGGGCACGCGGCGACGACCTCGTGCTCAGCGTCGTCGACCAGTCCCTCGTCGACTTCGTCGTGCAGCACCCCGGCTGCATGGCCATCGACATCGCCCGGTACCTGCGGCTGAACCGGTCGACGATCTCCCGGCAGCTCTCCGGCCTGCTCGCGGCCGGTCTCGTCCGCACCACCGACGGCGGTTCCGGTAACGCGAAGCCGCTCGAGGCGACCGACGCCGGACGCGCCGCACTCGACCGCTCGGTGCGCCTGCACCGCGACGCGCTCGTGGAACGGCTCGCCGACTGGTCGGACGACGACGTCGCGCTCCTCGCCGGCCTGCTCGAACGACTCGGCGCCGCCGACGAGGCCGGCCTGCCGATGCCCGCACGCGCGATCCCGGACGACCACGCCGGCGGGGCCGGTCCCGCGGCCTCGTGACCACCTCGTTCGTCCTGCTCTCGGACACGCACCTGCCGAAGCGCGCGAAGGACCTGCCCGCCGCGCTCTGGGCCGACGTCGACGGCGCGGACCTGGTCGTGCACGCGGGGGACTGGGTCGACCTCGCCACCCTCGACGCGGTGCAGGGACGGGCCCGCCGCTTCGAGGGCGTCCGCGGCAACAACGACGGCCCCGAGTTCGACGACCGGCTGCCGCTCGTCGCGCGGTTCATCGTCGAGGACCTGCGCTTCGCCCTGGTGCACGAGACCGGAGCGGCGACCGGTCGCGAGCGCCGGGCCGACGCCGCGTACCCGGAGACCGACGTGCTCGTCTTCGGACACTCGCACATCCCGTGGGACTCGGTCGCACCGTCGGGCATGCGCCTGCTCAACCCGGGGTCGCCGACGGACCGCCGCCGGCAGCCCGACTTCACGTGGATGCGCGGCACCGTGGACGGGCGGGCGCTGACGGTCGAGACGGTCCGGCTGGCCCCGGCGGCGCGCTGACGCGACGCAGCGAGCACCGGACGGGAGGCGCGGCAGGGACCCGCCCCGCGCCTCCCGTCCGTCACATGGCGGGTCCACCGCCGTGGTGCGGTCAGGCCCGCGGGAACGCTGGTTCCGTCGGCATCCGGAAGAACGCCAGCTCCCACTCG
>NZ_RBLU01000146.1 GCF_003989515.1 Curtobacterium sp. HSID17257
TGCCCTCGCCCGCGAGTCCGCCGTACAGGGCGAAGACCACGGCGTCGATGATGGTCGACTTGCCGGAGCCCGTCGGCCCCTCGAGCAGGAACACCCCGGAGGCGGCGAGCGCCGCGAAGTCGATCGAGACGAGCTCGGGGTAGGGCCCGATCGCCCGGAGTTCGAGTCGGTGCAGGTACATCAGCGCCCCCGGTCGTCGTGCAGCGCGAGGACGGCGGCCTCGTACGCCTCGGTCAGGACCGCGCGGTCGCCCTCGGACGGCGCGGCGCCCGTGGCGAACGCGACGAAGTCGGCGGCGACCTCGACGGGGTCGGAGGTCGCGGTGACCGACCGCGCGGCCTGGCGTTCCGGCCGGTCGGCGGGCTCGTGCGTGATCGCCAGCGCGTGCGGGAAGTGGTCCTTCACGCGGGCGTACATGCGCTCCGGGTGCACCGTGTCGGTCACCGCGACGCGGACCCAGGCGTCGGCGTCCGCGCGGTACTCGCCGGACTCGATCGCGGCCATGGAGGTCCTGACGTCGACGAGCCGACGCGTGACGGGGGCGGGCACGAGCTCGACCGAGACCGCGCCGTCGGCCGCCAGCTCGACGAGGGTGACGCTCTTGCGCTGGTGCCGCTCGCCGAACGAGAACGCCAGCGGCGAACCCGCGTACCGGATGCGGTCGCTCGTGCCCACCCGCTGCGGTCCGTGGAGGTGTCCGAGCGCGACGTAGTCGATGCCGTCGAACACCGACGCGGCGACCTGGTCGACCCCGCCGACGCGGATGTCCTGTTCGCTGTCGCTCGGTGCCGCCCCGCCCACGAAGGCGTGTGCGACGACGATGCTGCGGGTACCGGGGCGGGTCGCGAGGTCCGCGCGGATCCGTGCGGTCGCTGCCCCGACCACCGCCTGGTGGGACCGGGCGAGGGGTTCGTCCGGCACGTCGGCCAGGGCGTACCGCGTGAGGTCGGGGTGCAGGAACGGGATCCCGTACACGGCGACCGGGCCGTGGTCGTCGTCGAGGAGCACCGGCGTGCCGATGCCCGCGGGCTCCGCCAGGATCCGGACGCGGTCGTGCATGACCCCGGCACCGAAGCCGAGCCGGGCGGCGGAGTCGTGGTTGCCCGGCGTGAGCACGACCGTCGCCGTCTCGGCCAGGCGTTCGAGCGTCCGGGAGAGGAGCCGGACGGCGTCCACCGGCGGGATCGCGCGGTCGTAGACGTCGCCGGCGATCACGACCAGGTCGACCGCGCGGTCGCGGACGGTGTCGACGAGGAAGTCCGCGAAGACCGACTGGTGTCCGAGCAGGTCCGCACCGAGCAGCGTGCGGCCGAGGTGCCAGTCGCCGGTGTGGAGGATCCGCATGCCGTCACGGTAGCGGCGGCCGGGGACATCACCGGCGAGCCCGTGCCGCCCTGTGGAGGACCGGTGCGCCGAGCGCTCCTGTGCAGGAGGTCAGCGCACGCAGCGCGTGCCGGCGCCGAATCCGAGGATCGACGTGTACTTGATCGCGACCGGTGCGCTGGGGAGCGACGTCCAGGTGCCGACGGCGTTCGTCTGGATGCGCACCGTGCGCTGCGTCTCGAGGTCGAGTAGACCACCGCTGAGCTTCACGGTCGCGGTCCGCGCCTTCCCGTCGGTCGTGGTCGCGAGCACGGTGCCGGTGTTGTCGGAGAGGGCGAACGACCTCGGTTCGTCGCCCGAGTAGTCCCAAGCGATCACGACCGACCCGTTGCTGGCGTCCGTGCACGAGAGGGGGGTGGCGACCGGCACGGTCGACGCCGTGAGCCGGACGGCCGTGTCCGTGGCCCGACCGAACGGTGCAGCATCGGCCTGTGTCGGCACGAGCACGGCGCTCGCCCCGACCACGACGGCGACGACCCCGAGCGTCCCGCTGCGCCGTGCGCTCCCGCCGCTCCGGACGACCTCGCGGGGCACGGCGCCGTGGTGTCCGCCGACGTGGCGCGCCACGGGACGAGGCGACCGACGGTGCGGTGGCTCCGCGGTGCCGGCCGCAGCCGGCGGGGCGGAGGCGAGCCGTGCCTCCAGGCCGTGGCCCGTGGTCCCACCGCCACCCGTGGTTCCGTTGTCCCCGCGGTGCCGGGGGCCGCGCCGACGGAGCGGACCGTCGACCGTGCAGAGCAGGAGCACGGCGACGAGCGCGAGGGCGGCGGTGCCGACCTCGACCCAGCGGCCCTCGCGGACCCAGAGCACCGGGGTGGCGACGGACGGCACCCGCAGGACGGCGACCCCGTGCACCGCGGAGCGCTCGGTCGGCGTGGAGTCCGCCTGCGGGTTGGCGTCACCCTTCGTGACGACGGTGCCGTCCGGGCCCGGCTCGACGAACCGGTGCATCCGCAGGTGTCCCGGCTGGTCCGGGTCGTCGGCGAGCAGGACCTGTCCGGGACGGATCTCGGCCGGTGCGACCGGGCGCGAGACCACGACGTCGCCCGGGGCTAGCCGCGGCGCCATCGAGCCGGTCATCACGGTGGTGGGGTGCCACCCGAGCAGCGCCGGGGCGGCCGACCACAGTGCCAGTCCGAGGAGTGTGACGACGACGGCACGGGCGGCCGTCCCGACGACGACACGCCCCCAACCGACGGCGTCGCGCAGCACGTCGTGCGGGGTGTGACCACCGTGCACTGCGATGCTGACCATGACTGCCTTCGACCGGGGGCGTGCTGACGGACGGGGTGCCCTGCTAGTTGTTCTGGGCCTCCCAGGTGAGCCCGATCTGCGCGGTGTTGGCCTGTGCCGTGTTCGGCGTGTTCGGGGACACGGTGTAGGTCACCTTGTAGACGCGGGTCTCGCTGGCGGCGCCGGTCGTGGTCCAGGCACCGAGGCCGGAGGCGAAGTTCGTGGCCTGCGTGCCGAGGGTCGGCAGGCTGTTCTCGAAGAGGGTCCCGCCGGTCGCCGCCGGGGTGAAGCCCGAGCACGAGGAGAACCCGCCACCGGTGCCCTGCTCGATCTTGATCGTGGTGTTCTGCGCGAGCACGGACGAGGTGGACGGCGAGGTGGCGTAGAGCTTCACGGTCGACGCCAGCGAACCGGTGGAGGTCACGGTGATGCACTTGCTGTCGGACGAGCCGGGCTTGAGGTTCGCGGCGGTGAAGAGCGCGGTGTTCGCATCGTCGTCGGACAGCGCGACGGTGCCGGCTGTCCAGTTGCTGGTGGGGTTGGTGGTGGTGGCCGAGAAGGCCGAGTACGAGGCGGTCGACACGACGACGCCGGAGGCGACGAGGGCGGCGGGTACGGCGATCCAGGCGGCGAGACGGGCTGCGCGAGGGGACACACGGGACATGGTTGTCCTCCGGAGGAGAGAGATGCTGATCGGTGGTGGCTCCGGACCCGCGGTGGTTGGTCGCGCTACGGTGCCTGTGTACTACGACGATCAAGTTACTTCCCACCCGTGTTGATGACAAGAGAAGCAATGACCCCATTGTTGGGGGTATCTCAATCGTTGAGATACTTGTTGCATGGACCTCTGACCCGGGTCCGCCCGCGTCCCGCAGATCGCCGCCGCGATCACCACCCGAGAAGAGCCACCCCGTGACGGACACCTCCCCCGCACTGCCTCCCCTGACCGTCACGACCGGCCTCCCCCCGGCCCCCGTCTCCCCCGTCGTCGAGATCGACGTCGAGATCGGCGTCGATCCCGACGTCGCTCCACCGGCGCTCCGTGCCGGCACCGACCCGGACGACGCCGGGCTCGCACGGATGATCGCGGCCTTCCGGGTCCTGCAGGTCCGGCACGCACGGGTCCTCGCGCACGAGAGCGCCGCGCAGGGCCTCGGCATCACGGACACACGGTTCCTGGTGCACCTGGCAGCGTCGGAGGGGCAGGCGACGACACCGAAGCAGGCCGGCGACGTGCTCGAGCTGAGCACCGGTGCGATGACCTCGCTGCTCGACCGGCTCGAGCGCCACGGGCACCTCGAACGACGACCGAACCCGGGCGACCGGCGGAGCATCCTCGTCCACCTGACCCCGTCGGGAGCAGCCGTCGCACGAGCGGTCGGTGCCGCGTACGCCTCGGCCTTCAGCGAGGCCGTCCCCGCCGCCGAGCGGGTCGGCGTCGCCGCTGCCCTCGAGGACATCGGAGCAGCGCTCGACCGGCGGTACCGCGCGGCCACCGCACGCTAGACCCCCGACGGGTCGCACACGCCCCGGCGCGGGGCATCCCCGCACGCCACCGAGCGTCGGGTCCGCGAACGCGCGTAGCGTCGGCCGCATGACCCCTGCCGAACTCCTCACCGAAGCGTTCTCCCGCGTCCCCGAGACCGTGGAGCGCGCGCTCGACGGCCTGTCCGCGGACCAGCTCGCCGCCCGCCCGGCAGCCGGCGCGAACACCCTCGCTTGGCTCGCCTGGCACATCGCACGCGGGCAGGACGCGCAGGTCGCCGACCTCGCCGGTTCCGAGCAGGTCTGGACCGCGGACGGCTGGGTGGAGCGCTTCGGCCTGCCGTTCCCGGCCGACGCGCTCGGCTACGGGATGTCGCGCGACGACGTCGGTCGCGTGCGCGCCTCGGCGGAGCTGCTGAACGGCTACCTCCGCGCGGTCCACGAGCGCACCGTCGCGTACCTGGCGACGCTCACGCCGGAGGACCTCGACGCCGTCGTCGACGAGGCGTGGGACCCGCCCGTGACCCGCGGCGCACGGCTCGTCAGCATCCTCGACGACTGCACGCAGCACGCCGGCCAGGCCGGCTACGTGCGCGGGCTGCTCTTCTTCAGCCGCTGACACGTCGCCGACGCGTCCGCGGGACGCAACCTCGGCGACGGCTCGCAGCGTCGTGCCGCTGCGAGCTCTCGGGAACGTTGCGTCCTGCGGAGTTCGCGGGCAGGACGACGGACGGGAGGCGCGGTGCCAGCCGGCACCGCGCCTCCCGTCGCGTCGTGTGGTCGCGTCTAGCGCGCGGCGAGCTCCGCGACGATGCCGTCACCGGGAGCGGCCTGCACGAGGTCCGCCTCGATCTCGGCGTTCTCGAGGATGCCCTCGATCTTCCGGATGCGGCCACGCGGGACGAGCGTGACGACCGTGCCCTCCTTGCCGGCACGACCCGTGCGGCCCGAGCGGTGCATGTACGCCTTGTAGTCGTCCGGGGCGTCCGCCTGCACGACGAGCGAGACGTCGTCGACGTGGATGCCACGCGCGGCCACGTCGGTCGCGACGAGCACGTTCACCCGGCCGCTCGTGAGCAGCTGCAGGTTGCGCGTGCGGCGCGACTGGTTGAGGTCACCGTGCAGCGAGGTCGCGCGGATGCCGGCGTCCTCGAACTGGTCGGCCAGGCGCTCGGCGTAGGCGCGGGTGCGGGCGAAGACGATCGTCTTGCCGTCGCCGGCGACGAGCTCCTCGAGGACCTGGTCCTTCTGGCGCTGCTCGACGACCAGCACGCGGTGGTCGATGGTCGAGGAGGCCTGGTCCTCGCCGGCGACCTCGTGGACGCTCGGCTCGTGCAGGAACTCGGACACGAGCGACGCGACCTGGGCGTCGAGCGTGGCGCTGAACAGGAGCTTCTGGGCGCGGTTGCCCTGCGGGGTGACCTCGGCGGTCGCGGAGAGGATCTCGCGCACCGGTTCGAGGAACCCGAGGTCGCACATGTGGTCGGCCTCGTCGAGCACGGAGACGACGACCTCGCTGAGGTCGAGCTTCCCCTTGTTCATGAGGTCCTGCACGCGGCCCGGCGTGCCGACGATGATGTCGACGCCACGCTCGAGGGCACCCTCCTGGCGGCCGTAGGGCACACCGCCGTAGATCTGCGTCGTGAAGAGGCCGACCGAGCGGGCGATCGGCTGCACGGTGCGGTCGATCTGCAGGGCGAGCTCGCGGGTCGGAGCGAGGATGAGCGCACGCGGAGCGCGGCCCATCTTGCGCTTCGTGCCGCCGCCGTGCTCCATGAGCTTCTCGACCAGGGGCGCGCCGAACGCGATGGTCTTGCCGGAGCCGGTGCGGCCTCGGCCGAGGACGTCCTTGCCGGACAGCACGTCGGGGATCGTCGCCGCCTGGATCGGGAACGGGCTCGTGGCGCCCATCTCAGCCAGGGTGCGGGAGATGTTGCCGCCGATGCCGAGGTCGGTGAAGCTCACGCCCTCGACGTCGGCCGCGACGGTCGCCTCGGCCTGGAGCTTCTCGAGCTTGACGTCGTCCGCGGGGACGTACGCGGGGCGCGCATCGTCGCGGTCGCGGCGGGGGGCACGGTCGTCGTCGAAGGAACGGCGCTGGGGACGCTCGTCACGGTCGAACCGGCGCGGGGCACGGTCGTCACGGTCGAACCGGCGCGGGGCGCGGTCGTCGTCGCGACGCGGGGCGCGGTCGTCACGGTCGGAGCGACGGGGAGCGCGGTCGTCACGGTCGAACCGGCGCGGGGCGCGGTCGTCGTCGCGACGCGGGGCGCGGTCGTCGT
>NZ_RBLU01000147.1 GCF_003989515.1 Curtobacterium sp. HSID17257
TACGGTGGGCGGGCTCGCCCGCCGAGCGCGTCGGCTCGGCGCGCCACGGCCGGGAGGCACGTCCCCCGGCCCGACGTCGGTGGCTCGTCGCGTACGGGGTCGGGTCGGTCGTCGTGGCCGGTCTGCCCGTCGTCGGCGTCACCGCGGGGCTGGCCGTCGCGATCACGCTCGTCGGGCCCGCCGGCACCCTGGGTGCGGCCGTGCTGCGCGCGCTGGCGGCGGTCCCGCTGGCCACGATCGTCGCGGGACTCGTGTACGCCGTGCTCGTGGTGGCAGCGGTGCGGCTCCTCGCGCTCGGGCTGCACGAGGGACGGCACCCCGTGCGGTCGCGCCCGGGCTGGCAGGCCTGGTGCACCGAGCGGGTGCTCGACGCCGCCCGGACGCTGCTCTTCCCGCTGTACGCCTCGCTCGTCACCCCGCTCTGGCTGCGACTCCTCGGCGCACGCGTCGGGCGGGACACCGAGATCTCGACGGTGCTGCTCATCCCGTCGCTGACGCAGATCGCGTCCGGGGCCTTCCTGGCCGACGACACCATGGTCGCCACCTACGAGCTCGGTGGCGGGTACGTCCGGATCGGCCGTTCGAAGGTCGGTCGCCGGGCGTTCCTCGGGAACTCCGGGATGACCGGCGCGGGACGGTCGGTCCCGCGCGAGGCGCTCGTGGCCGTCCTCTCCGCCGTGCCGAGGAAGGCGAAGCGCGGGTCGTCGTGGCTCGGATCGCCGCCCGTCCGGCTGCGCCGTGCCACCACGGAGTTCGACGAGGCACGGACGTTCCGCCCGCCCCGGCGGCTCAAGGTCGCGCGCGGGTGCTGGGAGCTGCTCCGCCTGCTCGCCCCGATGGTGTCCGCGGCGATCGCCCTCGGCGTCGCCGGGACCCTGCTCGCGCTCTGGTCGGCCGTCGGGATCGGCTGGACGGTGCTGCTCGCCGGCCCGGTGCTCATCGTGGCCGGTGCGGTGGCGGCAGTGGTCTCCACGCTCGCGAAGTGGGTGTTCGTCGGACGGATCGACGCCCGGGAGCACCCGCTGTGGTCGTCCTTCGTCTGGCGCAACGAGGTGCAGGACACCTTCGTCGAGACGGTGGCGCGCCCGTGGTTCGCCGAGCAGGCCCCCGGCACGCCCGCACTCGCCGCGTGGTTGCGGAGCCTGGGCGCACGGATCGGTCGCGGCACCTGGATCGAGACGTACTGGCTGCCGGAGGCCGACCTCGTGGCGATCGGCGACGGTGCCGCGGTCGCGCGGGGCACGGTCGTGCAGACGCACCTGTTCCACGACCGGGTCATGCAGCTCGACACGGTGCGGCTCGACGACGGTGCGACCCTCGGCCCGCACAGCGTCGCGTTGCCCGCCTCCGGGATCGGGACGAGTGCGACCGTCGGGGCGGGCTCGCTCGTGATGCGCGGCGAGCAGGTTCCCGGTGGCACCCGCTGGGCCGGGAACCCGATCGCCCCGTGGACGTCCGCGCCGACGGCACCGGCCGAGCCCGCGGGAGCGGACCGAGACCGCACCGGCTCCGCCGTCGGGTCCGGGGCCGTGGCAGACTCGACGACACCGTGAAGCCGAACCCCGACGCCGACCCGTACACCCCGCACAGCGGCGACCGGCGGTGGAGCGCGCAGCACTACGACCTGCGCCTCGGCTACCGCGTCGCGACGAACCGCCTCGACGCCACCGCCACCGTCACCGGCCGTGCCGTCGTCGCGCTCGACCGCATCGTGCTCGACCTGCACGGGCTGCGGGTGGACCGCGTCGACGTCGACGGCACCCGTGCGGCGAAGGTCTCCACCGGCACCCACAAGGTCACCGTGACGCCGGCCGCTCCGATCGCCGCCGGGGCCGAGTTCTCGGTGCACGTCCGGTACCGCGGCGCACCCCGTCCGCTCCGGAGTCCGTGGGGGCAGATCGGCTGGGAGGAGCTGACCGACGGCGTGATCGTCGCCGCCCAGCCCACCGGCGCACCCTCCTGGTTCCCGTGCAACGACCGGCCGGACGACAAGGCCACGTACCGCTTCGAGGTCACCGCCGAGAGCGGCTACGACGTCGTGGCGAACGGCGACCTGCTCGGCAGCGAGCGGGCTCGGGCCGGGACGACCTGGACCTACGCCGTCACCGAGCCGATGGCGACGTACCTCGCCACCGTGCAGATCGGGCGCTACCGCACGACGACCCTGCGCGGGACCCCGGCGGTGACCGTGCACCACCCCGCCGACCTGGCCACGGCGGTCCGTACGGACTTCGGCCGGGTCCCGGACATGATCGCCCTGTTCGGCGACGTGTTCGGACCGTACCCGTTCTCGTCCTACGGCATCGTGGTCACCGACGACGAGCTCGAGATCCCGCTCGAGGCCCACGGCCTCGCGGTGTTCGGGCGGAACCACGTCGACGGCGAGCACGGGACCGACCGGCTCATCGCGCACGAGCTCGCACACCAGTGGTGGGGCAACTCGGTGACGGCCGCCCGGTGGCGGGACATCTGGCTGCACGAGGGCTTCGCCTGCTACGCCGAGTGGCTGTGGTCGGAGCACCGCGGGGGTGACTCCGCCGACGTGCTGGCGGAACGGCACCGGCAGGCGCTCCTCGCCGGTCCGCAGGACCTGGTGGTCGCCGACCCGGGCGCGCGCGACATGTTCGACGACCGGGTCTACAAGCGCGGGGCCCTCGCCCTGCACGCACTCCGACGGGCCTTCGGGGACACGGCCTTCACCGCCGCGCTCCGCGGCCTCGGCGCCGCGCACCGGCACGGCTCGGTCGCGTCGACGGACGTGTACGCCGCCTTCGCCGCCGCTGCCGGCACCACCGAGCTCTCGGTGCGTCGGGTCACCGGACCCTGGATCGACGAGCCGGGCGTCCCCGGAGCCGCGGCGACCGACGCGGGGTAGTCACGACCAGACGCGTGCAGCCCCGACGCGGGAACCCGGCGCGTCACCGCCCGTCGGCCCCTCGGGCGACGGCGGGTGCACCTCGGCCCAGAGCGCGTCGAGGGACAGCCCGACGACCCCGGCGACGGCGGCGATGCTCGCGAAGGAGGGGGTCGCGATCCGGCCGGTCTCGACCTTGCGGAGGGTCTCCGGTGAGATGCCGGCGGCCAGTGCCACGTCGAGGATCGAGCGGTCGCCACGTGCGCTCCGGAGCAGCGCACCGAGACGGCGACCGCGTTCGAGCTCGTCGGGGCTGAGCGGGAGTCGGACCATGCTGCCGATACTAGTACCGGGCTACCAGTACCGGTACGATAATCCGCATGATCGAGATCCTCTCCCCCGCCGAGGTCGACCGGGCCCGACGCACGGGCGCCCTCGTCGGCACGATCCTGCAGACCCTCCGCGAACGGACGACGGTCGGCACGAACCTGCTCGACGTCGACCGGTGGGCCCGCACCATGATCGAGGACGCCGGCGCGGTCTCCTGCTACGTCGACTACGCCCCGTCGTTCGGTCGCGGACCCTTCGGCCACCACGTCTGCACCGCGGTGAACGACGCGGTGCTCCACGGTCTGCCGCACGACCGCTCGCTCGCGGACGGCGACCTGCTCACCCTCGACCTCGCGGTGACCCTGGACGGGATCGCCGCCGATGCCGCGATCAGCTTCGTCGTCGGGCGGGCCGACCCCGCGGACACGGCCCTGATCGAGGCCACCGAACGAGCACTCGCCGCCGGGATCGCCGCAGCGGGGCCGGGAGTCCGGACCGGGGACGTGTCGCACGCCATCGGCAGCGTGCTGACCGCCGCCGGGTACCCCGTGAACACCGAGTTCGGCGGTCACGGCATCGGCTCGACGATGCACCAGGACCCGCACGTGGCGAACACCGGTCGACCCGGACGGGGCTACACCCTGCGCCCGGGTCTCCTCCTCGCGCTCGAGCCCTGGGTGATGGCGGACACGGACGAACTGGTCACCGATCCGGACGGGTGGACGCTGCGGAGCGCGACCGGAGCGAGGACCGCCCACACCGAGCACACCGTCGCGATCACCGAGGACGGCGTCGAGGTGCTCACCCGACCGGGCCGCTGACGCCGGCACCACGCCCGTCGCCGAGCCCGTCGACGAGCCCGTCGACGAGCCGGTGCTCGACGATCACGGGCAGACCGCCGGCCGCCACGGCGAGCACCGTGTCCGGCGCGGGCCAGTGGACCGTCACGAGGTGGTCGCGGCGGGCGAAGCGGGCGGCACCCCGGGCCAGGTCGACCTCGACGGCGGCCGGGTCGACCTGCAGCCCTCGACCGTCCCGCTTCAGCACCGCTTCCTTGACGGCCCAGGCGGCCGCGCGGTCGTGGTCGTCCCGCAGCCGCGCGGCCTCGACCGGCGTGGAGACGTCGAGCGGGGCGGCCGCGACCCGGTCGACCCGTTCGAGGTCGATGCCGACCGCGACGCCACGGGCTGGGCCGGTCACGACGGCGATCGCGGTGACGCCCGGCACGCCGGGCCGGCGAGCGGGTGTCCGGGCGAGGCTCACCGGGACGCGGCGGTCCGCGATCGTCGCCCAGGGGCGTCCGTGCTCGGTCGAACCGCAGTGCGGACAGCGGCGCCCCGTGCGCACGGCGACCTCGTCGACGTGGTGGGCCGACGCGACGGCGGTGACCAGGGCCTCCCGGTCGGCGCCGGAGGGCACGATCGTCACCCGGACGACGCCTGACGGACGGACCACGCGGCGAGCCTAGCGTCGGTCCGGCGCGGGGCCGGTGGTCGTGTCAGGCGTGCGTGAGCGCGATGAGCGCGACGTTCATGGTGCTGTAGGCGCCCTCGGACCGGGTGGCCTGTCGGACCCGCCCACGGAGGACCTCGTAGCGGCCGTCCTGTTCACGGACGAAGCCGATGACACCGCTCGCCGGTGTCGAGACGCGGTGGTAGCCGTCCTCCAGTGGGACGACCTCGGTGCTCGTCGTACGCTCCATCGCTTTCCCCTTCCGTTCGTCGTCGAACGATGGCCACCACCATACCCCGGTCCGGGGTACAAGTCCTCCAGATGACCGACGTCACCGGGGGTTGTCCGAGCATCCACCCGCTGTGTGCGTCGTCTGGATAGCATCGGGACGTCGGCACCCGTGCGGGGGCCGTCGGGGGTCGCACGACGGCCCCCGGGGCGACGGATGGAGGACGGATGCGAGCGGTCCACGACGGATCGGGCACGGGCGACCGGGCGGCCGGCAGGCCGCGCCGTCGGTGCCGCGGTCGGGCAGCATCGGTGACGACCAGGTCCCTGGGTCGCCTGGGTGCGCTGCTCCTCGCCGCCGGTCTGGTGCTCGCGCCCGCTGCGGCAGCCCACGCCACGGATCCGGTGGACCTCGGCGGTGCGTACGTGGTCGACGAGGCCGACGCGCTGAGCAGTGCGCAGCGCACGCAGGTCGAACAGGCGGTCCAGGAGCTGTACGACGAGACGCAGACGCAGCTCTACGTGGTCTACGTGCCGACGTTCACGAACCCGAGCGACCACGCGGCGTGGGGCGACGCCCTGATGGAACGCAACCAGATCGACTCCGACGCCATCGTGCTCTCCGTGGCGGTCGACGACCGCATCGCCGACATCCAGCAGACGAACGAGACCGCGCTCTCCCGCGGCGACGTCGAGTCCGCCTACCAGCAGGACGCGGTGCCGCAGCTGCGGGACGGCGACTGGGCGGGCGCCGCCGTCGCCATGGCGGACGGTCTCGTCGCGTCGCAGGCGCCGCCGGACCTGACCTGGCTGTGGGTGCTCCTGCTCGTGGTCGTGGTCGGCGCGGTCGTCGCCCTGCTGGTGGTCCGCACCCGCAACAAGCGCCGGACCGCCGAGGCCGAACGGGCACAGCAGGAGTCGCTCGCAGGCCTGGAACGCAAGGCCGGCGCTGCGCTCGTCACGATCGACGACGAGCTCCGCACCGCCGAGCAAGAGGTCGGTTTCGCCACGGCGCAGTTCGGGGAGGACGCGGCGAAGCCCTTCGCCGACGCCGTCGCGACCGCGAAGCGCTCCGTGCGGCAGGCCTTCTCGTACCAGCAGCAGCTCGACGACGAGGTCCCGGACTCGCCGCAGCAGCGCGCGCAGTGGGCGAACCAGATCATCGCGATCTGCGAGCAGGCGCACACGTCGATCGACGAGCAGACCGAGGCCTTCGACCGGCTGCGGTCGCTCGAGGACGGGGTCGAGGACGCCGCGACCGCCCTCGCCTCCGCGGTCGCCGCGGCGCCGATGGAGCTCGACGCCGCGCGCCGCGCGCTCGAACGGGTGCGCGGGTCGTACGGCGGACGGACCCTGGCGACGGTCGCCGACAACGTCGACCAGGCCGAGCGGGTGCTCGGGTACGCGACCGAACGGTCACAGGCGGCGACCGCGGCCATCGCGTCGGGCGACAAGGGCCAGGCGGTGGTCGCCGTTCGCGACGCCCAGCACGCGCTCGCGCAGGTGCAGCAGCGCACCGGGAGCGCGACGGGCAGATCGGAAGATCGTCGGCGACGCAAGTCGTGTGCACTTGTGTGTAGTGCTCTGTGCTCGCC
>NZ_RBLU01000148.1 GCF_003989515.1 Curtobacterium sp. HSID17257
TCGAGCGCGGCGGCCGGTTCGCGTCGGTGACCGCGTGGGCGGGGCCGTGGCCGCTCGTGGTGCGCTGGTGGGAGGCCGGCGGGCGGCGACTGCACCGGCTGCAGCTCGTCGACGACGACGGTCGGGCCTGGTACCTGGTGCTCGCCGACCACCGGTGGTGGGCCGAGGCGGTCGCGACGTGAAGGAGACCTGATGGGCTACAGCAACCCACCGATCCCGTGGTCGCAGTTCGAGCGCGCCCTGTCGGACAAACGACCGGACAGCGCGCACGCCGGCGACGGCGGGGACAGCCCGGCGTGGTCGCGCAAGCGGTCCCGGTACGTCCCGCCGACACCCACGGCCGACGACGACGCCCCGGTCGTGCCGTACGCCGAGCTGCACGCGCACTCGACCTTCAGCTTCCTCGACGGTGCCAGCGGGCCGGAGCACCTGGTCGAGGAGGCTGCGCGGCTGCACCTGCACGGCCTGGCGCTGACCGACCACGACGGCTTCTACGGTGCTGCCCGGATGGCCGAGGTGGCCGAGGCGTACCCGACCGTGACGACCGTGTACGGCACCGAGCTGTCCCTCGGCCTGACCGAACCGCAGAACGGCGTCCCCGACCCGGAGGGCACGCACCTGCTGCTCCTCGCCGACGGGCAGGACGGCTACCACCGGCTCGCGGCGGCCGTCACGCGGGCGAACCTGGCCGCCGGCGCCGAGAAGGGGCGGCCGCAGTACGACCTCGACGAGCTCGCGGCGCAGGCCGACGGGCACTGGCGGGTCCTCACGGGGTGTCGGAAGGGCACCGTCCGCCAGGCCCTCGAGGGCGGGGGCGAGTCGGCGGCGGACGAAGCCCTGCGGGCGCTGCTCGACCGGTTCGGCACGGCCGGGGTGGTCGTCGAGCTGACCGACCACGGCGAACCGCTCGACACCGCCAGGAACGACGTCCTCGCGACGCTCGCGGCACGGCACGGACTGCCCGTCGTGGCGACCGGGAACGTGCACTACGCGACCCCGGACCGCTTCCCGGTGGCGACCGCGCTGGCGGCCGTGCGGGCTCGGCGCAGCCTCGACGAGATCGACGGCTGGCTCCCGGCTGCCCCGACCGCCCACCTGCGGTCCGGCGCCGAGATGGCCAGGCGCTTCGCCCGCTGGCCCGGGGCGGTCGAGGCGAGCGTCGACCTGGCGGACGAGCTCGGTTTCCGCCTGCGGACCGCCAAGCCCGGCCTGCCGGACGTCGAGGTCCCCGAGGGGCACACCACGATGTCGTGGCTGCGCGAGCTCACCTGGCAGGGCGCCCGACGGTTCTACCCGGGCAGCGCCGACGGTGTCGACCCGGAGAAGCGCGAACGCATCGAGCGGGAGCTGTCCGTCATCGCGGACAAGGACTTCCCGGGGTACTTCCTGATCGTGCGGGACATGGTGCAGTACGCCCGACAGCGCGGCATCCTGTGCCAGGGGCGTGGCTCGGCAGCGAACTCGGCCGTCTGCTACCTGCTCGAGATCACCGCGGTCGACTCGATCCGGTACGGGCTGCCGTTCGAGCGGTTCCTGTCGGCGATGCGCGACGAGGAGCCCGACATCGACGTCGACTTCGACTCGGACCGTCGCGAAGAGGTGATCCAGTACGTCTACGAGAAGTACGGACGGTTCAACGCGGCACAGGTCGCGAACGTCATCACCTACCGGCCGAAGGGCGCCGTGCGGGACATGGCGAAGGCGCTCGGGCACAGCCCCGGGCAGCAGGACGCCTGGTCGAAGCAGGTCGAGCGGTGGGGGTCGGTCACCGAGAGCCAGGACCACGACATCCCGGACACCGTGGTCGACATGGCCCAGCAGGTGCTCGGCTTCCCGCGGCACCTCGGCATCCACTCCGGGGGCATGGTGCTCACCGACCGGCCCGTGGGCGAGGTCGTGCCGATCGAGCACGCCCGGATGGACGGCCGCACCGTACTGCAGTGGGACAAGGACGACTGCGCCTACATGGGGCTCGTGAAGTTCGACATGCTCGGGCTCGGGATGCTCGCGGCGCTGCAGTACTCGTTCGACCTGGCCGACGAGCACTGCGGGGAGCGCTGGGACATGCACTCGATCCCGAAGGAGGAACAGGGCGTCTACGACCAGCTCTGCCGGGCGGACACGATCGGGGTGTTCCAGGTGGAGTCCCGCGCGCAGATGGGCACCCTCCCGCGGCTGCTGCCCCGACGGTTCTACGACCTGGTGATCGAGGTCGCGCTGGTTCGCCCGGGGCCGATCCAGGGCGGCGCCGTGCACCCGTACATCCGGCGCCGGACGGGCGAGGAGCCGATCACGTACATCCACCCGTCGCTCGAGCCGGTGCTCGAGCGGACGCTCGGGGTGCCGCTGTTCCAGGAACAGCTCATGCAGATGGCCATCGCGGTCGGCGGCTGCTCGGGGGACGACGCGGACCTGCTCCGGCGGGCGATGGGGTCGAAGCGCGGCCTCGAGAAGATCGAGCGGTTGCGCGAGAAGCTCTACGCGGGGATGGCGGCGAACGACATCCACGGTGCGGACGCCGACGCGATCTACGCCAAGATCCAGGCGTTCGCGAACTTCGGGTTCGCGGAGAGCCACTCGATCAGCTTCGCGCTCATCGTCTACGCGAGCGCCTGGATGCGGCTGCACTACCCGGGAGCGTTCCTGGCGGCGCTGCTCCGGGCGCAGCCGATGGGGTTCTACTCGCCGCAGACCCTCGTCGCCGACGCCCGGCGGCACGGGGTGCGGGTGCTGCGACCGGACGTCCTGTGCTCGGCGGTCGACGCGTCGCTGGAGCCCCTGCCCGACGGCGAGGGCGGTCCCTCGGGGGCCGACGCGTGCCTGGCCGAGGAACAGCCACCCGTGCTGCCGTTCGACGGCTCGCTGCCCGACGACACCGCGGAGCACCGTCGCGACGGCGCCTTCGCCGTCCGCCTGGGACTCGTCGAGGTCGCCTCGCTCGGTCGGCGGAGCGCCGAGGCGATCGTCACGGAGCGCAAGGCGCACGGACCCTTCACCGACATGTCCGACCTCGCCCGCCGGGTCCGGCTGACGACGGCGCAGCTCGAGGCGCTGGCCGCGGCGGACGCCTTCGCCGGGCTCGGCATCGACCGACGCAGCGGCATGTGGTCGGCGGCGCAGGCGGCTGCGGAGCGCCCCGACCAGCTGCCCGACACGCAGGTCACCGTGCAGCCGCCGCTGTTCGGGCAGATGACGAGCGGGGACGTCCTGATCGCGGACATGTGGTCGACGGGCATGTCGACCGACGACCACCCCGTGCACCACGTCCGACCACGACTGCGTGCCCGCGGGGTGCTCAGCGTGCAGGACACCGCGACGGCGGAGACCGGACGGCGGGTCGAGGTGGGCGGCATCGTGACGCACCGGCAGCGTCCGGCGACGGCGTCGGGCATCACGTTCCTGAACGTCGAGGACGAGACCGGGCTGGTGAACGTCATCTGCAGCGTCGGCGTGTGGGGACGGTACCGCCGGGTGGCACGGGAGTCGCCGGCCGTGGTGGTGCGGGGGATCCTGGAGCGGTCGCCGGACGGCGTGGTGAACCTGGTGGCGGACCGGATCGAGCACCTGCCGCTGGCGGTGCGGACCCGGTCGCGGGACTTCCAGTGACCGGTCAGGACCCGGTCTGCTCGCGCACCACGGGGATGCGCACGGTGACCTCGAGGCCACCGGAGCGGACGTTGCGGAGGGCAGCCGTGCCTCCCGACCGTTCCGCGATAGCGCGCACGATCGCGAGCCCGAGGCCCGAGCCGCCCGGCACCGGCACCCCACCCGTCGCCGGGTCCGGGTCGCGGCGCGACGTCCGGGCCTCGTCCGGTCGGGTGAACCGGTCGAACGCGACGGGGATGAACGACTCGGGGACGCCGGGTCCGTCGTCCGTGACCTGCAGGACGCCCTCGTCGCCCTCGACCCGCCACGACACGAAGACGCCGCCGCCGCGGGGGAGCGCCGCGACCGCGTTGCTCGCCGTGTTCGTGACGAGCTGCGCCATGCCGCCGGTGTCGAGGCGGAAGCGCGGTTCCGCGGCTCCGACGGGGTCCGGGGTGCGCTCGAGGTCGAAGTCGACCGTGATGTCCTTCGTCGACGCGATGAGGCGCACCCGGTCGACGGCGGCCATGACCTCGTCGCCCAGGTCGCTCCAGGTGGTGGTCGGCTGCGCACCGTCCTGTTCGCGTTCCTCGGCGTCCTCGATGCGTGACAGCGTGAGCAGGTCGTTCGCGAGCCGCGAGAGCCGGGCGACGCTCCGCTTGGCGCGGTCGATGTGCGCCGCGAGCGCTGCCGCGTCGTCGCCGTCGAGCGAGGCCAGGTCGAGCTGGGTGGTCAGGATCGCGAGGGGGGTCCGCAGCTCGTGGCTGGCGTCCGAGACCATCTGGCGCTCGCGCTCCGTCACCTGGCGGGTGCGGGCGAGGAACGCGTTCAGCGTGGTGGCGAGCGAGGCCAGTTCGTCCTGTGCCGGGCCGACCGGCAGCTCGGCGCGCTCGGGGGCGACGGAGAGTCGTTCGGCTTCGCGGCGCATCCGGTTCACGGGGCGGAGCGCGGCGGTCGCGAGGGCCCAGGACGCGATGCCGAAGGCGATGAGGATCGCGAGACCGGTGAGCGACAGGGTCGTGGTGAGGTCGTCGACCACGATCGCCTCGGCCTGCGAGTTCCGAGCGGCGACGACGGTCCAGCGCCCGGCGGCGTTGACCGGGTGCTCGATCACGACCCGGTACTCCGACCCGGAGACGGTGATGAGCGACGTGCCCGACTCGGTCGACGTCAGGCTGCCGAGTGCCCGTTCGACCCTGGGTGGCATGGTGGACAGCCGGATCTGGCCGGAAGGCGCCACGACGGCGACGAGCTGGGCGTTGCCCGGCGCGGACAGGTCGGGGTCGCTGTCGACCTCGAGCGTCGCCACGTACGGGTCGACGTCGGCGTCGAGCAGGGTCCGCGTGGCACTCGCGACCACGCTGACGACCTGGAAGCGCATGACGAGCACGAGCAGCAGGATCACGACCGCGGCGATGGCCGTCGAGCCGATGGTGATGCGCGCGCGGAGCGAGAGCACCCGGAGCGGCCGGGGCAGCCCGCGTCCGCCGCGCACCGTCCCGGTGGTGGGTGCCGACCCGGTCACGCCCCGAGCAGGTCGAGCCGGTAGCCGCGGCCCCGGACCGTCGCGATGGCGACCGTCGCCTCGTGCGAGGTCAGCTTCTTGCGGAGGTACGAGATGTACTGCTCGACGACGTTCGGGTCGACGTGCTGCGAGCCGTCCCAGACCTCCTCGAGGATCTTCGGGCGGTCGACGACCGTGCCGACCGACCGCGCGAGCAGCCGGAGCAGGGCGAACTCGGTCGGGCTGACGGCGACGCGCTGGCCCTTGATCGAGACCCGTCGGGCCTCGGAGTCGATGGCGACGTCGCCGACCTCGATGACCCGCTGCCCGGCGGCCGACTCGCGGCGACCGAGCGCACGGAGCCGGGCGGTCAGCTCGGCGAAGGCGAAGGGCTTCGTCAGGTAGTCGTCCGCGCCGGCGTCGAGCCCGAAGACCCGGTCGTCGACGGCGTCACGCGCGGTGACGAGCAGGATGCGCACTGGGTCCTCGCGCTCGCGGATCCGGCGGGCGAGCTCGAAGCCGGACATGCCCGGCATCATGACGTCGACGACCGCGAGGTCGAAGGCCTGCTCGCCGAGGGCGATGAGCGCCTCGACACCGTTCTCGACCGCCGTGACGCGGTACCCCTCTGCCGCGAGCCCACGCTCCATGAGCGCGCGCATCTCGTCGTCGTCCTCGACCACCAACAGGCGCATGATCGACCTCCTCGGCCCCCATCGTGGCAGGGAACGGTCACCAGTGGGCGGTTCCGGGTGGGAAGTCGCTGAATCTCGTCACAGTGACCCCGGTCCGTCGACCGAGCGCACGGTGCCGCCGGCGCGTCACTCGGACGAGGGTAGGACGCTCCGTCCCGCAGAGTGGGGTATCGGCCCCTCGGGCGCCGCGTTGCTAGAGTCCGCACCGGACACGGCGTACCCGACGCAGTGTCCCGAGGGGGCACCGTGCAGGATCAGGAGAACCGTCCGTACCGTCCGGACGACAGCGTCCACCCGGCGATCGTCCGGTTGACCGTGGAGCTGGAGGCGGCGCGGCACGGCATCGGCGTGCTGGGCGAACTGGAGGACGCCGGGCGCGAGCGGGTCGTCGCCGAGCTGCTGAGCGCGGTGCCGGACGTCGCGAGCCGCGCGGCCCACGAGGCCGGCGCCGAGCGAGCGGTCGCGACCATCCAGGGCTTCGGCGGGACCCCGTCCCGGTACAGCGACTCGCCGTCCTGCTGCAGGGAGTCCGCGTCACCCTCCGTCGCCAGGTCGGCGAGTGCCCGGTACACGGTGGCCAGCCCGATCGTGGAGCCGCCGTCCCGCAGGTGCTGGTGGAG
>NZ_RBLU01000149.1 GCF_003989515.1 Curtobacterium sp. HSID17257
CTCCGACGCGCTGGTGGCCGCGGCGGCGCGGGTGGCGGTGCGGCCGATCGGTGCCGCGTCGGGCTGAGCTGCCGACCCGCGGTCGGCGGTGAGGGCTGTCAGCGCGGGAGCGTGGTGGCCCAGCGACCGAGCACGTCCCAGACCTGGTCGCGGACGTCGGGCGCCGAGAGCACCACGTCGTGCAGGGCGCCGTGCAGACGCCGGACGGTCACCTCGTCACCGAGCGAGAGCGCCCGGTGCGCGACCACGTCCACGTTGAGCGCGACGTCCGCGTGTGCCATCCCGTCGTCCCACCGCGGCTGCAGCATGCTCTTGTCGCTGAGCATCACGAGGGTCGGGACCCTGAGACCGAGCCCCTGCTCGACCCGCTCCTGCCCGGTGAACACCGCGGCGAGCCACCCGGGGTGCAGCGGGAAGCCCCGTTCGGGGCGCCAGCGCTGGTCGTACGTCCACGAACCGTCGCCCGTCGCGGACACCGTGCGGGTGTAGAAGCCCGGGTCGACCGCCGGCATCGGCGCGAGGGGGTTCCGCTTGGCGCCGAGCTTGATCACCGGTGCGACGATCGCCCGACCGAGCGCACTCGCCTGGAACTCGAGCCACGGGCTGTTCAGCACCAGGCCGTCGACGAGCTCCGGGTGCCGCGCGGCCCAGAGCGACAGGGTGAGCCCACCGGTGGAGTGCCCCATCGGGACGAGCCGTCGACGGGGACCGCCGTGGTGCTCGGCGGCGATCGCGTCGAGGGCGGCACCGATGTCCTCGTCGTAGACGGCCAGGTCATCGACGAACCCGGGTGTCTGGTGCGGCCGGAGGCTCCGGCCGTACTTCCGCAGGTCGAGGGCGTGGAAGCGCGCACCGAGCCGCTCGAGGTGCTCCGCGAGTTCCACCTGGAAGAAGTAGTCGGACCAGCCGTGCACGTACAGCACGTCCACGCCGTGCAGCGGCCCACGGGCGTGCAGCAACAGGTCGTTCGGCGATCGCCGTCGTCGGACGAGCGTCGCGACGACCGGTCCTTCGCGGTCCTCGCCGAGCGGGAGCTCGAGGCGCTCGAACGGGGCTCCCAGCACGTCCTCGTGCCACTGCCCGGTCCCCATCACCCGAGCGTACCGACGACCCCGGGGTGACGGTTCGGTCACGGTCGGGTCACGGGACGGTGACGGCGGGGGTCCCTCCGGTAACGATCCGTACCGACTCGGTCCTTTCCCAGCGGTCGTGCCGGTCCTCCCCGGGGAACCCCGGGCGGACGCCCGACCAGCGTTGGGAGGGTCACCCGACGCCACCGGACGACGGGGGCGGGACCACGAGGGGGAGACATGACGATGCGACGTGCGACCGTGGCGGCCCTGGGCTTCGTCGGCGGCAGCGTGCTGGCGGGGCTGCTGGTCGGGGTCGGCGTGACGCCGGTGCTCGCGGTGGCCGGGGTGGGGACGACCTCGGCGATCGACCTGTTCGACTCGATGCCGGAGTACATCGAGATCGGTGACCTGCCCGAGCGGAACGAGATCTGGGCGTACCAGGGCGGGCAGCCCGTGCACCTGGTCGACGTGTGGGACCAGAACCGGCAGGAACTCTCGCTCGACCAGATCAGCGACACCCTCGAGCACGCCGCGATCGACGGCGAGGACAAGCGCTTCCGCGAGACCGGCGGCGTCGACCCGACGAGCCTGGTGCGGTCGGTCGCGAGCGTCATCGCCTCCGGCGGGCAGGGCGGCTCCGGGGGCTCGACGATCACGATGCAGCTCGTGCGGAACATCAAGATCCAGCAGGCGAGCGAACTGCCGACCGCCGAGGAGCGCGAGGCCGGACACCGCGAGGCGACGGAGAAGAGTGCGCAGCGCAAGCTCGCCGAGGTCAAGCTGGCGATCGGGCTCGCCAAGGAGTACTCGAAGGACGAGATCCTCGCCGCCTACCTGAACATCGCCTACTTCGGCGACCAGACCTACGGCGTGCAGGCGGCCTCGCAGCGGTACTACGGCAAGGACGCCACGGACCTGACCCCGGCCGAGGCCGCGTCCTTGATCGCCATCGTGCAGTGGCCCGAGCGCCGCGACCTGTCGACACCCGAGCACCACGCCGACAACCAGGCCCGGCGGGACGTCGTCCTCCGCTCGATGCACGACCAGGGGCACCTGAGTGACGCGGACCTCGCCGCGGCGCTCGCGTCACGTCCGGCCGACTACGTCCGCCTCACCGCACCCCAGCAGGGGTGCGAGTCGGCGGTCCGCGGCGCGGAGTTCTTCTGCGCGTACGCCGAGCAGGTGGCGCAGGACCTCCCGCAGCTCGGCGCCGACGCCGACGCGCGCGCCGCCGCCTGGCGCACGGGCGGGTACCGGGTGCAGACCACCCTCGACCTCGACCTGAACACCCGGCAGAAGGACCTGCTCTCCCTGCACGACCCCGCGACCGAGAGCCGTCTCGCCCTCGGTGCCACGCTCGACACCGTCGAGGCGGGGACCGGGCGGGTGCTGACGATGGCTCAGAACAAGGACTTCGACCGCTCCGCGGACGCCCCGGCGACGGCGACCTCGCTCAACTACGCCACCGACGAGTCGAACGGCGGATCGAAGGGCTTCCAGGTGGGCTCGACCTACAAGATGTTCACGCTGCTGCAGTGGTTGGAGTCCGGCCGGAGCCCGGACACCGTGGTGGACGGCACGCGGAAGGCCCGGAGCACGTGGACGCAGTGCGGGCAGCGGGTGACGCTGGGCACCCCGTACGACCCGAAGAACGACGCGCCGGGGCAGACCGGGCCGTACTCCGTCCGCGCGGCGACGGCGCAGTCGGTGAACGCGGCGTACGCGGACATGGCGTCGCAGCTCGACCTCTGCGACATCCGGGACACCGCCGCGCGATTCGGTGTCCACCCGGCGACGGGTGGGGAGCTGCCAGCGAACCCGGCGGCGATCCTCGGGACGACGAGCATCGCCCCGCTCACGATGGCGGCCGCCTACGCCGGCATCGCGAACGGCGGCGTGACCTGCGCCCCGGTCGTCGTCGACCAGGTCACGGGCCCCGACGGCACGGCACTCGGCGGGCAGCCGCGGTCCTGCACGCGGGCGGTGTCGGCGTCGGTCGCCGCCGAGGCGTTCGCGGTGATGCAGGGGGCCTTCCGCGGCGGCACGGCGACCGGGGGCCAGACGCTCGACGGAGCGACGCTGTTCGGCAAGACGGGCACGACCGACGCGGCGGACCAGATCTGGCTCGTCGGCGGGACCTCGCGCGCGGTGACGGCGTACTGGCAGGGCAACACCGACGGTGGGAAGACGAACCTGCGGTACGTCGGGAGCGGTCAGGGCGGCACCTACGCGGGGTCGCGCGCTGCCGTCTGGCGGCAGGCGCAGACGGCGGTCAACGCGGCGCTGCCCGTCGGCTGACGCCGCCCGGGACGGACGGGAGGCACGGTGCCAGCCGGCACCGTGCCTCCAGTCCGCGACGATCGCGGCTACGACACCTTCTTGCTGTCCGTGAGCCAGCCCGCGAGCTTCGTCATGTAGTCGGCCTGCGACGCGTAGTCGAGCGCGGGGAAGGTCCAGCTGTGGACCTGGCCCGCCTCGAGCGCCGGGTTGTCGGCGAAGGTCGGCTGCTTCTCGAGGTCCGCGACCTGGTAGCCCTGCTGCGAGAGCAGGATCACGTCACCGGTGATCTGCCCGGCGTTCTCCCACGAGTAGATGCCCCAGTAGAAGCCCTTCGGCTTCGGCTCCACGAAGTCGACGCCGAACGACGAGTACATCTGCAGGGTCGGCTCGTCGGACGGACGCGTCACGTACGCGCCGTCGCCGTCCGCGTACATCGAGACGACGGACACGTCGCTCGACTTCGCGGCCTGCTCGAGGGTGTCCTCGGCCTCGTCGAAGCGGTCCTCGGCGGCCTCGACCTTCGACTCGGGCGCACCGAGCGACTCGGCCAGGCCGGCGATCTTCTCGATGACGTCCTCGCCCTTGCCGCCCCACTTCACCTGGACGACGGGTGCGATGGCCTCGACCTGCTGCTCCTGCTCCTTGTCCTTGAAGCCGTAGCCGGGCTGGGTCTCGTCGAGGGTGCCCTTCTCGTCGGTCGGGTACACCGACGTGACGACGAGGTCCGGCTTGAGCGCTGCGAGCTGCTCGAGGTCGATGTCGCCGTACGCCTGGCCGAGCTGTGTGATGCCGTCCGTGTCGAGATCGTCGAAACGGGCGTCCTTCGCCATGGTCAGCTGGCCGAAGGTGCCGACCGGACGCAGACCGTACTCGATGAACGAGATGGCGATGTCGTTGAGGACGACGACGCGCTTCGGCGTGCTGTCGGTCTTCACGGTCGCACCGGTGGCGTCCTTGTACGACCAGGGACCGGAGGCGGTCGAGGCGTTGCCGGCGGTGTCCCCGGATCGGGCGGAGTCGTCGGAGCCGTTCGCTCCGGAGCAACCGGCGAGCAGGAGGGCCGGGACGGCCACGGAGGTCACGAGGGCGGCGCGCAGGGAGCCGCGGCGGGGGATCTTCACGTTAGGAGAGCCTAACCTAACTCTGTGAGGACCGCCAGCCTGTGACGACCAGGCCGCCGGGGCGGCGGCACGCCACCGCGCCGGACTCAGGCGGACGTGCTGGGTTCGTCGGCCTCGGGCACGATCATCGGCGCACCCGTCACCGGGTCCGGCACCACCCGGGCGTGCAGCCCGAAGGCGGTCTCGAGCACCGCGGGGGTCAGGACCTCGTCGGGGGTCCCGTCCGCGACGACCCCGCCGTCGTGCAGGACGACGAGTCGGTCCGAGTACCGCGCGGCGAGCGTCAGGTCGTGCAGCACCATCACGACGGTCGACCCCTGCTCGCGGTTCAGCCGCCGCACGAGGCGGAGCACGTCGAGCTGGTGCGCCAGGTCCAGGTACGTCGTCGGCTCGTCGAGCAGCAGGGTCTCCGCCTGCTGCGCCACCACGAGCGCGATCCAGGCCCGCTGCCGCTGGCCACCCGACAGGCTCGCGACGTCGCGGTGCGCGACCTCGGTCAGTCCGGTCGCCGCGATGGCCTGCTCGGCGACGTCGGCGTCGTCCGCCGTCCACGGCTTCGCCCAGCTCTGGTGCGGGTTCCGACCGCGCATCACCAGGTCGAGCACACTCGTGCCCGCGGGAGCCACCGGCGTCTGCGGCAGGATCGCGAGCCGCCGGGCCACGGCCCGGTTCGGCTCCTTGCGGATCGGGGCGCCGTCCAGCAGCACCTCGCCGGACTGCGGCTTCAGCACGCGGCCGAACGCCTTGAGGAGGGTCGACTTGCCGCAGCCGTTCGCCCCGAGGAAGGTCGTCACCGTGCCACGCTCGATCCGCAGGTCCAGGTCGCGGAGGACCGGGTCGCGGTCGTAGCCGACCGACAGGCCACGGGCCTCCAGGACGGGAGGCACGGTGCCGGTCGCGTCGAGGCCACCGGCCCGGTGGTTGCGGGCCGTGCTCGTGCTCGCGGTCGTGGCGGTCATCGGGACATCTCCTTGCGGTGGCGGACGAGGAGCCAGATCAGGTACGGGGCGCCGACGACGGTGGTCACGATGCCGACGGGCACCTGCCAGGGGAAGGCGGAACGGGCGAGCAGGTCGGCGCCGAGGACGAGCACCGACCCCAGTGCTCCGGCGAGCAGCAGCGGTGGGCGGTTCGTGCCGGCCAGGCGCAGGGCGACCTGGGGGACGACGAACGCGACGAAGCCGATCGGTCCGGCGGCGGCGACGGCAGCGGCGGTGAGGACGACCGAGAGCGCCAGGACGAGCAGCCGGTGCCGCTGCACGCCGAGCCCGACGCCGGTCGCGACCTCGTCGCCGAGCTGCCCGATGCCGAGCGCGGCGCTGGTGGCGAGGGCGATCGGGACGCAGACCGCGGCGACGAGCAGGAGCGGCCACACGGTCGTCCACGAGGTGCTCGACAGGCTGCCGACGAGCCACTGCGACGCCGCGGTGGCGACGGTGATCTTGGCGCGGACGAGCAGGTAGCTCGTCACGGCGTCGAGCGTGGCGCTCACCCCGATGCCGACGAGCACGAGGCGGTAGCTCTGCACCCCGCCCCGCCACCCGAGGCCGTACACGGCAGCCGCGGCGACGAGTGCCCCGATGGTCGCCGCGACCGGGATCCCGCCGCTCAGGACGACCGAGGACACGGAGTAGGTGCCACCGCCGAGCACGATCGCGGCGACCGCGCCGACGCTCGCGCCGGAGGTCACGCCGATGATGTCCGGCGTGCCGAGGGGGTTCCTGGTGACGGTCTGCGTCAGCGCGCCGGCGGTCCCGAGCACCAGGCCGACCAACGCGCCGGTGAGGACGCGGGGGAGCCGGAGGGTCGTGACGATGAAGCCGTCGGGGCCGTCGTCGGCGCCGAGCAGTGCGCGGACGACGGT
>NZ_RBLU01000150.1 GCF_003989515.1 Curtobacterium sp. HSID17257
CAGCGTCGTCGGCAGCGGCGTCCTCGGCAGCGGCGCCCTCGGCAGCGGCGTCCTCGGCCTCGACCCAGCGCTCACGACCCCACGACCGCTCGGGCATGCGCACCAGGTCGCTCCCGACGGCCAGTGCGACCGCGGCGGGCAGCCCGACCTCGAGCGCCGCGAAGAGTCCGACGAGCAGTCCGTTCGGCCCGGCCTCGGCGAGCCGACCGGGGCCGAGCGAGCCCGAGGTCAGGCCCGTGGCGACCCCGGTCAGCACCCCCGCCACGACACCGGTGGCGACGCCCGCGAGCGCGCGGCGGAGCGGGGTGTCCTCGTTGCCCAGGGCACGGACGAGCGCGGGGCGCATGAGGCCGCCGACCACGAACCCGGCGACGACGGGCACGAGCACCCCGAGCAGTCCGAAGGTGTGCCCGGACGCCGGCAGCGCGCCGAACACCGGGACACCGGGGATCGGCCCGAGCGACGTACCGATCGGCGAGACGCTCGACCCGGTGCCGATGGCGAAGCCCGGACCGACCAGCCACGCGACCGCCCAGCCCACGAAGTCGGGCAGGAGCGCGAGCTGCCCCACGGTGAGCGCGATGCCCCCGACCACGCCGGCGTGGGAGCGCTCGTACAGCGCGATGACCTCGGCGAACGAGGTGACGAGCAGGAACGCGACGACGATGCCCGCGGCGGCGACCACCACGGCGGTCACCGCGGTGCCGGACCGGAGCGCGAAGCCGGCGACGGTCCGCCACAGCGCGGGGATCCGGTCGACCTGGTCGAGCACCCGTCGTGTGAGCGGGTCGGCCGGCAGTCCACGACGGACCCGGCACACCTCGCTCGTCACCAGGGCGGGGACCGCGAACCAGAGCGCGGGCAGCACGACGGCCTGCCACACCACGGGGTCCGAGGCCGCCGAGGTCGACGAGAGCGCGACCGCGAGGCCGAACAACGCGACAGCGGCGGTGCCGACCAGCAGCCCGGTCGTCCGGTGCTCGGTCTCCGCGAACCGGCGGCCGGCGCGCCCGCCGAGCCAGGCGGTCACGACCGCGAAGCCGAGGGCTGCGAGCGTCACGTGGATGGGGTCCGCCGCCCCGTCGACCCCGGAGGCCCCGGCGACGTCGCTGCCGAGCCGGAAGGTCACGTCGACGCCGTGGCCGACGAGCCAGACGCTGCCCGCGGCCTTCCAGAAGACGTCCCAGTCGATCTGCAGCCCGTACTCGAAGCCCCAGAGCAGGGTCAGCGGCACGAGGGCGATCCCGACGCCCACGCCGACCGTCACGATCGCCTCGACGGCGGCCAGCAGTGCGGTTCCCAGGCGGTTCATCGTGGTCAGGGTACGTGCCGTCCCACGGTCGCCGAGCGAGCCGCGCGGCACCTGTGGAGACTGACCGACCGTCCACAGCAGGACGGGAGGCACGGTGCCGACCGGCACCGTGCCTCCCGTCCGTCGGGTGGAGCGGACCGCTACGCCGTCGCGGCGGCGACCACCTCGCGCAGCAGCGCGGCCGTCTCGGACGGCGTCTTGCCGACCTTCACGCCCGCGGCCTCGAGCGCCTGCTTCTTCGCCTCGGCGGTGCCGGCCGAACCGGACACGATGGCGCCGGCGTGGCCCATCGTCTTGCCCTCCGGCGCGGTGAAGCCCGCCACGTAGCCGACGACCGGCTTCGTGACGTGCGCCTTGATGTAGTCGGCCGCACGCTCCTCGGCGTCGCCACCGATCTCACCGATCATCACGATGGCCTCGGTCTCGGGGTCGGCCTCGAACGCGGCGAGCGCGTCGATGTGCGTCGTGCCGATGACCGGGTCGCCGCCGATGCCGATGGCGGTCGAGAAGCCCAGGTCACGCAGCTCGTACATCATCTGGTAGGTCAGGGTGCCGGACTTCGACACGAGACCGATCGGGCCCTTGCCGGTGATCGTCGCCGGGGTGATGCCGACGAGCGACTCCCCGGGGGTGATGATGCCGGGGCAGTTCGGGCCGATGATGCGGGTCTTCCCGCCGAGGGCCTTCGCGTGCGCCCAGAACGCCGCGGAGTCCTGCACGGGGATGCCCTCGGTGATGACGACGACGAGCGGGATCTCGGCGTCGATGGCCTCCATGACCGCGTCCTTCGCGAACGCCGGCGGGACGAAGACGATCGAGACGTCGGCGCCGGTGGTGTCGATGGCCTCGCGCACCGAGCCGAACACGGGCAGCTCGACGTCGCCGTGCGTCACGGTGGTGCCGGCCTTGCGGGCGTTCACGCCGCCGACGACCTGCGTGCCGGCCTTGAGCATGAGCGCGGTGTGCTTGGTGCCCTCGCCGCCGGTGATGCCCTGGACGATGACCTTCGAGTCCTTGTTGAGGAAGATCGACATTGCTCTGGTGCTCCTTACGCCGCGGCCGCGGCGAGCTCGGCGGCCTGCTCGGCCGCATCGTCCATGGTCTCGGCGACGGTGACGAGCGGGTGCGCCGCCTCCGCCAGGATCCGGCGACCCTCGTCCACGTTGTTGCCGTCGAGGCGCACGACGAGCGGCTTGGTCGCCGCGTCGCCGAGGATGCCGAGCGCGGCGACGATGCCGTTCGCGACGGCGTCGCAGGCGGTGATGCCGCCGAAGACGTTCACGAAGACGCTCTTCACCTGCGGGTCGCCGAGGATGACGTCGAGGCCGTTCGCCATGACCTCGGCCGAGGCGCCGCCGCCGATGTCGAGGAAGTTCGCGGGCTTCACGCCGCCGTGACGTTCACCGGCGTAGGCGACGACGTCGAGCGTCGACATGACGAGCCCGGCGCCGTTGCCGATGACGCCGACCTGGCCGTCGAGCTTGACGTAGTTGAGGCCGTGGGCCTTCGCCTTGGCCTCGAGCGGGTCCTCGCTGGCGGTGTCCTCGAGCTGCTTGTGCGCGTCGTGGCGGAAGTCGGCGTTCTCGTCGAGCGAGACCTTGCCGTCGAGGGCCAGGATCTGGCCGTCGCCGGTGCGGACGAGCGGGTTCACCTCGACCAGGGTGGCGTCCTCGCCCGCGAACACGTCGTAGAGCTTCACGAAGACGTCGGCGACCTGGTCATGCAGTTCTGCTGGGAAGCTCGCCTGCCGGGCGATGTCGAGCGCGGCTTCCTTGTTGATCCCGGTCAGGGGGTTCACCTCGACGCGGGCGAGCGCCTCGGGCTTCTCGACCGCGAGCTGCTCGATCTCCATGCCGCCCTCGACGCTGACGAGCGACAGGTAGGAGCGGTTCGCGCGGTCGAGCAGCACGGAGAAGTAGAACTCCTCGGCGATGTCGGCACCCTGCGCGACCATCACGCGCTGGACGGTGTGGCCCTTGATGTCGAGACCGAGGATCGCCTGCGCGTGCTCGTACGCCTCGTCCGGGGTCTTCGCGACCTTGACGCCGCCGGCCTTGCCGCGGCCGCCGACCTTCACCTGGGCCTTGACGACGACCACGCCGCCGATCTGCTCGGCCGCTGCCTTCGCCTCCTCAGGGGTGTCGGCGGTGATGCCCTGCAGCACAGGGACGCCGTAGGACTCGAAGAGGTCCCTGGCCTGGTACTCGAAAAGATCCACGCTGTTCTTCTTCCCGCACGGTTCGTGCGATCGGCATCGGTCATCGGGTCGCGCACTCAACGTCGAGGGTCGCTCGATGTCGAGACAACGGCCGCGACCACCCTAGCGCCGCCACATGGACGGCGAGCACGTCCGTCCGGGCGTCGGTCACGAGGACGTCGACGCGTCAGCCGGGAGGCACGCCCCGCCCCCGTCGCGTCCCTCGCACTCCCGGTGGCCGGGGGACGCAGTCGCCGGATGGTCGGCCAGGCGGCTCGGGGCACGGTCGACGGGTGCAGAAGGAACTCCGTACCCGCGCCGCCGACGTCTTCGGCTGGGACCTCCACCCCGAGCAGGAACAGGTCGTCGACGCCGTCCTCGGCGGTCGCGACGCCCTGGCGCTCATGCCCACCGGCAGTGGGAAGTCCGCGATCTACCAGGTCGCCGCGCTCGCCCTGGAGGGCCCGGTGGTGGTCGTCTCCCCGCTCGTCGCCCTGCAGGAGGACCAGGTCGTCGGCATCGAGGACCACCCGGACGCGCCCCGGGCCGTCACGATCAACGCCACCCGCGGCGCCCGCCAGCTCGAGGAGGCCTGGGACGCCGTCGCCTCGGGCGAGGCACGCTACGTGTTCCTGGCGCCGGAGCAGCTGGCGAAGGACGAGGTCGTCGACCGCCTCCGTGAGGTCGGCGTCGCACTGGTCACCGTCGACGAGGCACACTGCGTGTCGAGCTGGGGCCACGACTTCCGGCCGGACTACCTGGTCCTCGGCGAGGTCATCGAGCGCCTCGGGCGGCCGCCGGTGCTCGCGATGACCGCGACCGGGTCGACGCCGGTCCGCACGGAGATCGTCGAGCGGCTCGGCATGCGGGACCCGTTCGTCGTCGCCACCGGGTTCGACCGGCCGAACCTGCGCTTCGAGGTCGTCCGGCACGCCGACGACGAGTCGAAGCGCGAGGCCGTCGTGGAGCAGGTCGTCGGGCTCGAGGGGGTCGGCATCGTCTACGTCGCCACCCGTGCCGAGACCCTGGTGTACGCGGACGAGCTCGTCGAGAGCGGCCGTCGGGCGAAGGCGTACCACGCGGGGCTCCGCGTCCGGGACCGCGAACGGGTCCACCACGAGTTCCTCGACGGCGAGCTCGACGTCGTCGTCGCCACCAGCGCGTTCGGCATGGGCATCGACAAGCCGGACGTCCGCTTCGTCGTGCACGCCGACGTCCCCGAGTCGGTCGACGCCTACTACCAGGAGGTCGGACGCGCCGGACGGGACGGCGACGTCGGGCTCGCCACCATGCACTACCGCGCGGAGGACCTCGGGCTCCGTCGCTTCTTCGCGTCCGGTTCGCCGCGACCGGCGACCCTGCGCGCCGTGTTCGACGCCGTCCCGGCCGAGGGCTCGGTGGCCCGTTCCGAGCTCGCCGAGCGCTCCGGGCTCGCCGCACGCACGGCGGGCCGCGCCGCCAACGCCCTGGTCGACGCCGGTGCGCTGGACGACGGCGAGGACGGCCTCCGGCGTCGCGCCGGCGGACCGACCGACGCGCAGGCCGCCGCCGACCTCGCCAAGGCGCAGGCGAAGGAGCGCGAGGAGATCGAGGAGTCCCGGATCGCGATGATGCGCCGGTTCGCCGAGACCTCGGGCTGCCGCCGGCAGTTCCTGCTCGGCTACTTCGGCGACGAGCTCGCCGAGCCCTGCGGCAACTGCGACACGTGCACGGTGGGGACGGCGTACGACGACGATGCGCACGGTGCCGACGGCGCGAACGACGACGCCTGGCCGCCGGAGTCGCCCGTCGAGCACGCGCAGTGGGGTCGGGGAACGGTGATGAGCATGGAGGACGACCGGTTGACGGTGTTCTTCGAGTCCGCCGGGTACAAGACCCTCGGACTCGCCGACGTCGAGGAGCGGAACCTGCTCGAGCGCGTCTGACGCGACGGCGTCGCGACTCGGGGCGGGGAAGGCGCGGTCGCTCGACCACCCGTCGGCGACCGCGCTCCACTCCCCCGAGCACGGCGAGTGTGACCCGCGATCGTGGCCCGCAGGTGACCTGCAGGTGAACGGGACGCGAAACCGGGCGCGGTGTGCGCAGACCGGACGACCGCAGACCGGACGACACCGACCGGTCGACCGGTCAGGCGGACGGCGTACACAGGAAGGCCCGACGGCCCCGGTGACCCGCTCCGGAGCCCGACCCTCCACGGAAGGACTGCACCATGAGCGACCCCGGCATCAGCCCCGTCGACGACTTCGACGCCCAGGAGCGCCGTAACGACGACGTGGACCGCGAGCACGTGGGCCCGTACCAGGTCGACGAGTCCGAGGAGTCCCTCGAGACCGTCACGAACGACGCCGTCGCCGGTGAGACCGTCGAGCCCCAGCCGGGCGACGGCTCGGACGACGGCCCCACCGGTGGCGCCCCCCGCGAGGGCTCGCCCGACCTGTGGGAGCACGACGACGACACCGAGCGTCCAGACCTCGGCGGCGACCTCGGCACGAAGCCCCTCTGAGCGCCTCCCCCGCACGACCCCCACGGAGCACGGCCCGGTACGATCGGGCCGTGCTCCGTGGCGTCCGCGACCGTGTCCGTGCGACGCCCGCGCTGGCCCGGCTCCTCTCGCTGGCGTCCCTGCTGCTCGTCGCCGCGGCGGCGCACTCGGGCGCCCGGACCGGCGGGATCGCCTGGCTTCCGCTGCTCGTCGCCGGTGTCGCGCTCGCCCTGGTCACCGGCGCGACGGCGCACCGCTGGCCCCTGCCGGCGATCTGGCTGGTCGTGACGCTGCTCGCAGCCGCGAGCGGCGCGCTCGTCAGCACGGCGTGGCTCGTCGGC
>NZ_RBLU01000151.1 GCF_003989515.1 Curtobacterium sp. HSID17257
TGCGGCGCCGGAGGCAGAGCCGGCGCCGCAGCGCTTGTCGGCGCCGGAGCGCTCGCGGGTGCTGGGGCCGTCGCCGGTGCTGCACGGGGCCGGGCTCTCGCGGTCGTACGACGGGGTACCCGCCGTGCAGGAGGTCTCGATCGCGGTCCGACCCGGACGGGTGACGGGCGTGATCGGCGCCTCCGGGTCGGGCAAGACGACGGTGGCGCGGATGCTGCTCGGGCTCGAGACGCCCGACGCCGGCACCGTCACGCTCGACGGTCGGCCGTGGGTCCCGCTGTCCGAACGGGACCGACGGAGCAGACGGCACCGGGTGGCCGCCGTCGTGCAGGACCCCGCTGCGACCTTCGACGAGCGGTGGACGGTCGAACGCGTGCTCGCCGACGCCCTGACCGACGGTCGGGAACGCCGGGCGCGGGGCGGGCTGGCCGACGCGGTCGACACCGCACTCCGTCGGGTGGGACTCGACCCCGTGCTGCGGACCCGCGCCCCGCGCACCCTGTCCGGCGGGCAACGGCAGCGGCTGGCGATCGCCCGGGCGCTGGCGAGCTCGCCCGAGGTGGTCGTGCTCGACGAGCCCGTGACGGCACTCGACGCGACCGTGCAGGGCGCGGTGCTCACGCTGCTCGAACGGCTGCGCGACGAGACCGGCGTGGCGATGGTGTTCGTGTCGCACGACCTGCGTGCCGTCCGCCGGATGGCCGACGAGGTGATCGTCGTGGACCAGGGGCGGGTCGTCGAGCAGGGTCCCGCGGAGCAGGTGCTCGGCGCGCCGGAGCACCCGGCGACCGCGCGCCTGGTCGACGCCTCCGCCGGGCTCGCCCGCGGCGCCTGAGCGCTGCACCGCGAGCTTCTCGGGGCCACGTCGCGGTGGATCGGTCCGCGAAAGCGACAGTGTCCCGCCGAAGATCGGCGGGACACTGTCGCTTTCACGGAAGGGTCGGCGAGGGTGCCTGTCCGACGGCACCCCGGCCGACCGCGACGGCTACGAGCCCGCGTGCTCCTTGTCCGTGCCCGGCTTCGGGGCGTCGCCCGAGATGATCGGGATCTCGCTCGTCGAGAAGTCCTTCGCCCAGTCGGACTGTGCGAGCTCCGAGGTCGGGTCGTTGTAGTCCTCGATGACGCCGGCGACCTCGTCCTCGTGGGCGACCGTGGGGCCCGAGCCCATGAGCGGGGTGGCAGCGGTCTCCTTGGTGAAGAACACCGCGACGAGGCCGATCACGGCGGCGAGCATCAGGTAGAACGCGGGGATGTCCTCGGCCCACGACAGGCCGGCGTCCTTCGCTCCGGCGATGAGCGCCTGCGTCGCGAGCGGGGTCGTGCCGCCGAACAGCGAGACGGACACGTTGAACGCGATCGCCAGGGCGCCGTAGCGGATGATCGTCGGGAACAGTGCCGGGAGGGTCGACGGCATGGTCGAGGTGAACGTGACCAGCACGAGACCGAGGATCAGCAGACCGAAGAACACGCCCGCGCCGGTGCCCGACTGGACGAGCTTGAGCGCCGGCCACGACAGGACGATGAAGCCGATGCAGCCCGCGGCGAGGACCGGACGGCGGCCGAACTTGTCGGACAGGCGGCCGCCGAAGGTGATGACGACCATCATGAGGATCATCACGATGACGATGAGGATCAGGCCGAACGTGGCGTTCTGGCCGAGGTTCGTCTCGAGGTAGGTCGGCATGTACGACAGCAGCATGTAGTCGGTCACGTTGAACACGAGGACCAGACCGATGCAGATGAGGAGCGAGCGCCAGTTCTCGGCGAACAGCTTGAGGAACGGCGTCTTCTGCGACTCGCGCTCGGCGGCCTGCTCCTGCTGCTTCTGGAACGCCGGGGTCTCCTCGAGCTTCAGGCGGAGGTAGAGCCCGATGAGTCCGAGCGGGCCGGCGATCATGAACGGGATGCGCCAGCCCCAGCTGAGCAGCGTGTCCTCGGGCATCGTGTACTGCAGGATCGTGACGATCGAGGCACCGAGCACGTAGCCGGCGAGCGTGCCGAACTCGAGCCACGAGCCCATGAAGCCGCGGCGCTTGTCCGGCGAGTACTCGGCGATGAAGGTCGCCGCGCCGCCGTACTCACCACCGGTCGAGAAGCCCTGCACGAAGCGGGCGACGAGCAGCAGGACCGGGGCCCAGAAGCCGATCGTGTCGTAGGACGGGATCAGGCCGATCATGAGCGTGCCGGCCGCCATCAGGATCATCGTCAGCGCGAGGACCTTCTGACGGCCGATCTTGTCGCCGATCGGGCCGAAGACGGCACCACCGATCGGGCGGACGATGAACGCGGCCGCGAAGAACCCGAAGGTCGCGACGAGGTTCGACGTGGGGTCGCCCGCCGGCAGGAACACCTTCGAGATGGTGACCGTCAGGTAGGCGAAGATGCCGAAGTCGAACCACTCCATCGCGTTGCCGAGGGCCGCGGCGGCGACGGCACGCTTGAGCAGCGACTCCTCGACGACGGTGACGTCGTCCTCGGTCAGCTTGCGGCGTGCGCGCTTGGCCTGGGCCTTGGTGCGCAACGGCCGGTCGCCGTGCTGGTGTGCTTCGTTCGGTGCCACGTTCGTTCCTCCGGTAGTGCTGTGTCTTGCCTTCGGGCATCCGGCGGAGAGCGACTGTGCAGTCCTCGCAGACACCGCGTCCGCCGGACAAACTCCGACAGCCTACCAGATGGAGCGCTCCGACGACGCGGACCGCTACGATGAGGCCACCGCGGACTGTACTCGCGACACTCAGGCACCTCACCACGGACTCGGTGCCGCACACATCGATCGAAAGGCCCCGCCATGTCGAAGCCCATGCCCGAGAAGCCCACCGTCGACGGACTCGAGCAGGTCTGGGGCCCGGTCTGGGAACAGGACGGCACCTACCGCTTCGACCGCGACAGCGCGACGAAGGACGCGGTGTACTCGATCGACACGCCGCCGCCGACCGCCTCCGGCTCGCTGCACATCGGTCACGTCTTCTCGTACACGCACACCGACCTCAAGGCCCGGTACGAGCGGATGCGCGGCAAGCACGTCTTCTACCCGATGGGCTGGGACGACAACGGCCTGCCGACCGAGCGCCGCGTGCAGAACTACTACGGGGTCCGCTGCGACCCGCAGCTCCCCTACGACCCGGCCTTCGTGCCGCCGTTCGAGGGCGGCGACGGCAAGTCGAGCAAGGCCGGCGACCAGCTGCCGATCTCGCGCCGCAACTTCATCGAGCTGTGCGAGCGCCTGACGGTGCAGGACGAGCAGCAGTTCGAGCACCTCTTCCGCGCGCTCGGCCTGTCGGTGGACTGGACGCAGTCGTACCGCACGATCGACGACACCTCGCGGGCGAGCGCGCAGCGTGCGTTCCTCCGCAACCTCGAGCGCGGTGAGGCCTACCAGGCCGACGCCCCGACCCTCTGGGACGTCACCTTCCGCACCGCCGTGGCCCAGGCCGAGCTCGAGGACAAGGAGATGCCGGGCGCGTACCACGGCCTGGCGTTCCACCGCACCGACGGCGGCGAGGACGTCGTCATCCAGACCACCCGCCCCGAGCTCCTGCCCGCGTGCGTGGCCCTCGTCGCGCACCCGGACGACGAGCGCTTCCAGGACCTGTTCGGCACGACCGTCCGCTCCCCCCTGTTCGACGTCGAGGTCCCGGTGCTCGCGCACCACCTGGCGCAGCAGGACAAGGGGGCCGGCATCGCCATGGTCTGCACCTTCGGCGACACCACGGACGTGGTCTGGTGGCGAGAGCTGCAGCTGCCGAACCGCGCGATCATCGGCTTCGACGGCCGCGTCCGCTCGGACGAGCCCGCGTGGATCGAGTCGACCCGCGGCAAGGAGCTCTACGCCGAGATGGCCGGCAAGACCGTGTTCTCGGCGAAGAAGGTCCTCGTGGACGCCCTCACCGAGTCCGGCGAGCTGGTCGGCGACGTGAAGACGATCAACCACCCGGTGAAGTTCTTCGAGAAGGGCGACAAGCCGCTCGAGATCGTCTCGACCCGCCAGTGGTACATCGTGAACGGCGCGCGCGACGAGCAGCTCAAGGAGACCCTCCGGAAGCGCGGCGAGGAGATCGCCTTCCACCCGGACTTCATGCGCGTCCGCTACGACAACTGGGTCGGCGGCCTCTCCGGGGACTGGCTCATCTCGCGCCAGCGCTTCTTCGGCGTGCCGATCCCGGTCTGGTACCCGCTCGACGCCGACGGCAACCCGGTCTTCGACCAGCCGATCGTCCCGACCGAGGCCCAGCTGCCCGTCGACCCGGCGTCCGAGCCGGCTCCCGGCTACACGGAGGACCAGCGCGGCGTCGCCGGCGGCTTCCGGGGCGAACTCGACGTGATGGACACCTGGGCGACCTCGTCGCTGACCCCGCAGCTCGCGGGCAAGTGGGAGACCGACCCGGCGCTGTACGACCTCGTGTTCCCGTACGACGTCCGCCCGCAGGCGCAGGACATCATCCGCACGTGGCTCTTCACGACAGCCCTCCGCAGCCAGCTCGAGGCCGACGTCGCCCCGTGGAAGCACGCGAGCATCTCGGGCTTCATCGTCGACCCCGACCGCAAGAAGATGTCGAAGTCGAAGGGCAACGTCGTCACGCCGCTGTCGATCCTCGAGCAGCACGGTGCGGACGCGGTCCGCTACTGGGCCGCATCGTCGAAGCTCGGCACGGACGCGGCCTTCGACCCGCAGAACCCGAAGCAGATCAAGGTGGGTCGCCGTCTGGCGATCAAGGTGCTCAACGCGGCGAAGTTCGTCTACGGCTTCGAACTGCCGAGCGGCGCGACGACGGTCACCGAACCCCTCGACGTCGACGTGCTGGCGGAGCTCGGCTCCGTGATCGAGCAGGCGACCGCTGCCTTCGACGGCTTCGACCACGCCCGGGCGCTCGAGGTCACCGAGCGGTTCTTCTGGACCTTCTGCGACGACTACCTCGAGCTCGTCAAGGAGCGTGCCTACGGCACGGCGCCGGACGCGACGCACGAGACGCAGGCGAGCGCCGTCCTGGCGCTGCGTGCCGCGATCGACGCGCTGCTCCGTCTGCTGGCACCGTTCCTCCCGTTCGCGACCGAGGAGGTGTGGGCCTGGACCCACGACACCAGCGTGCACACGGCCGCGTGGCCGACGGTCGCAGAGCTGCCGACGCAGGCCGAGCCGTCCGGGCTGCTGTCGGCCGTCGGCCAGGCGCTGATCGGGATCCGCGGTGCGAAGACCGCCGCCAAGGCGTCCCAGAAGACGCCGGTCACCCGTGCCGTCGTGGCAGCCCCCGCCGACCAGCGCGCGCTCATCGAGCGTGCGGCGGTCGACCTGGCCGCGGTCGGCCGGATCGAGAACCTGTCGTTCACGGACGGCGAGGAGCTCGCGGTGACCGAGATCGAGCTCGCCGAGCAGCAGGCGTAGCGTCGGTTCCTGCGGGCCGGTCGCGTCGCCGACGCGGCCGGCCCGCACACGGACTGGAGGCACGGATGCAGTTGGGTACACGCTGGAACGTGGGTGGGCAGCCACCCGAGCGACTCCCCGAGGCGATGGTCGTCGCCGTACGCGGTGTCGAGGAGGAGCTGGCGGCAGAGTCGGTCGACGCATCGACCTGGCGCTGGACGCTGACGTACCTCGAGGGCAAGCCGATCGTCGAGCTCGACGACGGCACCTCGATCCACCTCGACCCCGCCGGCCGGGCGCAGGTGACGAACCCGGACGACGCGCCGGAGGAGGACTAGCGCCGGACCCGCGGCCCCGGACGTCGCCGCCGACCCGGTCCTAGACTGGAGAACGTCCGTTCCCGGCGCCGGCGCACCACCGCACGGCATGACGGACGGATCGCAGGGGCGCAACGCGCAGGGAAGGGGACGCCCGTGGCCAGCACCAGCAGCACCGTGGACCCGCAGGTCCGGTCGCGCATCGTCGACGCCGCGGACGCGCTCTTCTACGCCCGTGGGTTCCAGTCGGTCGGCATGGACGAGATCCGGACGACCGCCGGCGTCTCGTTGAAGAAGCTCTACTCGGTGTTCCCCGGCAAGGAACAGCTCGTCGCCGCGGTGCTCAGCGGGCGGCACGACTTCTGGGAGCGCGGCATCGAGCAGGCGGTCGCCGCAGCCCGGACCCCGCGGGACCGGCTGCTCGCGGTGTACGACTTCCTGGAGCAGTGGTTCGGCGACGACACCTTCCGCGGCTGCGGCTTCATCAACGCCTTCGGGGAGCTGGGTGCGACCTCCCCCGCGGTCGCCGAGATCGCCCGTGCGCACAAGGACTCGTTCCAGCGGTTCGTCGCCGGGCTCGCAGCGGCCGCCGTGCCGGACCTCGACGCGGCCGAGGAGCTCGCCGCCCAGCTCGCGCTCCTCGCCGAGGGCGCG
>NZ_RBLU01000152.1 GCF_003989515.1 Curtobacterium sp. HSID17257
CCCGTGGTGGTCGCCGCGGTGCTCGGTCTGGTCGGACACGCCGCCACGGCTCCCGCCACGGTGCTCGGCGCGACGGCGGGCACGGGCGTCCTCGCGGCCCTGCTGGCCGGGGTGCGTCCGGCGGCACACGGGCGTGCCCGCCTCCGCTCGCTCGGCAACGTGCTCGAGACCGTCTCGGTGGTCGTGATGCTCCCGCTGCTGCTCGGTACCTTCGGCCTCTTCGCCGCGCTCCTGGAGACCTTCTGACCATGCGACTCCTCGACGACGTGGTCCCCGCGATCGGACGGGCGTTCTTCGGCAGCGTGGTGAGCGGTGCCCGCGAGCTCGACGACGCGCACCGGGCGATCCGGCAGGGCGTCCCGACGAGTCGGCGGATCGCGTTCGCGTCGCTCCGGGGCGGGACCGGCTGCTCGACCACGGCCGCCGCGGTCGCCACGGTCCTCGCCAGACGGCGAAGCGGACGGGTCCTCGGGGTCGACGGTGCCGCCGGTCCCCGGTCGTTCGCCGCGCTGGCGGGGGCCGGGCTCGGCGGTCCGACGGCTCCGTCCGACCGCCGTGCGGCCTCCCGGACCTCGTGGGACGCCACGGACGGGCTGGCCGAGGCCGCGTCGGGCCTGCACGTGCTCAGGATCGGGGACCCTCGATTCCCCTCGCGTCAGGCCGCGCCCGACGAGTGGACCGCAGCGGTCGACCCGATCGCCCGGTTCTTCGACGTCGTCGTCGGCGACTGGGGCGCCCGCAGCCCCTTCGTCGACCTCGGCGCCGTCGGCGCGGACGCACACGTCGTCGCCCTCGTCACCGGGGCCGACCGACCCGGGGTGGAGGAGGGCATCGCGCATGCCGACGCCCTCCGTCGCCACGCGCCCGACACGCGGGTCGTCGTCGTCCCGGTCGACACCGTCGGCGTCGGGCTGCGCGCCGCCCGGGCCGCCGCGGACTGGCCGGACCACGTCGTCCTCCCGGTGCCGCACGACCCGACGACGACGGTGCCCGGGGTCCGCCCGACCGCGTCCCGCACCGCCCTCGTCCACCTGACCGCCGCACTGGTCGACGCCGCCGTCGGCCGACGATCGACGGAGGCCACTCGGTGAACCGCATCGTGCACCGTCCCGCGCGGGTCTCCACCCCGCTCGTCCGTCCGGACGCCGAACAGCTCGCACCGCCGCCGCAGCTCCCCGAGGGCCCGAGCGGCGGGATCCCGCTGCAGTCGCTCCTGCCGGTGATCGGGGCGGTGTCGTCGGTCGTGATGATGGTCGTGCTGCGCGGGAACAACCCGGTGCTCATGGTCGTCGCGGCCCTGGTGTTCGTGGTCGCCCTGGTCGGCGGGCTCGGCATGGCGTTCACGCAGCGGGGCAACGCCGTCCGCAACCGCCGGACCCAGCGGGAGCGGTACCTCGACTACCTCGAGGAACTCCGCGGCGAGCTGCGTGCCCGGACGACCGCGATCCGTGAGCGGGCCGAGCACGTCGACCCGTCCCCGGACACGCTCCCCCGGCTGGTCGGCGATCCCGCACGGCTCTGGGAGCGCCGCCGGTCGCACGGGGACTTCCTCCGGGTGCGCGTCGGTGCGGGCGACGTGGACTGGCTCGACCTCACCGTGCCGCCGGACCAGAACCCGGTCCAGCCGCTCGACCCCCTGATGCTCGCCGAGCTCGAGCAGGTCGCGGAGCACTACGGCACGGTCGACGCGATGCCGATCTCGATCCGGCTCGACGACGCCGGCGACGTCTCGGTCGTCGGGGACCGCGACGCCGTGCTCGCGGTCGCCCGGGCGCTCGTCGCCCAGCTCGCCGCGCTCCACGCCCCCGAGGACCTGCAGCTCGCGGCGGCGTTCCCCGCCGACCGGGCCGCCGACTGGGAGTGGTTCGACCTGCTGCCCCACGTGCGGATGGACCGGACCTTCGACGGCCCGCTCCGGGCACGCCGCGTCGCCGAGGACGTCCCGACGCTGGCCCGGACCCTCGCCGCCGAGCTCGGCGAGCGTGCCCGGACCGCTGCGACCTGGCGACGCTCCGGCGACTCCGGGAGGCGGAGCGACCTCGCTCGACTGGTCGTCCTCGCCGACGAGCACGGCGGTGTCGCGGTCCCGCTCGCGCTGCCCGAGGGCGAGACCCGCCCGGAGGACCTCCGCGTCACGGTCGTGCACCTGGTGGCGGACCGTCTGCACGAGCCGTCCGACGTGCGGGTCCGCGTCACGGCACGGACCGTGACGACCGACGACCCCGGGGTGCCCCCGAGGACCGCGCTCGAGATCGTCGATGCCCGCGACGTCGAGGAGGGCGAGCCCGCACCCGTGCAGACGGCGGTGTGCGACCCGGTCGCGCCGACGCTCGTCACGGCGGTCGCCCGGGCGCTCGCGCCGCTCCGGCTGTCCGCGGACGCCGAGGAGCGCACCGAGTCGTCGACCGCGATCGGCGTCACCGACCTCCTCGGGGTCGACGACGTCACGACGATCGATCCGGACCGGACGTGGCGACCGCGGGCGCCCCGGGACTTCCTCCGCGTGCCGATCGGGGTCGACGACTTCGGCGCTCCCCTGTTGCTCGACCTCAAGGAGTCCGCGCAGCTCGGCATGGGTCCGCACGGCATCTGCATCGGTGCGACCGGTTCCGGCAAGAGCGAGATGCTGCGCACGCTCGTCCTCGGGCTCGCGGTCTCGCACCCGCCCGAGGACCTCGCGATGATCCTCGTCGACTACAAGGGCGGTGCGGCGTTCGCCCCGTTCGCGCGCCTGCCGCACGTCGCCGGGCTCATCGACAACCTCGCGGACGACCCGCAGCTCACCCGACGTGCCCGTGCCTCCATCGCCGGTGAGGTCCGTCGCCGACAGGAGATGCTCCGCGACGCCGGGGCGGCACCGTCGATCACGCACTACCGCGAGCTGCGGACGCACCGACCGGAACTACCGCCGATGCCGCACCTCGTGCTGGTCATCGACGAGTTCGGCGAGCTCCTGACGGCCGAACCCGAGTTCGTCGACCTGCTCCTCATGATCGGCCGGATCGGACGGTCGATCGGCGTGCACCTGCTGCTCTCCAGCCAGCGCATCGAGGCCGGCAAGCTCCGCGGTCTGGACACCTACCTGTCGTACCGGCTCGGCCTCCGCACCTTCTCGGAGGCCGAGAGCCAGGTCGTCCTCGACACCGGCGATGCGTTCCACCTGCCGGCGGTCCCGGGCTACGGGTACCTCAAGGTCGACACGAGCGTGTACACCCGGTTCCGTTCCGGCTACGTGTCGGGCCCGGTGGAGGACGCCACCCCGGCGGCCGTCGCCGCCACTGCGAGCACGGACACGGCGCCGGAGCCGTTCGAGCTCCCGGTGTACAACACGCTCGCGACCGAGGACGACGACCCGGGCGAGGCCCAGCTCGCGACGCCCGACGTCGGGCGGAGCGTCGTCGACGAGGCCGTCGAACGGCTCGGCCGTGGCGACCGGGCGACCACGCCGGTCTGGCTGCCGCCGCTCCCGACGCGTCTGGCGCTCGGCGCGGTGCTCGACCCCGACCGGACGCCGGACCCCGCGGGCATCACCGTGCCGATCGGGCTGCTCGACGACCCGGCCCGCCAGCGCCAGCGCCCCTGGTCGCTCGACCTCACGCAGGGCGGTGGACACGTGGCCGTCATCGGCGCCCCCGGGTCCGGCCGCACGACGTTCCTGCGCACCGTCGCCGCATCGATCGCGCTCACGACGACCCCGCGGCAGGTCAGCGTCTACGGCATGGACCTCGCCGGCGGTGGCCTCGGCCGGATCGAGGGCTTCCCGCACGTCGGCGGCGTCGCGACCCGCGCCGACCGGAACCGCCTGCTGCGCCTCGTCGAGGAGCTCCAGGCGATGATCCGGCTGCGCGAGCGGGTGTTCCGCGACCACGGCATCGACTCGCTCGCGATGCTCCGCAGCCGTCACTCCGCGGGGCGCGTCCCGGAGCTCGGCTCGGCGGACGTCGTGCTGCTCGTGGACGGCTTCGGCGTCATGCGCACCGAGTTCGAGGAGCTCGAGGAGGCCTTCGGCGACCTGCTCCAGCGCGGCGGCAGCTTCGGCATCCACGTGGTGGTGGCGCTGACCCGGTGGAACGAGCTCCGCCTCGCGAACCAGCCGCTCATCGGCCAGCGCTTCGAGCTGCGCCTCAACGACCCGGCCGACTCGACCATCGCCCGTGCGGCGGCGGCGACGCTGAAGTCCGGGGAGCCCGGCCGCGTCCTGACCGGGGACGAACTGTTCGGCCAGGTCGCGCTGCCCGTCCTCGACGACGTGGACGACGGCGCCGTCGGCGACGAGCTGGCCGCGCTCGCACAGCGGGTCGCGGACAGCTGGGGCGGTCCCGCCGCGGCGCCGATCCGGTTGCTGCCCGAGTCGTTCGACCCGGCCGAACTGCCGGACGCGCTCGCGATGCCCACCACCGTGCCCTTCGCACTCCGCCAGGACACGATGGACTTCGTGGCGTTCGACCCCGCCGTCGACCAGCACCTGCTCGTGTTCGGCGACACGGCGAGCGGGAAGACCGCGCTGCTGCGCGGCCTGGCGGCCGGGTTCGTGGAGCGCTCGACGCCCGACGAACTCGTCCTGGCCTTCATGGACGTCCGCGGTGGTGCGGCGGCCGGCACCCCGGACGAGTTCCTCGGCGGGCACGCCGCGAACGGCCGCGACGCCCGTGGCCTGGCGGCGGCGATCGCGGCCGAGCTCGAGCAGCGCGCGTCCGGCACCTCGACCGGCCCCCGCCCGCGCATCGTCGTGCTCGTCGACGACTACGACATCGTCGCCTCGGCGGGGACGGACCCGCTCGCTCCGCTCGTGCCGTACCTGCCGTCGGCCCGCGACCTCGGCCTCCACGTGGTCCTCACCCGACCCGTCGCCGGTGCCGCGCGGGCAATGTACGACACCGTGGTCCAGTCCGTCCGCGACTCGGGCGCGACCGGACTGGTGCTGAGCGGTGAACGATCCGAGGGCCAGGTCTTCCCGAAGGTGTACGCCGAGCAGTTCCCGCCCGGACGCGGCCGTCTGGTGCGCCGCGGCAGTCCGCCGCGCATCGTGCAGGTCGCCCACTTCCCGGCCGCGCACGTCCCCGCTCCGGCGCAGGCGGACCCCGCCGGCCAGACGACCGTCCTCGACCCGAAGGGAGCCGTCGATGCCCCGTGAACTGGTGATCCTCTCGCGGACCGCCCCGGAGCTCGCCGTCTTCGTCGGGGCCGGTGCCGACGTCGCCCCCGACCTGCGGGTGCGGACGCTCGACGGCGGCGCGGTGACCGAGATCGTGGACCGCCGCGGCCTGGCGGTCCTCAGCGTGCAGGTCCCCGAACTCGTCGAGAACCCCGCCGAGGTCGCACGACTCGCGCCCTGGTCGTCCCTGTCGGCGCCCGTGTGGTGGACCGACGCGTGGGCTCCGTGGGGAGAGCAGGGCGACGTCGGGGTCGCCGTCGCACGGGCCTGGGCCTCGGCCGGCGGAGCCGAGATCCGTGTGGAGGACGGCTCGTGAGCTCCCTCCCGCCGAGCTCCGCACCCCTCCCCCCGATGCCGGGCCCGCGTCGGTCCGCGGCGCAGCGCGCGCGGACCGTCCTCGTCGCCGGGGTCGCCGGTGGCACCGGGACGACCACGGTCGCGGCGCTGCTCGCCGATGCGGTCGGCGGTCGGCTCGGCGTCGTGGTGCAGGCGACGGACCATTCCGGCGGCGAGCTCGCCGCCCGGCTGCCGTCGCTCGGGCCGGCCACCTCGCGCGTGACGGTGCACGACGCCGGGGCGCACGTGCGTCCGGCCGCTGTGCTCGCGGCGACGCCGGAGAACTCCCTGGTGGTCGTCGGACGTGCCACCCCGGACGGCGTGGCCGACGTCCGGTCGGCACTCGCGGCGATGTCGGACGAGCCGGACCCGACGCTGCTCGGACGCTCGGTGGTGGTGCTCGTCGACCGGGCTCCGAGGCCCGCGACGATCGACGTGGGACCGGTGCGCGACACGGGGGTCGCCGCGGTGCTCGTGCTCCGCGCAGACCGCGCGCTCGCCCGACCGGGCCGCATCGACACCACCCGACTGGGCCGACCCA
>NZ_RBLU01000153.1 GCF_003989515.1 Curtobacterium sp. HSID17257
TGCGCCGTGGCGTCCTCGATCACGCCCGCGCAGGTACCGCTCGCCGGCGGTGTCACCGTGACGGTCACGGGGTCCGGCCTCGCGGCGGTGCGGGGCGTCACGGTCGGCGGGATCGCGGCGCGTGACGTCGAGGCCTCGGCGACGAAGGTGACCTTCACGGCGCCGCACCAGGCGATGTACACGGCCGGGTCGGCGGACGTCGCGCTCTTCACGTCGGCGATCGAGCCGAGCCCCTCCGTGAACCAGTCGTCGGATGGCAACGGCAGCGCGGCGAACGACGGGCAGGCCGGCGCCACGCAGGACCAGGCGACCGCGGACCCGACCCCGACGGCCGCGCCGACGCCGGACGCCTCGACCGCGGTCGCGACGGCCTCGGTGGCCTACGCGGCACTCACGGACGTCGACCGGCAGCTCGAGTACGCGATGCGGCACTGGAAGGACTACAACCTCGCCGAGTACGGCACGATGAACCCGATCGGCGGGGACTGCGCGAACTACGTCAGCCAGACGCTGATCGCCCGCGGGTGGGAACAGCGCGACGACTGGTACAGCCGGTCCGCCGGCGCGCAGCACAGTGCGACGTGGACGTACTGCCCGGCGATGGATCCGTGGATGACGGCGAACGCGGCGACGTTCGGGTTGACCCGCCGGTCCCTCGACGAGCGCGGCAAGGTCAAGGTCGGCGACATCGTGTTCTACGACTGGAACGCCAACCGGTCGCCCGACCACGTGACGATCGTGTCCGAGGTGTTCACCGAGCCGGACGGCACCGTGCGGATCAAGTCGGCGAGCCACAACCAGGACGGGCCGTACCGCGACCTCGACGAGATGATCACCGTGCAGCACCCCGGCGGCACGGCCTGGTTCCACACGTTCGACGCGTAGCGCGCCACCCGGCGCCGCGATCGCGCCCCGCTCAGGGGTACCCGAGGAACCAGAGCAGCACGATCGCGACCGGCTGCAGGCACACGCCGACGACCAGCCACGCGACCGTCCGCCGCCGGGTCCCCGCGAACACGTCGGCCCCGAGCAGCGGCGCCGTCGGCATCAGCAACCGCGGCAGGCTCTGCTGCGGCAGGAACACCGCGACCAGGTAGAGCGCGTACGCGGCGGTGAACGACACGACGTCGACGCCGAGCGCCCGCACACCCCGGCGCGTCCAGAACCACAGCGCACCGGCGAGCACGACGACCACGAGCACGACCCCGATCGCCCCGAGCCACGTCGAGGCCATCGTGAACCACGGTGTCAGCGGCGCGAAGTGCTGCCGCCCGACGAACCCGACCCACCACGACAGCTCGGTCTCGAGGTACGCGTCCGGCCGCCCCGTCACCGCCGAGGCCACGACCGGCCACGCCAGCCCCGCCGCCGCGATCCCGAGCCCCGCGACGACGATCGCCACGGCGTCCCGGACCGGGAGCGCCCGGCGCTCCTGCACGAGCCGCACGACCAGGTGCACGGCGAGGGCCACGGCGAGCGCGAGCACCCCCGGCTTCGTGAAGGCGGCGACGAGCCCGAGCGGCAGCACGACCCAGTACCGCCGGCGGACCAGCGCGAGCAGGGCGCCGAAGAGCAGGAGCAGGAAGGTGCTCTCGGCGTAGGTCACCTGCAGCAGGAACCCGGTCGGTGCGAACGCGAACAGCGCCGTCGCCCGGGTCGCCCGGCGGTCGTCGGAGACCGCGCGCACCAGCCGCCAGAGCAGGACGCACGCTCCGGCGCCGGCGAGCGTGGCGACGAGCACCCCCGCCGCCCAGAAGGACCCGCCGACGAGCGGCTGCACGACCCGGGCGAGTGCCGGGAACACCGGCAGGAACGCCCACGGGTTCGGCAGCACGTGCCCGTCGGCGTCCGTCGGCAGCGTGGTCGGGTAGCCGTGCTCGGCGATGGTCCGGTAGAACGAGGCGTCCCACGACCCGAGGAAGGACAGGAACGTCCCCTCGCGCCGGACCGACGCGAACGGCCAGCCGTTCGCCCGTGCGAGCACCCAGACCGTGAGCAGCAGGACGGTGCTGACCACGCGGGACGCCAGCCACACGGCCAGGGGAGCCGTCCACCCGCGGCCCCGTCCCTCCAGACCGGTCACGATCAGGCGGCGGACGCGGGACGGCAGCCCCGGCCGGGAGGCACGGATCGTCTCCGCCACGTCGGTCACCGACCGATCCTCCCACCTCCACAGCGGCCGTCCGCTGTCCGGTCGCCGCACCTCCGAGGGATCGCCAGGGTGCCGAGCGTTGCATCAGGCACGTTCCCTGGAAACCAGCAACAGGAGGAATCATGCCCTTCATCACCGTCGGCGCCGAGAACGGCCACGACATCGACCTGCACTACGACGACCTCGGCACCGGCGACCCGGTCGTCCTGATCCACGGCTGGCCGCTCTCCGGCCGCTCGTGGGAGGGCCAGGTCCCGGCGCTCGTCGAGGCCGGCCACCGCGTCATCGCCTACGACCGCCGCGGGTTCGGCCAGTCGTCGCAGCCGTGGGGCGGCTACGACTACGACACGTTCGCCGCGGACCTCGACAAGCTCATCACCGAGCTCGACCTGACGAACGTCACCCTCATCGGCTTCTCGATGGGCGGCGGTGAGCTCGCGCGCTACGTCTCGACCTACGGCACCGCGAAGATCAGGAAGCTCGTCTTCGCGAGTGCGGTGCCGCCGTACCTGTGGAAGTCGGACGACAACCCGGACGGCGCGGTCGACCAGGACCTGGCCGACTGGTTCTCGAACGGCATCACGGGTGACCGTCCGGCGTTCCTGCACCGGTTCGTCGACATGTTCTACACGCCGGGCGGGGAGCCGGGTCTGCTGAAGAAGCCGCTCGTGAGCGACGACCAGCGCGCCTACGACCTGGCGATCGCCGAGCTCGCCTCGCCGAAGGGCACCCTCGACTGCACGGCCGCGTTCGCCACGACCGACTTCCGCGACGACCTGACGAAGGTCGACGTCCCGACGCTCGTGATCCACGGCGACTCGGACGGCATCGTGCCCTTCGAGGCCTCGGGCAAGCGCACCGCCGAGGCGATCCCGAACGCGCAGACGCACGTCATCGAGGGTGGCCCGCACGGGGTGCTCGCCTCGCACAAGGACGAGTGGAACGAGGCGGTCCTGCGCTTCCTGGCGTCCTGACCCCTCCCCCTCCCGCAGGACGCAACGTGGGCGGTTCCTCGCAGCGGTACATCGCTGCGCAGGGCCGCCCACGTTGCGTTTCGCGGAACCCGCTCAGCGCCCCGTGACCGCGGCGCGGATGCGCTCGATCGGGACCTTCGGGGTGCGGTCGGCGTGCAGCAGCCCGTTCGTCTCCTGCATCGTGTCCGTCAGCTGCGTCCAGCACGACCCGGCCAGGAACGAGCTCGCCCGGACCCCGTCGTAGAGCGCCGTGATCCGCGCGACCCAGTCGTCACCGTCGACGGCCGAGGTGTACCCCCACCCGTCCTCGCGCTTCGCCCCGGGTTGGAAGTCCACGCCGCCGAACTCCGTGAGCATGACCGGTTGCCCCTGGTCCACCGCGCCGCCCACGAGGATCCGCCGATCAGCGGGCCCCCGCCCGCCGAGCAGCGTCGTCCGTGCGGCATCGTCGGCGTAGGTCGCCGCGAGCTCGGCCCCGTCGCCCTCGTAGTCGTGCACGGTGACGATGTCCGAGTTGGTGTGCTCCCACCCGTCGTTCGAGATCACCGGCCGGGTCGGGTCGAGGGCCCGGGTGACGTCGGCGAGCGACCGGGCGTAGGCCTGCTGCGCCGGGTCCGTCGCGATGTGCTGCACGCCCCAGCTCTCGTTCGCCGGCACCCAGGTGACGATCGACGGGTGCGAGGCGTCGCGCTCGACGGCGTCCATCCACTCCCGCACGAGTCGCTGCACGGCGAGCGGGGAGAACGCGTAGGCACCGGGGGCCTCACCCCAGACGAGCAGCCCGAGCCGGTCCGCCCAGTACAGGAACCGCGGGTCCTCGATCTTCTGGTGGTTCCGCGCGGCGGTGAAGCCGAGCTCCTTGATGAGCTCGACCTCGCGGCGGAGTGCCTGCCGCGACGGCGCCGCCAGGTGCGACTCCGGCCAGTAGCCCTGGTTGAGCACGCTGCGGACGTCGTAGGCGCGGCCGTTCAGGAGGAAGGCGCCGCCGTCGACGCCCACGGTGCGGACCCCGAAGTACGACGACACGGCGTCCAGGGGCTCGCCGCCCTCGGCCGGCAGCAGCGTGGCGACGGCGTCGACCAGGCGCGGAGTCTCGGGGGTCCACACGAGCTCGTCCTCGGCCTGGCCGTTGTGCTGCCGGGCGACCGGCACGACGACCTCGACCTCGTGGGCGTTCGCGGGGACGGTCGTCTCCACCGTCGCCAGGTCCTCGTCGCCCTCGTGCCAGCGTGCCGCGACCCGGACGCGTGCGCCGACCGGGCGCTCGCCGGCGAGCCGGACGGTCAGCCGCACCGTCGCGTGGTCGACGTTCGTCCACCGCAGGGCCCCGATCGACGCGGTCGGCACGGCCTCGAGCCAGACCGTCTGCCAGATCCCGGTGGTGCGGCGGTACCAGATCGCGTGCGGGTGCTCGTGCCAGTCCTGCTTGCCGCGCGGCTGCGTGACGTCGTGCGGATCGTCCTCGGCGCGGACGACCAGGGTGTGCGTGGCGTCGGGGTCGGTGCCGAGCGCCTCGGTCACGTCGAGCGTGAAGGGGGTGTGCCCGCCCTCGTGCTCGCCGATGAACTGTCCGTCGACCCAGACCCGGGCGCGGTGGTCGACGGCGCCGAAGTGCAGCAGGAGCCGGGGTGCCGCGTCGCCGTACCCGGCGGCGTCGAGCTCGGCGCGGGTGACCGTCCGGGCGTACCAGACCACGGGGTGGAACCCGGGCTCGTCGATGCCCGACGCCGGTGACTCGGGCGGGAACGGCACGGTGATGTCCCGGGCGTCCGGGAACCCGGTGCGCCAGGCCGGGTCGTCGCCCGTGTTCCGGAACGACCACGTCCCGTCGAGGTCCGCCCACGCACCGCGGAGCATCTGCGGTCGGGGGTACGAGCCGTCCTGGTCGGAGGCGCGCGGGAGCGGGGGCAGTGGGGCGGCGACGGTGCCGTCGAGCGAGGTCATGCCTCCATGCTGGCCGCTCGGTACATCGTTGTACAGCAGAGTGGACGAACCGGCCGGCCACGACTCGGGGCGCACCCCGGGACCGGCGCGTACCGTTCGCTGCATGAGCGCCGAGGCACCCGAGCACGTCGACGACCGCACGCTGGAGGGCTGGATCGCACGCCAGCGCTGGTACGCCGCGAAGGGTGGGACCCCGGCGCTGCGCACCGTCGCCGAGACCGACGGCACGCGACTCGTGCTCGACGACGCCGCGACCGGGCCGGTCCTCTACCAGGTGCCCGTCGTCGGCAGCTCCGACGGCGCCGCGGACCCCGTCGACGCCACCACGGACACCGACTGGGTCCGGCAGCTCGCAGCGCGCATCGACGTCGACCCCGAGAGCCTCCGCCCGATCGGCGAGGTCACCGCGTCCCGGGTGCTGTCTGGGGAACAGTCGAACACCTCGGTCATCTGCGACACCGCGTCCGGCGACCGGGTCATCGTCAAGGTCTTCCGGGTGCTCCACCACGGCGACAACCCCGACGTCACCACGCAGCTCGCTCTCTCGGCCGCGGGTAGCGAGCGCGTGCCGACCGTGTACGGCGCGCAGCGGGCGACCTGGCCCGACCCGGGCCGTCCCGACGGCACGGCGACCGGGCACCTCGCGTTCGCGCAGGAGTTCCTGCCCGGCCTCGAGGACGCCTGGCGCGTCGCCCTGGCCGACGCCCGGACCGGCACCCCGTGGGACGACCAGGCCGCAGCACTCGGCGAGGCGCTCGCCGAGGT
>NZ_RBLU01000154.1 GCF_003989515.1 Curtobacterium sp. HSID17257
TTCGATGACAGAGCGACCGCCGAGCACTACCAATAGTGGCACCCTCGTTCCCTACCCGACGCTCTTCCGATCTGCTCCACGCGCACGGTCAGTGCGCGCGCCGGTCGTGCCCGCGCTTGTCGCGTTGCGGCACGCGCAGGCCGCTCGCGATGAGCCGGAGCACCAGCTCGCGCCCGGTGACCGCCGTCGCACCCGCAGCGACGAGTTCGTCGTAGCGCGACCGCGGCACGTCGTAGTGGTCGTGGTCGAACGCGCGGCGGGGGATCCCGGCGCGTTCGGCGAAGGCGTGGAGCTCGTCGTAGGATGCATCACTGACGAGGTGCGACCAGACGGTGTCGTGGGCGGGCCACGTCGGCGGGTCGATCAACACGGTCACGCGAGTCATCGTACGTGTGTCGCCGTTTGACCGGACCCGGGGGGATCGAGTATTCTCGATCCCTGGTGTCAGCGGGCCGTTCTGCCTGCGTCGCCGATCGGGCCCGGCCTCCGGGAGCCGCTCGTGCAGAAGTGGGCACCCGAGACTTCCCTCAAGCAGAGTACGTAAGGAATTCCACGTGGTTTACGCAGTAGTGCGCGCCGGCGGCCGTCAGGAGAAGGTCGAGGTCGGCACGATCCTCACGATCGACCGTGCCAAGGCCGACGACAAGGGCAACATCGACCTCGCCCCGGTGCTCCTCGTGGACGGTGACAAGATCACGTCGGCGGCTTCCGAGCTCGCCAACGTGACCGTCACCGCCCAGGTGCTCGAGGACCTCCGCGGCCCGAAGGTCGTCATCCAGAAGTTCAAGAACAAGACCGGGTACAAGAAGCGCCAGGGCTTCCGCGCTGAGCTCACCCGCGTCAAGATCACCTCGATCGCGTAAGGCGGGAGTAGAAGATGGCACACAAGAAGGGTGCGAGCTCCACTCGCAACGGTCGTGACTCGAACGCACAGCGCCTCGGCGTGAAGCGCTTCGGTGGCGAGGTCGTCAACGCCGGCGAGATCATCCTCCGCCAGCGTGGCACCCACTTCCACCCGGGCGCCAACGTCGGCCGTGGTGGCGACGACACGCTGTTCGCCCTCTCGGCCGGTTCGGTCGAGTTCGGCACCAAGGGCGGCCGCAAGGTCGTCAACATCGTCAACGCGTAACACCAGCGACGACAGACTCTGCGGGAGGGGCGGGCCACGTGCCCGCCCCTCCCGTTCTTTCGTGCACGACCAGCCGGCACCGCTGCGACACGTCGCGGTCCTGCTGCAACACCTAGGAGTGGACCCATGGCGACCTTCGTCGACCGCGTGACCCTGCACCTCACCGCGGGGAACGGCGGCAACGGCTGCGTGTCGGTCCGCCGTGAGAAGTTCAAGCCCCTCGCCGGCCCCGACGGCGGCAACGGCGGTGACGGCGGCGACATCGTGCTCGTCGCCGACCCGCAGGTGACGACCCTGCTCGGCTACCACCGGTCGCCCCACCGCTCGTCGAAGAACGGCCAGCCGGGCATGGGCGACATGCGCAGCGGTGTGAGCGGCGAGACACTCGAGCTGCCCGTGCCGATCGGCACCGTCGTGCACGACGAGGACGGAGAGGTCCTGGCCGACATGACCGAGCCCGGCATGCGTGTCGTCGTGGCGCCCGGTGGTCAGGGCGGTCTCGGCAACGCGGCCCTCGCGACCACGAAGCGCAAGGCTCCCGGGTTCGCGCTGCTCGGCACCCCGGGGTGGACCGGTGACGTCAGCCTCGAGCTGAAGACGATCGCCGACGTCGCCCTGGTCGGGTTCCCGAGCGCCGGCAAGTCCTCGCTGATCGCCGCGATCTCCGCAGCGAAGCCGAAGATCGCCGACTACCCGTTCACGACCCTGACGCCGAACCTCGGTGTCGTCGAGTCGGGCGAGGTCCGCTTCACCGTCGCCGACGTCCCGGGCCTGATCGAGGGCGCGTCGGAGGGCAAGGGCCTCGGCCTCGAGTTCCTCCGCCACGTCGAGCGCTGCGAGGCGCTCCTGCACGTCATCGACTGCGCGACGCTCGACCCCGGCCGCGACCCGATCAGCGACCTCGACGTCATCCTGGGCGAGCTCGAGCGCTACCCGGTACCGGAGGGGCAGACCCCGCTGCTCGAGCGTCCGCAGCTCGTCGCGCTCAACAAGGTCGACGTGCCCGAGGCAGCCGAGCTCGCCGACTTCGTCACCGCCGAGCTCGAGGAGCGCGGCTACCGCGTGTTCCCGATCTCGACCGCGTCCCGCAAGGGCCTGCGCGAGCTGACGTTCGCCCTGGCCGAGGTGGTCGAACAGGCCCGCGCCGCCCGTCCCGCCGTCCCCGAGCAGGAGCGCATCGTCCTCCGTCCGAAGGCGGTCAACGAGAAGCCCTTCACCGTGCGCGCCGAGGGCGGCGAGGAGCACCGCTTCTACCGCGTGCGGGGCGAGAAGCCGGAGCGCTGGGTCACGCAGACCGACTTCACCAACGAAGAGGCCATCGGCTACCTGGCCGACCGGCTCGCGAAGCTCGGCGTGGAGGACGGCCTGTTCAAGGCCGGAGCCGTCGCCGGGTCCACCGTCGTCATCGGCGGCGACGGCGGCATGGTCTTCGACTGGGAGCCCACCCTGACCTCGACCGCCGAGCTCATCACGAGCGCCCGCGGCACCGATGCTCGCGTTGGCGGCTCGTCGCGCCCGACGCGCAACGAGCGCCGCGAGGAGTACTTCGAGCGCATGGACGCCAAGGCCGCAGCGCGCGCCGAGCTCGAGCAGGAGCGCGTGTCCGGGCTGTGGGCCGATGACGACAGCGACGAGCAGGACTGATCGAGGCATGACCGACACGCGCGGGCGCACCGACCTCGGCCCCGTCAGCCGGCGGCAGGACGTCCCGCGTGCGCGTCGGCTCGTCGTGAAGGTCGGTTCGTCGTCGGTCAGCGGCGACAACACCGGGCAGATCGCCGCGCTCGTGGACGCCCTGGCCGCTGCCCACGCGCGGGGCACCGAGGTCGTCCTCGTGTCCTCCGGTGCCATCGCGACGGGTTTCCCGTTCCTCGGGCTCGCGGGGCGTCCGGACGACCTGGCGACCCAACAGGCAGCTGCGGCGACCGGGCAGAACGTGCTCATGTTCCGGTACCAGAAGGAGCTCGACCGCCACGGCATCGTCGCGGCGCAGGTCCTGCTCACCGCAGGCGACATGCAGAACCCGACGCACCGGGTCAACGCGCAGCGGGCGGTCGACCGGTTGCTCGCGCTGCGGGTGCTCCCCATCGTCAACGAGAACGACACGGTCGCCACCCACGAGATCCGGTTCGGCGACAACGACCGACTCGCGGCGCTCGTCGCGCGGCTCCTCGGCGCCGACGCGCTCGTGCTGCTGTCCGACGTCGAGTCGCTCTACACCCGGCCGCCGGAGCACCCGGACGCCGAACCCATCGACGAGGTCCCGTTCGGTGACGAGCTCGCCGGTGTCACCTTCGGTTCGGCCGGCTCGGCCGGCGTCGGCACCGGGGGCGCGGGGACGAAGGTCGCCGCGGCGCGGCTCGCGGCCGAGGCGGGGACGTCGGTGCTCGTCACCGGTACCGCGCTCGTGGACCGGGCTCTGGCAGGGGAGCACGTGGGCACCTGGTTCCGGGCGGCGCCGCGGGGCTGATCGCGGGATCGTCGGCCGGGAGGCACGGTGCCGGCCCGGCAGTCCGGCCTCCCGGGCGTCTCCACCGGTGTGACGCGGCCAGCGTCACGGGCCCCGCAGCCGACCTAGTATCGGACCATGTCGCCGACCGCCACCGCCCTCACCCTCACCGACAAGCTGGTCGCGTCGCGTGCTGCCTCGACGGCGCTCGCCACGGCCACCACGGCGGTCAAGGACCAGGCACTGCGCGCCGTCGCGGCCGACCTGCGCGCGGGGACGGACGCGATCGTCGCAGCGAACCACGGGGACCTCGTCGCGGGCGAGGACGGCGGCCTGTCCTCGGGGCTCCTCGACCGCCTGCGACTGGATGCCGCGCGGATCGACGCCCTCGCGGCGGCGGTCGAGCACGTGGTCGGACTCCCGGACCCGGTCGGTGACCTCGTGCGGGGGTCGCGCCTGCCGAACGGGCTGCAGCTCTCCCAGGTCCGCGTGCCGTTCGGGGTCGTCGGTGCGATCTACGAGGCACGCCCGAACGTCACCGTCGACATCGCCGCGCTCGCGCTGAAGAGCGGGAACGCCGTCGTGCTCCGGGGCGGGTCGGCGGCGCAGCGCACGAACGCCGAACTCGTCGAGCGCATCCGCGGTGCGGTGGCCTCGGTGGGGCTGCCCGCGGACCTCGTGCAGACCATCGACGAGTTCGGTCGCCAGGGTGCGACCGAGCTGATGCGCGCGCGCGGACTCGTCGACGTCCTGGTGCCGCGGGGGAGCGCCTCGCTGATCCAGACCGTCGTGACCGAGTCGCAGGTGCCCGTGATCGAGACGGGCGCCGGAGTGGTGCACGTGTACCTCGACGCGACGGCGCCGCTCGAGCGCGCGGTCGACATCGTGCTGAACAGCAAGGTGCAGCGGCCGAGCGTGTGCAACGCCCTCGAGACGCTCCTCGTGCACGAAGGGGCGGCCGAGCGGCTGCTGCCGGTGCTGGCGGACCGTCTCCGTGCCGCCGGGGTCACCCTGCGCGGTGACGACGCCACCCGGACGATCGTCCCCGGCGTGCTCCGCGCGACCGAGGCGGACTGGGCGACGGAGTCGATGGACCTCGACCTGTCCATCCGCGTGGTGCCGGACGTCGATGCCGCGATGGCGCACATCGCGCGGTGGTCGACACACCACACCGAGTCCATCGTGACGGACGACGTCGACACCGCCGAGCGCTTCCTGGCCGAGGTCGACTCGGCGGTCGTCATGGCGAACGCCTCGACCCGGTTCACCGACGGCGGCGAGTTCGGCTTCGGGGCCGAGGTCGGCATCTCGACGCAGAAGCTGCACGCCCGTGGGCCGATGGGGCTCCCCGAACTGACCAGTACCAAGTGGATCGTGCGCGGGCACGGACAGATCCGCGGCTAGACTGGGCGGCGACTTCCCACCCGATCGAACGGAGCACCGGACCGATGACCTTCCTCGCTGAAGCCGCTGAGCACGCCTCCGGGGTGCCCGCGTTCGTCTTCCCGATGTGCGGCGCGCTGTTCTTCACCTTCCTCGGGTTCGTGACCTGGAGCTTCCGCGACGTCGCGTACCGTCACTCGCACAAGTTCGAGGCCACCCGCCACCACGAGACGGGTGTCGACGAGTTCGGTCACACCAAGCTCTGACACGCCGCTCGATGCTGGAGAGCACGGGGCGCCCGCGCATCGGCGTGATGGGCGGCACGTTCGACCCGATCCACCACGGGCACCTCGTGGCGGCATCGGAGGTCGCCCGTGCGTTCGACCTGGACGAGGTGGTCTTCGTCCCGACCGGTCAGCCGTACATGAAGTCGGACGTCACCGACGCTGAGCACCGGTACCTGATGACGGTCATCGCGACCGCGTCGAACCCGATGTTCACGGTCAGCCGGGTCGACATCGACCGTCCGGGGCCGACGTACACGGTCGACACGCTCCGCGACCTCCACGACCAACGACCGGATGCGCAGCTCGTCTTCATCTCGGGCGCGGACGCCGTCCAGCAGATCCTCGACTGGAAGGATCATGATGGCCTCTGGGACCTCGCGCACTTCGTCGCGGTCACCCGTCCGGGCCACGACCTGAGCATCACCGGACTGCCCGAACGCGACGTGAGCTTGCTCGAAGTCCCAGCACTGGCGATATCCTCGACAGATTGCCGCGACCGGGTCAGGCGCGGCCACCCCGTGTGGTACTTGGTCCCAGACGGGGTCGTCCAGTACATCTCCAAGCACCACCTGTATCGGAGCGTTGCATGAGTTCGTCCGACGCGCAGCCGCCTCTCTCGCGGCGTGAGGCGCGCGAGCGGGAGCGTGCCGCATCAGCGGGCGGGCAGCCCGTCACCCCGCCACCGACCGTCGCGGCACCGTCCGACCAGCCCGAGTCACGTCGGCGGCCGGGATCGCACGTCGCGCCCGCACCGAGCGGCCCGGCGCGGTCGGCCGTCCGTCCCACCTCGGGCAGCACCGACCCG
>NZ_RBLU01000013.1 GCF_003989515.1 Curtobacterium sp. HSID17257
ACGAACGCAGGAGAGCTGGACGCGTGTGAGCACGTGAGTGGCATGAGACACTACACGAGAAAGTCGAAGCAGACAGGTGACACGCACAGAGAGGAGAGGACAGGATCGAATAGCAGCGCGTGAACAGAGACACAGGACGAGTAGCGGACTGCAGCGTGATACTGGTAGATGCAACAAGATAGCAGATACAAACAAGAGAAGACCAGAAGCGTGTTTTTTTTTTTTTTTTTTTTAATGATCA
>NZ_RBLU01000014.1 GCF_003989515.1 Curtobacterium sp. HSID17257
TGGTTCCTCCGGACGGCCGTCGAAGCCCTCGGGTCGCTTCACTGCGCGCGGTCCCCGTCGCCGTCCTGGCGGAGCGCACCGAGGACCTGCGGGATGATCCGGTACACGTCACCGCAGCTCAGCGTCATGACGATGTCGCCGTCGCGGGCGACCGCGGCCGCGCGGGCGGCGGCGTCGTCCCAGTCCGGCAGGAACTCGACCTTCGACTGGTCCGTGAAGCGTTCCTGGACGAGGGCGCCGGTGACGCCGGGCTCCGGGTCCTCGCGGGCGCCGTAGACGTCGAGCACGACCGTGTGGTCGGCCAGCTCCTCGTAGACCCGGGCGAAGTCGCCGGCCATGAGCCGTGTGCGCGAGTACAGGTGCGGCTGGTGGATCGCGATGATCCGGCCGTCGCCGACGACGTTCCGTGCTGCGCGCAGCGCGGCCGCGACCTCGGTCGGGTGGTGCGCGTAGTCGTCGTAGACCGACACCCCGCGTTCGACGCCGTGCAGCTCGAACCGGCGCTCGGTGCCGCCGAACGCCTCGATGCCGCGGATCGCGTCGGCGGGCTCGACCCCCAGCCCGGTGAGCACCGCGAAGGCACCCACCGCGTTGACCGCGTTGTGCCGGCCGGGCACCCGGAGCGTCATGTGGTGCTGCTGGCCGTCGGCGCGGAGGTCGACCTCGACGCTCGCGGCCTCGACGATGCGCTCGATGCGGACGTCGGCGTCGGCGGCCTCGCCGAAGGTGACGATCTCCGGGGCGTGCTCGCGGGCCCGCACGCCCTCGGTCACCCGCTTCGCGCCCGCGTCGTCGCTCGACACGACGATGCGCTCCCTCGCCTTGCCGGCGAACTCGACGAACGCGTCGATGAACGCCTGCTCGCTGCCGTAGTGGTCGAGGTGGTCGGCGTCCACGTTCGTGATGAGCGCGACCGCGACGTCGTAGAGCAGGAAGGACCCGTCGGACTCGTCCGCCTCGACGACGAACAGGTCGCTGGCGCCGGGAGCCGAGCTCGTGCCGAGCGACTGGATGACGCCGCCGTTGACGAAGCTCGGGTCGAGGCCGAGCTCGACCATCGCGGTGACGATCATGCCCGTCGAGGTGGTCTTGCCGTGCGCACCGGCGACCGCGACCAGGCGGTGCTCGGCGATGAGCGCGGCGAGGGCCTGGGAGCGGTGCAGCACCGGGAGCCCGCGGCGCTGCGCCTCGAGGAGCTCGGGGTTGTCCGGCCACAGGGCGCTCGTGACCACGACGGTGTCGGCGTCGCCGAGGTTCGCGGCGTCGTGGCCGACGTGCACCTCGGCCCCGAGCTCGCGCATCGTGCCGGTCGTGGCGGTCTCGCGGGAGTCGCTGCCCGTGACGCGGTGCCCGGCGGCCAGGAACATCCGTGCGATGCCGCTCATGCCGGACCCGCCGATGCCGACGAAGTGGACCGTGCCGAGGTCGTCCGGGATCGGCTGGGTCAGGTCCGGCTTGATGGTCATCGTTCCTCCGTGGTGCTGGTGCTGGTGTGCTCCGCGCCGGGTCCGCCGGTGCGCTCCGCGCCTGGTCCGCCGGTGCGCTCCGGGCGGGTACCGCCGGTGCGGTCTGCGCGGGGCCTGCTGCTGCGCTTCGACGCTTCGCGCACGAGGGCCGTCATCCGGTCGGCGCCGTCGCGGTGTCCGACGCTGCCTGCGCGGACCGCCATGTCGGCGATCCGGGCCCGGTCGCGCAGGATCGGCAGCAGCTGGAACGTCACCCACTCGTCCGTGAACGCCGAGTCGTCGACGAGGACCGCTCCCCCGGAACCGACGACGTCCGCCGCGTTGTGCCGCTGCTCGCCGTTGCCCACCGGGTACGGCACGAGCACGCTCGGCAGTCCGACCGCCGTGAGCTCGCACACCATCCCCGCTCCGGACCGCGACACGACGAAGTCCGACGCGGCGTAGGCCAGGTCCATCCGGTCGCAGTACGGCAGCACGTGGTAGCCGTCGAGGTCGCTCGGCCCGATGTCGGACTTCCCGCCGACGACGTGCAGCACCTGCCAGCCCGCGTCGACGATCGCCGTCGCCGAACGGTTCACGGTCGTGTTGATGCTGCGCGCGCCGGACGATCCGCCCGTCACGAGCAGGACCGGGCGGTCGGGGTCGAGGCCGAACTCGGCCAGGCCCTCGGCCCGCGAGGCCCGACGGTCGAGCGACTCGATCTCCCGTCGCAGCGGCATGCCGACCACGCGACCGTGGCGCAGGTGTGTGTTCGAGAACGTCAGGCCGACGTGCCGGGTCAGCAGTGCGGCGAGCCGGTTCGCGAGCCCGGGCTTGGCGTTCTGCTCGTGCACGACGATCGGGGTACCGGTCCGCTTCGCGGCGATGTAGGCCGGCGCCGCCGCGTAGCCGCCGACCCCGAGGACCACCTCGACGTCGTGCTCGCGGATGTACCGCTCGGTGCGCCGGACCGCGCCGAGGAAGCCGCCCGGGAAGCGGAGCGCGCGGGCGTCGAGCTTCCGGGGGAAGGGCAGGCGCGGGATCGTCAGCAGCTCGTAGCCGCGCATCGGGACGAGCCGGGCCTCGAGCCCCTCGGCGGTACCGAGGACGAGCACGCGGGCGTCCGGGTCCTGCTCGGTCAGCCGGTCGGCGACCGCGAGCAGCGGGTTGACGTGGCCGGCGGTGCCGCCGCCGGCGAAGAGGTAGGTGCTCACCGGAGCACTCCGTTCTGTGGTGCGGAGGTGTCGCGCGCCCCGCCGGGACGACCCTTGCCCGGGAGTTCCCGCGCGAAGGACAGCACGACGCCGATCGCCAGCAGGGTCATGATGAGGGCGGACCCACCGGCGGAGATGAGGGGCAACGGTACACCGAGCACGGGCAGCAGACCGAGCACGACCGCGATGTTGACGAGCGCCTGCCCGATGATCCACGCCATGATCCCGCCGGTGACGGTCCGCACGAACGGGTCGTCCGACTGGCGGATCACCTTGATCATGCTGACGGCCAGGACGATGAACAGGGCCAGCACGACGACGGCTCCGATGAGCCCGAGTTCCTCGCCGACGATCGCGAAGATGTAGTCGTTGTCCGCCTCGGGCAGCCACGACCACTTCGCCTTCGAGTTGCCGAGGCCGACGCCGAACACACCGCCGGACGCCAGCGCCCACATGCCGTGCACGGGCTGCCAGCACAGGTCCTGGTACTGGTTCGAGTCGGTGCAGCCGGAGAGCCACGCGTTGATGCGGTACTGCCGGGACGCCGACGTCATGGTCACGAAGGGCAGCACGACCGCGACGGCTCCGACGATGATGAGCAGGTGCTTCGCCCGGGCACCACCGATGTACAGGGCGCCGAGCAGCAGGATGAGCATGATCATCGCGGTGCCCTGGTCGCCGCCGAGGAGCACCATCGCGAGCGGCAGCACCGTCGCGATGCCGATCGGCAGGAACAGCTCCTTCCACTCCCGCAGCCGGTCGCGCTTCACGTAGATGATCGCGCCGACGGCCAGGGCGATGCCGAGCTTCACGGCCTCGGACGGCTGGGCGCTGAACGAGCCGAGCCGGATCCAGTTCCGGTTGCCCTGGATCTCGATGCCGAGCGGCGTGTAGACGAGCAGCTGCAGGACCAGCGCCGCGGCGAGGATCCGCATCGCCCACTTCCGCCAGAGCCGAGCGGGCACACGACTGGCCACGAGCATGAGCGGGACGCCGAGCACCGCGTAGAGCCCCTGCTTCGAGGCCGCACCGAAGAAGTCGTGGGTGGCGGCGTACTGCTCGACACTCGACGACGACAGGACCATCACCACGCCGAACACGACGAGGAAGAGCGTCACGCCGAGGATCGTGTAGAACGTGCTCGACTCGGCGACGAACACGTTCTTCACCGCGACGACGGCGCCCCGCGCACGGCGAGGGGCGCCCGTGTGCTCGGTGCCCGTGTGTCCGGTGCTTCCCGTCGTCCGGCCGCCGCTACGGCCGCTCGGGAGATCCGTGGTCGCCATCGGCTGTGCCTCCCAGGTGCTCGTGGACCGCCGCCGCGAACCGGCGCCCCCGGTCGGCGTAGGAGTCGAACTGGTCGAACGACGCGGCAGCCGGGGCGAGGAGGACCGTGTCGCCCGGTCGTGCGACCGAGGCGGCATGCCGGACCGCCTCGGGCATGACCTGATCAGTGTCCGTCGCCTCGACCTGCAGGACCGGGACCGCCGGCGCGTGTCGCGCGAATGCCTCCAGCACCGGGGTGCGGTCCGTGCCGATGACGACGACCGCTCGAGCTCCGGGGCCGAAGCGTTCGACGAGGGCGTCGATGTCGACGCCCTTGAACTGCCCGCCGACGACCCAGACGACGGTCTCGAACGAGGCCAGCGACGCGGTCGCCGCGTGCGGGTTGGTCGCCTTCGAGTCGTCGACCCACGTGACGCCGTCGGCCGTCGCGACGTGCTCCGTCCGGTGGTGGTCGGCGCGGAAGCCCTGCACCGCGGCACGGATGTGCGCGGGCTCGACGGCCGCCGCACGCGCGAGGGCGGCAGCAGCGAGGACGTTCATGGTCATGTGCGGGCTGGCGAGCCCGGCCTGCTCGAGGTCGGCCAGTGTCGCGAGCTCGAGGGCACTGTTCCGGCGGTCCTCGGTGAACGCGCGGTCGCAGAGCACGTCGTCGACGATCCCCACGTCGCCCGGGGCGGGGACGCCGGGCGTGAAGCCGACGGCGCGGCACCCCTCGACCACGTCGGCGCCCTCGACCATGCGGCGCGTGGCCTCGTCGGAGGTGTTGTACACGCAGGCCATCACGGTGCGTTCGTAGACCTTCGCCTTGGCGGCCCGGTACGCCTCGGCGGAACCGTGCCACTCGAGGTGGTCGTCCGCGATGTTGAGGCAGGCGCTGGCGAGCGGCACGACCGCACCGTCGCCCGAGGTCGGCAGGTAGTGCAGCTGGTGGCTGGACAGCTCGACGACCAGGACGTCGAAGCCCTCGGGGTCGCGGACCACGTCGAGGACCGGCACACCGATGTTCCCGCACGCGGCCGCGCGGAGCCCGGCGGCGGCGAACATCGCGGTCGTCAGCTGCGTCGTGGTGGTCTTGCCGTTCGTGCCCGTGATGGTGACCCAGGGCGCGGCGACCGGGCCGCGCACGACCTTGTCACGGACGCGCCAGGCGAGCTCGATGTCGCCCCACACGGTGCTGTGCTCGACCGACCAGCGGACCGAGGCGTTGTGCGGGGGCAGCCCGGGCGACACGACGACGACGTCCGGGGCCTGCTGCTCGAGGGCAGCCGGCACGGTGTCGAGCGGGGTGCGCTCGAACCGCGCGCCGATGACGTCGAGCAGCTCGATCGTGTCGGCCGGACCGTCGGGGGCGTACACGATGACGTCGCTGCCGAGCTCGACCAGCGTGTCGGCGACCGAGAACCCGGTCGAGCCGAGGCCGAGCACCGCGACGCGCAGCCCCTTCCAGCCCTCGGCGTACCAGCTGTCGAGTCCTTCGAGGCGGGCGTCAGCCGACACGGGCGATCCACTCCAGGTAGAAGAGTCCGACACCGGCCGCGACGCAGAGCCCCGCGATGATCCAGAACCGGACGACGACGGTCACCTCGGCCCACCCCTTCAGCTCGAAGTGGTGGTGCAGCGGGCTCATCCGGAAGATGCGCTTGCCGTGGGTGATCTTGAAGTAGGCGCGCTGCAGGATGACCGACCCGGTGACGATGAAGAACAGGCCACCGATCAGGATGAGCAGCAGCTCGGTGCGGCTCAGGATCGCGAGTCCGGCCAGCGCACCACCGAGGCCGAGCGAACCGGTGTCGCCGAGGAAGATCTGCGCCGGCGACGTGTTGTACCAGAGGAACCCGATCAGGCCACCGCACACCGCCGCCGCCACGACCGCGAGGTCGAGCGGGTCCGACGTGCTGTAGCAGGCGTGCGCGGTGCTCTCGTCGAGGCGGACGCCGCCGCAGATCTGGTTCGACTGCCAGAAGCCGATGATGACGTACGACCCGATCGCCAGGATGCTCGAGCCGGTCGCGAGGCCGTCCAGCCCGTCCGCGACGTTCACTCCGTTCGAGGTGGAGACGGTCAGCAGCACGATCCACGCGAGGTACAGGACCGTGCCGATCACGGTGCCGAGTACCATGAAGTCGAGCCAGGGGACGTCACGGATCGCGGAGATCATCGTCGACGCCGGGGGCTTGCCGTTGCCCGTCGGCACGACGAGCGCGATCGTGGCGAACACCACGCCGACGATGACCTGCCCCAGGACCTTCGCCCAGCCGCCGAGCCCGAGGCTCCGCTGTCGGCGGACCTTCAGGAAGTCGTCGATGAACCCGACGAAGCCGAGTCCGACCATCAGGAAGAGCACGAGCAGCCCGGACAGCGTGACCGAGTCGCGGCCGACCAGGTGCCCGACGAAGTAGCCGAGCACCGCGCCGAGGATCAGGACGATGCCGCCCATGGTCGCCGTACCGCGCTTGGTGTGGTGCGACTGCGGGCCGTCGTCACGGATGAACTGGCCCCAGCCGAGCCGGTGGAAGAGCTTGATGAACAGCGGTGTGAGCAGCAGTGTGAACACCAGCGCCACGGCGCCGGCGACGAGGAGCGCGATCATTCGGTGACACCTCCGAGGCGGTCGCCGAGGAATCGCAGTTCGGCGGACTTCGAGGACTTGACGAGGACGACGTCGCCGGGGCGGACCATCTCCTGCAGGGCGTGGACGGCTGCGTCGACGTCCTCGATGTACACGGACTCGCCGTCCCACGATCCCTCGAGGGTGGCGGCCTGGTGGATCGGTGCAGCGCCGGGTCCGACGACCACGAGCTGCCCGATGTTCAGACGGACGACGAGCCGGCCGATGGTGTCGTGCTCCTCGGTCGAGAACTCGCCGAGTTCCGCCATCTCGCCGAGCACGGCGACGGATCGCTCCCCCGGGCGCACGATCTGCGCCAGGGTCCGGAGCGCGGCGGCCATCGAGTCGGGCGACGCGTTGTACGCGTCGTTGATGACGGTCACGCCCTCCGGTCCGCCCTGGAGGAGCTCCATGCGCCAGCGCTCGGCCCGCGTCATCGACGCGAGCGCCTCGGCGCCGGCGGCGAGCGGCACGCCCCACAGGTGGGCGACGGTGAGCGCGGCCGACGCGTTCATCGCGTGGTGCTCGCCGAGGATGGCGAGGCGGACGTCGACGGTCTCGGGGACCGGCGACGTGCCTCCCTCGTGGTCCGCGGCGGCCTCGTGCGGGACGGGAGGCGCGGTGAGCGTGAAACGCGTGCCGCTGCGGTCCGTCTCGATGCCGGCGATGCGGTAGTCGGCACCGGCGGACGTGCCGAAGCCGACGACCCGCGCGTCGGTGATCGCGCGCATCGACGCGACCCGGTCGTCGTCCACGTTGAGCAGGGCCGTCGCGGTGGCGGGCAGGTCGGTGACCATCTCCGACTTCGCACGCTGCGTCGCCTCGATGCCGCCGAACTCGCCGGCGTGCGCGAGCCCGACCTTGAGGACGACGCCCACGTCCGGCTCGGCGATCCAGACGAGCTTCGCGATGTGACCCGTGCCGCTCGCCCCCATCTCGACGACGAGGAACCGCGTGTCGTGGGTGACGCGGAGCATCGACACCGGGGCGCCGACGTGGTTGTTGAACGATCCCTGCGGCGCGACGGTGGCACCGTGCTGCTCGAGGATCGTGCGGAGCATGTTCTTGGTGCTCGTCTTGCCGTTCGAGCCCGTGATGCCGACGACGCGCAGGGGGGCAGGACGACCCTGCTCGTCCGTGCGGTCGGCGCTCGAGGCGCGGACGCGTGCGACGACCTCGTGCGCGAGCGCGGCGAGGGCGGCGTACCCGTCGGACACGACGACCTGCGCGGCGGCGGTGCCGTCCGGCAGTGCGACGGCGCGCTCGGTCACGACCAGGGCCGCACCGGCCTGGACCGCGTTCGGCACGAAGCGGTGGCCGTCGGTCTCCTCGCCGAGCAGGGCGAAGAACACGCTGCCGGCGGCGACCAGGCGCGAATCGGTCTCGACGCTGCCGTCGACGACCTGCTCGGGGGCACCGTCGACGAGCTCGCCGCCGATCGCGGCCGCGATCTCGGCGAGGGTCAGGGCGATCATCGGATCTCCTCCGCCGGGCCGGAGTTCGGCTCCCAGCCGGCCTCGCGGAGGGCCTGTCGGGCCTCGTCGCGCGCCGAGTAGGGCGTGCGGACCCCCGCGATGTCGCGGTAGTCCTGGTGACCGGGGCCGGCCCAGAGGATCGAGTCGCCCTCGCCGAGCAGGCTCACGGCCTTGCGGATCGCGGCCTCGGGCGGGCTGACCTCGTACGTCTCGTGGTCCGGGTAGGCCTCGCGCGCGGCGTCGACCAGGGTCTTCCGGATGGACGCGGCGTCCTCGAAGCGCGGGTGGTGGTCGGTGACGACGAGGATGTCGCTCCCCGCCGCAGCCACCCGGGCCATGTCGCCGCGCTTGGTCGTGTCGCGGTCGCCGTCGGCGCCGAAGAGCATCAGCACCTTGCCGGTCGTGAACTGTCGGACGGCAGCGAGGGTGTTCTCGAACGCGTCGGCGCTGTGGCCGAAGTCGACGTAGACGCTCGGGCCCGAGTCGCCGGAGACGCGCTCGGTCCGGCCCGGCAGGTAGCACTCGATCGCACTGACCGGGTGCTCGTCGGTCTCGTCCGCGTAGCGGCGGTGGTTCGACGCGAGGGCGTGCGCGATGGCGCCGAGCTCGAAGCCGCCCTCGACCAGCATCACGATCGCCAGTGCCGCGTTGGCCGCCATGTGCCAGCCGATCAGCGGCACGCGGGTGGTCAGCTCACGGCCCTCGGGGCCGGTCAGCCGGAACGCGGTCCAGGCCGCGTGCGCCTCGACGATGTCGACGTGCCACTCGGCCTCGACCTCGGGGTGCACCGTGATCGTCGTGACCGGGATGCGGGAGTCCTGCACCACGCGGTGGCCCCAGTCGGTGTCCAGCGAGACGACACCACGACGGGCGTGCTCGGGCTGGAACAGCGGGAGCTTCGCCTGGTAGTACTCCTCCATGTCGGCGTAGTCGTCGAGGTGGTCGTGCGACAGGTTCGTGAACCCGGCGACGTCGAACACGATGCCGTCGACGCGGTGGCGGCTCAGGGCCTGAGCGCTGACCTCGACGGCGACCGCGCGGACCTCGGACTCGCGCATGCGGGCCAGGAGCGCGTGCATCTCGCTGGCCTCGGGCGTGGTCAGGCGGCTCGTCACGCTGAGCGAGCCGATGTGGCGCTCGGCGGTCGAGCTGAGGCCGGTGACCAGGCCGAGCTGCTTGAGGATGCCCTCGAGGATGTACGACGTGCTGGTCTTGCCGTTCGTGCCGGTCGTCGCGAAGAGCTGCGGCAGGTCGGTGGCCTCGTCCGGGTGGGTGCGGTAGACCCACGCCGAGACGTCGCCGAGTGCGGCGCGCGGGTCCTCGACCACGAGCACCGGCAGGCCGGACGACTCTGCGAGGGCGACACCGTCGGCGTCGGTCAGCACCGCGACGGCACCGCGCTCGGCGGCCTCGGTCGCGAACTGGGCGCCGTGGCGGTTCGCGCCGTGCACGCCGACGAACAGGTCACCCGGCTGCACCTCGGCAGCGCTCAGCGTGACGCCCGTCGTCTCGACGGCGTCGACGGAGCCGACCACGCGCATGCCGAACGCGTTCGCGAGCTCGGCCACGCTCCTCGGGGTCGGGTGTTCGGGTCGGAGGACCGGGGGGATCCGTGCGGACAAGTGCTCCTTCTTCCTCACCACGTGGACGGGTACAGCTGCGCCTCGGCCGTGGAGGGGGCTACTCGGTACTTCTCGAGCACCTGGGACATGAGTGTGCGGAACGCCGGAGCCGCTCCGCTGGACCACTTGTTGGTCTGCGGCTTCGTGAACGTCACCGTGACAACATACTGGGGGTCCTCGGCGGGTGCCATTCCGGCCACCGACGTGATGCGCTGACCGCCGTAGCCCTTGCTGCCCTCGGCCACCTCGGCGGTACCGGTCTTCGCCGCGATGTTGTAGCCGGAGATCGGCTTCATGCCGACCAGGGTGCCGCCGGTGACCACGCTCTGCAGCATCTTCACGGTCTGGTCGGCCGCCGCCTCGGACACGACGCGCGAGCCCTGCACGTCGGGCGCGTCGATCGTCTTGCCGTCTGCCGTCTTGCAGCCCTTCACCATGTGGAGCGGGATCCGGACACCCTGGTTCGCCAGGGTCTGGAACACGCTCGCGACCTGGATCGCGGTCGTCGAGATGCCCTGGCCGAACATCGAGTTGATGTTCGTCTGCTGGTCCCAGTTCGGGCTCGCGCCGTACTGCATGCCGGGCTGGCCGGGGTACTGGATCGCCGACTCGGGCTCGAACAGGCCGAACTTCTTCATGTAGTCGTACCGCTGCTGGGTCGACAGCCGCTCGCCGAGCTCGGTGATGCCGACGTTCGACGAGTTCTGCAGGATGCCGGTCAGCGTCAGGTTCTCGGTCGGGTGCAACTCGGAGTCCTGGATCTTGCCGCCCCACGGGAAGGACCGCGAGTACGGCACGACCGCGCGGTCCGTCGGGCTCGACTTGCCCTGGTCGATGAGCGCAGCCGCGATCGCGGCCTTGATGGTCGAACCGGGCTCGTAGGTCGAGGTCAGCGCGCGCGAACCGTAGGCGCCCTTGTCCGTGGTCGCGTCGACGTCGTTCGGGTCGACCGTCGGCCAGTCGGCGACCGCGAGGAGCTCACCGGTCTTGACATCGACGACGGTCGCGGTCGCGGACTCCGCCTGCAGCGTCTGGGCTGCCGAGGCGATCGTCTGCTGCGCCATGTACTGCAGGTCGCTGTCGATCGTCGTCTCGAGCGTGCCGCCGTCCTTGGCCTGCTCCGTCGTCCGGGTGCTGCCGGGGAGCTGCACGCCGTCCTCACCGCGCTCGTAGGTCTCCGAACCGTTCTTGCCGGCCAGGCACTGGTTGTAGGAGTACTCGAGGCCGGCCTGGGCACCGTCGGTGCCCATGAACCCGGTCAGCGCACCGCCGGTGGCCCCCATCGGGTAGACACGCGCGGACTGCTGCTCCTTGTAGACCCACGGAATCCCGAGCGCGACGACGGCCTCGTAGTGCTTCACGTCGAGACCCTTGACCAGGTAGGCGAAGTCGGACTTCGGATCGGCCTGGATCGCCTTCCGCATCGCGTCGGCGTCGCCCCCGGACGCCTTCGCCAGTGCCTGCAGCGCGTCGTCGACCGAGATCTTCTTCGTGCGTTCGCCGCCGAGCTTCCCGTCGAAGGCGGCGACCAGCCGCGGCGAGGTGACGATGTTGTAGCGGTTGACGCTCTCCGCCAGCTCCGTGCCGTTGCGGTCGACGATCGCGCCGCGGTTGCCGTAGATGGTGACCGGGATGCTGCGCTTGGCCTTGGACGCGTCGTTGAGCGCCGCTGCCTGCACCACCTGGATGTCGACCAGTCGGATCACGAAGACCGCGACGAGGGCGATCACGGCGATGATCACCACGCTGTAGCGCAGTCGAGGGTTGCGGATCGTCTTCGTCACGCGGTGCGGTCCTTCCCGGGTGGTGCGGCAGTCCGATCCCGCCCGCAGGTCACCGGGTGGTGGGTGCCTGGAGCGGGTTCGCGTCGGACTCTACGTCGGTGGTCGAGCCGGTCCGGCCCGACTCGCTGGCGCCTGCGCTCTTCTCAGCGTCGGACGTCGACGAGCCACCGGTGGCGGCGCTCGTGCTGCCGCCGGCCCCGGCCGCACCGCTGCCGTCGGTCGTGCTCGAGCTGCCTGCGGCCGACGTCGCACCGCCGGTGGCCGTGCCGCCGTCGGTCGCGCTGGCCTTCCCGGCGCTCGGGTCGGGGCCCGCCGCGAGCGGGACCGGGTCGAGCAGCGAGTTCGGCACCTGGTTGTCACCGCTCGCGGTCGCCTCGTCCGGGGCCGCCGGGGTCGGCGTGCCGTAGACGTGGCCGGTCTTCGGGTCGAGGTACACCGGCGTGGAGTTCGCGATCATGCCCAGCGCCTTGGCGTTCCGCGCCAGGTTCTGCGGCGAGTCGAGCACCCGGAGCTCCTCGGACAGCGACTGCTGCGTACGGGACAGCTTCGTCTGCTCGGCGCCGAGTGCGTTCAACGTGTACGCCCCCTGGCTGAGCACCATGCTGATGCCGAGCTGCGCGAGGAGCAGTACACCGAGCGCGACGACACCGACCACCGCGTAGGCGATCTTCGGCCGTGCCCGGCGCTGGGCCTTCGACGGCGCCACCTCGACGAGCTCGGGGCGTTCCCGGCGCGGTGGGTGCGGGGCACGGGTCGGTGCGCCGACGGGGTCGACGAGTGCGAGGTTCGTGCTCATGTCACTTCCGGATCCGCTCGGCCGCGCGCAGGCGCACGGGGATGGCTCGGGGGTTGGCGGCGCGTTCGGCCTCGTCGGCCAGTTCCGCGCCCTTGACGACGAGGGAGTAGGTGGGAGCGTGCTCCGGCAGCTCGACCGGCAGGCCGGCCGGAGCGCTCGAGGTGGTGCGCTCGACGAGTGCCCGCTTCACGAGGCGGTCCTCGAGCGACTGGTACGACTCGACGACGATGCGGCCACCGACCGCGATCACGTCGAGGGCGTCCGGAATCGCCCGTTCGAGCACGGCGAGCTCGGCGTTCACCTCGATGCGGAGCGCTTGGAAGACGCGCTTCGCCGGGTGTCCCTGCCGCTGCACGGCGACGGGGGTGGCGTCGTGCAGGACCTGCACCAGGTCGCCGGACATCTCGAACGGCCGCTCGGCGCGACGCTCCACGATGGCGCGGGCGTAGCGACCAGCGAGCTTCTCCTCGCCGTACCGCTGGAAGATCCTGCGGAGCTCGCCCTCGTCGTAGGTCGCGAGGACGTCGGCGGCGGTCTGCCCCTCGGTCCGGTCCATCCGCATGTCGAGCGGGGCGTCCTGGCTGTAGGCGAAGCCGCGCTCGGCACGGTCGAGCTGCAGGGAGCTGACCCCGAGGTCGAACAGCACGCCGTCGACCTGGTGGAACCCCTCGCCCTCCACCGCGTCGACGATGCCGTCGTACACGGTGTGCACGAGCCGCACGCGGTCACCGAAGCGCGCGAGTCGCTCCCCCGCGATGCCGAGGGCGTCGGTGTCGCGGTCGAGCCCGATGAGCGTGAGCTCCGGGAAGCGCTCGAGCAGCGCCTCGGAGTGCCCGCCCATCCCGAGGGTGGCGTCGACGACGACCTTGCCCGGCCCGTCGAGAGCGGGGACGAACAGGTCGACGATGCGCTGGAGCATCACCGGCGTGTGCGGGAACTTCGGCTGGTCTTCGGCCATGTGCAGCCCCTCGGACCCCTGGGCCACGCATCCGGATCCCCATCCATGCGACCTGACACCGGGGAAGGTGTGTCAGGGCACCACGGCTGGGAGTCCCGATCCGCGGATCAGAAGATCCCCGGGATCACCTCCTCGTCGTTGTCGGCGAAGCCCTCTTCGACCTCGGCGTAGTAGGCCTCCCACGCGGGGGTCGACCAGATCTCGGCACGGTCACCGCTGCCGATGACCGTGAGGTCCCGCTCGAGCCCCGCGTACTCACGGAGGTTCTGCGGGATCGTCACGCGGTTCTGCTTGTCGGGGTTCTCCGCGCTCGCTCCGGAGAGGAACAGGCGCATGTAGTCCCGGGTGCGCTTCGAGGTCATCGGAGCCGTCCGGATGCGTTCGTGCAGTTGCTCGAACGTGTCCGCACTGAAGACCACGACGCAGCGTTCCTGCCCACGGGTCATCACGAGTCCGCCGGACAGTTCGTCCCGGAACTTGGCGGGGAGGATCACGCGACCCTTCTCGTCGAGCTTCGGGGCATGGGTACCGAGCAGCACGTCGGGCCTCCCCTCCGCTCCACCGGACCGTTGTGTCCCCCACTTTACTCCACTTCGCTCCCCGCGGAACGGTAGGCGCTCCGGAAAGGGGTCGCCTCCCCCGGATTGGGGCGGTCGGCAGGCGCTCCCTCCGGTGCGGGAGCAGCGCGCATCCGCGGAACGACGGGCTCGTGGAGCGATGTGGAGGGGGTGGAGGGAAGTGGAGGACTTTCGCAGCAACGGGAGCGACCGAAGGCGCGCCGGACGGGAGGCGCGACGCACGCCCGCCCCGTGCCTCCCGTCCGATGCGTTCCCGCCTGGTCCCGCACCGCGCCCGTTCCTGCCCATCGCGCCCGCGATGAAAAGCGGAACCGGGCGTGCCAGGCGGTTCCGCGCTACCAGGTACGCCCGATGCGACCAGGTACACCCGCTTCGATCAGGTTCGCCCGCTTCGACCAGGGCCGATGCAACCCGGGTTCGCGCCGTGCGGCCCGCTCCGCCCGTTCCTTCCCATCACGCGCGCGATGGAAAGCGGAACCGGGCGTACCAGGTGGTTCCGCCCGACCAGGCACGCCCGAACTGACCCGGCACGCCCGCTTCGACCCGGTACGCCCGCGTCCACGAGCGCCGGACGGGAGGCGCGGCGCATACCCGCCCCGTGCCTCCTGTCCGATGCGTTCCCGGCAGGCCCCGCACCGCGCCCGTTCCTGCCCATCACGCCCGGCATGGAATGCCGATCCGCGCGAAGGACGAACGAAGGAACGCCCTCCCTCGCGCGGATCCGCCTCCTCCGCGCGGACCCGCGTTGTACGCGCGGATCCACCTCCTCCGCGCGGATCGCGCCCGCTGCGCGCGGAGACGGACGACCGCAGCCCCGGGAACGACGACGGGGCCGGTCCCGAAGAACCGGCCCCGTGGAGGCGTGTGGAGGGAGTGCCGAGCGGCTACTGCTGCCCGGGATCGTTGCGCTTGTCCCAGCGCTCGTTCATGCGGTCCATGAACGAGCCGCCCGAGGACGACGAGCGCGGGGCCCGGCCGGACGACGCCTTGCCGGCCCCGGGCGCCTTCGCCCCGGACTTCGGCATGCGCATGCCCGGACGCAGTGCGTAGAGGACACCGGCGAGCATCACGACGAAGCCCGGCAGGCCGAGCCACGGCTGCTTCACGACGAGGGCGACGATGACGATCGCGATGCCCACGAGGGCGCCCAGCACGCCGATCGTGATCGACGTGTAACTGGCGCGACCCTGGCGGCGCGTGACCCGCGCCACGAAGTCGGAGTCGTTCTGGTAGAGGCTCCGCTCCATCTCTTCGAGGAGTCGCTGCTCTTGCTCCGAGAGTGGCATCTCGTTTCCCTCTTGTTCCTGGGGATGCTGTCTGGGTGACCGCTGGTGTGCCGCGTTGCCGCCGGGTTGTGGCATCGCGGAAGTGGACCGATCCTACGTCTCGACCGCTCCACTAGGGTAGGAGTCGTGGCTGAGAGTACGCGATTAGTGGACCTCGTTTCGGCACGGGTCGGCCGGGCACTCGACGAGCAGCGTGACCGGCTCCTCGCGATCAGCCCCGACCTCGCGCCGTTCGACCAGTACGCCCGGGACCTGCTCTCCGGCGGCAAGCGCTTCCGCGCGCTGTTCTGCTACTGGGGGTGGCAGTCCGTCGCCGGCCGGTCCGGGTCGTTCGACCCCCTCGCCGAGGGGTCCCGTCAGACCACCGCAGAGGCGATCGTCACGGTGGCCGCCGCGCTCGAGATCTTCCACGCAGCAGCCCTGGTGCACGACGACATCATGGACCGCTCGGACACCCGTCGCGGACGTCCCGCCGCGCACCGACGCTTCGAGTCCCTGCACGACGAGTCCGGCTGGGTCGGCGACCGCGGGCTGTACGGCACGAACTCCGCACTGCTGCTCGGCGACGTGCTGCTCTCGCTGAGCGATGCGGTCTTCGACGAGGGACTCGCCCTCCTCGACCCGGCGCGTGCTCGGATCGTCCGCCAGGAGTTCCACACGATGCGGCTCGACGTGACCGCGGGTCAGTACCTCGACGTGCACGAGGAGACTGCCTGGCCGTCCATCGACGAGTCCGAGCACCTCGTCCGCGCTCAGCGCGTCATCGTCTTCAAGTCGGCGAAGTACTCGATCGAGGCCCCGCTCGTCATCGGTGCCCTGGTCGCCGGCGCGTCCGAGGCGCAGCTCGAGGGCCTGCGGTCCTTCGGCCTGCCCCTCGGCGTCGCCTATCAGCTGCGCGACGACGTGCTCGGCGTCTTCGGCGACCCGGAGGTCACCGGCAAGCCCGCCGGCGACGACCTCCGCGAGGGCAAGCGCACCGTCCTCATCGCCTCGGCGCGCAAGTCGCTGGCGCCGGGCCCGAGGCAGCTGCTCGACGAACTGCTCGGCGACCCGGACCTCGACGAGGAGCAGGTGCAGATGCTCCGTGCGACCCTCACCGAGTCCGGCGCGGTCGCCGCGGTGGAGCGTTCGATCGACCGCCACGTGCACCGCGCCAAGGCCGCGCTCGAGGCCACCCCGCTCAGCCCCTCGGCGCGCAACCAGCTGCTGTCGCTGGCCGACACGGTCAGCCGCCGCGTCGCCTAGACGCAGGTCGGAACGGACGGGAGGCACGCGGCGAGCCCGCCACGTGCCTCCCGTCCGTCGTCGTGGACGTCGATCCGGCGACCAGCGTCGCGCGGACCGCCCGACGGTCCGTCGCTGCTAGAGCAGGGACTGCGCGACGCGGCGCACCTCGGCCTTGCGGCCGGCGCGCAGCGCGGCGATCGGCGAGGTGCGGAGCGCCGGCTCCTCGGAGAGCATCCAGCGGACGGCCTCGTCGTCGGAGAACCCGTTGTCGCCGAGCACGATCAGCGTGCCGCGGAGCTCCGGCAGCGGCTCGGTGTCGTCGAGGAACTCGCTCGGCACCCGGAGCACGCCGTCGACCCGGGCGGGCAGCAGGGTCTTCTGCTCGAACAGGCGGTGGATACGCCCCGGGCTCACGCCGAGGAGGTCCACGAGGTCGGGCACCGTCAGCCAGCGCTCGGAGAGGGTCGTGTCGTCGGTGGATCCATCACTCACGAGCCCCATGTTGCCAGAGCGCGGGCCCGATCCACCGCCGTCCCGCTGATCACACGAGTCACACGCGCAACACGCGACTCTCTGGTTGACTTGGGAATCACGCCATGTCAGCGTGGAGCCACCTGTGAGTGCTCGCTGGCGCGCACGGCTCACCCAGGACAGGAGACAACCCGTGGACAACGCTGCAGACGACGCCGCCCGGCGTGCCCGATCCGCCCGGTTCGCCACCATGCCGATCGTCCTCGCCGGCACGATCGCCGTCACCGCCGGACTCACCGGCCCGGTGGCGCACGCCGAACCTCGGCACGACGACGACGCCACGAAGAAGCGGCACGTCGACGAGGACCGGAACGTGGGCCACCGCCCGGTCTTCGGCACCGCCGTCGCCCGCCCGTCGAGCACCACGGTCACCACGGTGGCCAGCGTGACGAAGGCCCCGACGACGTACACGGTGCGCCAGGGCGACACGGTCTCCGGGATCGCCGCACGCTTCGGGCTCTCCGCGCAGGAGGTCCTGGTCCGCAACGGCCTCGGCTGGAACACGATCATCCACCCCGGCCAGACGCTCCACCTGGCGTCGGCGCCCGCCGCCCCAGCTGCAGTTGCCGCTGCCGCCCCGGCTCCGTCCGGCACGAGCGGCAACTACCACGTGAAGTCCGGCGACACCGTGTCGGCCATCGCCGCCCGCAACGGCGTGTCGACCTCGGCGATCCTCGCGGCGAACAACCTGTCGCAGCGCTCGCTCATCTACCCCGGCCAGACGCTGACGATCCCGCGCGCCGGGACCACGCCGGCCGCACCCGCACCCGCTGCGAGCACCGCGCCGGCCACGGCTGCGCCGGCTCCCGCTCCCGCTGCTGCGACGAGCGTGAAGATCGCGGCCGGCGACACCATCGGCGCCATCGCCGCGAAGCACGGGGTGTCGGTGAAGGCCCTCCTCGCCGCGAACGGCCTCAGCTACACGAGCACGATCTACGCCGGGAAGGTCCTGGTGCTGCCCGCGGCGACCTCCAAGCCCACGACGACCGCGACCGGCGGCGCCGTGACGACCGCGGTCGGCAGCGTCAACGGCGTCGAGCTGACCGGTGAGCAGCGGCGCAACGCAGCAACCATCGTCAGCGTCGGCCGGACCCTCGGCGTCCCCGACCGCGGCATCGTCATCGCCCTCGCGGCGGCGCTCCAGGAGTCGAGCCTGCGCAACCTGTCGCACGGTGACCGCGACTCCGTCGGCCTGTTCCAGCAGCGCCCGAGCCAGGGTTGGGGCACGACGGCGGCGCTGCAGGACCCGGCCACCGCCGCGGAGCTGTTCTTCGTCGGCAACCCCGGCAAGACCCGGGGCCTGCTCGGCGTCCGAGGATGGTCGTCGATGGCCCTGACCGACGCCGCGCAGGCGGTCCAGGTCTCCGCGTACCCGAACGAGTACGCGAAGTGGGAGCAGACGGCGCGCGCGCTGCTGACCTCGCTCTGACGAGTCAGCCCCGTCGACCGGTGGGTCGACTCATCCTCGAGATCGAGATTGGGTCACGGTCGGTGCGTCAGGTCGGACCGCACCGGCAGCCCTTCGTAGAATGCCGCCGATGACCACGAACGCCGCCACGGACCCGATGATCGGTCGGATGATCGACCAGCGGTACCGCGTGCGCTCGCGCATCGCCCGCGGCGGCATGGCGACCGTGTACCTCGCCACCGACGTCCGGCTCGAGCGCCGCGTCGCGATCAAGATCATGCACGGGCACCTGGCCGACGACCAGGCCTTCCGGGAGCGCTTCATCCAGGAAGCACGCTCGGCGGCACGGCTCTCCCACCCGAACCTCGTCGGGGTGTACGACCAGGGCGCCGAGGACGACACGGCGTACATCGTGATGGAGTACATCCCGGGCATCACCCTGCGCGACCTGCTGCAGGAGCACCGGGCACTCACGCCGGAGCAGGCGACCGACATCCTGCGCGCCGTGCTCGCCGGCCTGGCGTCGGCGCACAAGGCCGGCATCGTGCACCGTGACCTCAAGCCCGAGAACGTGCTGCTCGCCGACGACGGTCGCATCAAGCTCGGCGACTTCGGCCTGGCACGCGCGACGACGGCGAACACCGCGACCGGCGCGGCCCTGCTCGGGACGATCGCCTACCTGTCCCCCGAGCTCGTCACGCGCGGCGCCGCCGACTCGCGCAGCGACATCTACGCGCTCGGCATCATGCTGTACGAGATGCTCACCGGCGAGCAGCCCTACAAGGGCGACCAGCCGATGCAGATCGCCTACCAGCACGCCAACGACACGGTCCCGGTGCCGAGTGCCGCGGAACCGGGCGTCCCGCCGGAGCTCGACGACCTGGTCGCCTGGGCCACCGCCCGCGATCCCGAGGACCGTCCCCGCGACGCCCGCGAGATGCTCGACCACATCTCGGGCAACCAGCAGCGCGCCACCGGCCAGTACCGCACGGCCGTCCTCCGTCCGGAGAACGCCACCGCGATCCTGCCCGCCGGCAGCGCCGTACCGTCCTCGGCCGACGCCGTGCGGGGCGACAGCGGCGCGCAGGACGACGCCACGCGGGTCATCGCCAGCTCGACCGGCGGCGCCCCCGCGGCACCGGGTCGTCGCGGCGCACCCGGCCCCCGCCGCACCGGGTCCCAGCCCGGTGCGCTCTCCCCCGCGGGACAACGTCTGGCCGACAAGTCCGCCAAGCGCCGGAAGCGCGGGTGGGTCCTGCTCGCGGTCGTCGTGGTGCTCGCGATCATCGCCGGGGTGGTCGGGTGGGCGCTCGGTCCGGGTCCCTGGGGCAACGTGCGCATCCCCGAGGTCACCGGCAAGTCGGTGGCACAGGCCCGGCAGCTCCTCCAGGCGCAGGGCCTCGAGCCCGCTGCCGGCACCGACAGCCGCTACGACGCGGTGGTGGCCAAGGGCCAGGTCTCGACGACGAAGCCCGCGGCCGAGCGCGAGGTCCGCAAGGGCACGCCGGTGCAGATCGTCGTGTCGAACGGCCCGCGGATGATCGCCCTGCCCGCGATCGTCGGGCAGCCCCTGTCGACCGTGACGGCCGCGCTCGACGACGACTTCCAGCTGCAGGACGACCAGTACGAGTTCTCCGCCGACGCACCGAAGGACACCGTGATCGCGGCGAAGGGCCTCGGCACCGACGGGCAGACCGTCGACCTGGCGTCCGGCGGCGAGTACGCCGAGCGCGGCCCGGTCACCCTGACGGTCTCGCTCGGAGCCGTCCCCGACGTCACGGGGAAGACCCTCGACGCGGCCACCGCCGCGCTCGACGACGTCGGTCTGGTCGTCGGCGCCCAGCAGGAGCGCTACAGCGACGACGTCCCGAAGGGCCAGGTCATCTCGTCCAGCGTCGAGGACTCCCCCGCTGTCCGTGGCTCCGCCGTGGACCTCGTGCTCTCGAAGGGGCCGACGCCGATCACGCTGCCCGACGTCGCGGGCAAGACCATCGACGAGGCGACCTCGACGCTCGAGAACCTCGGCCTCGACGTGAAGGTGCCCGACTGCACGAACGTGCTCTGCCGCTTCTACGACTGGAAGTCGGCGCTCCCGGTCACCGCGACCGACCCGGTCCAGGGCTCCACCGTGTACCGCGGCGACACGATCACGCTCTCCTACGAGCAGTAGGCACCCGGCACGAGACCCGTCGGGGCTCGCTCCGGTCGCGCGGCGCACCGTCGGCGATCGTCACGGTCGTACGACCTGCCGTCGCGACGGAACCTGAGCGGCAGGTCGTGCGACCGCAGCCGAGCAGGACGGACGCCGGTACGGACGGACGGGAGGCGCGGTGCCAGCCGGCACCGCGCCTCCCGTCCGTCGTGTGGTCGCGCCTACGGCCGCTGGTACGGGTGCGCGCTGAGCTCCTCGGACACCAGGAAGGCGAGCTCGAGCGACTGCATGTGGTTGAGCCGCGGGTCGCACAGCGACTCGTACCGCGTCGCGAGGGTCGCCTCGTCGATCTGCTCGGAGCCGCCCAGGCACTCGGTGACGTCGTCGCCGGTGAGCTCGACGTGCATTCCGCCCGGGTAGGTCCCGACCTGACGGTGGGCCTCGAAGAAGCCGAGGACCTCGTCCACGACGTCGTCGAAGCGGCGCGTCTTGTACCCGGTCGGCGTGGTGAGCCCGTTGCCGTGCATCGGGTCGGTCACCCACAGCGGGTTCGCGTCCATGCCCTTGATCGCCTCGAGCAGCTTCGGGAGCTCGTCACGGATCTTGCCGGCACCCATGCGCGTGATGAAGGTCAGGCGCCCGGGCTCGCGCTCGGGGTCGAGCGTGTCGACCAGGGCCTTCATGTCGTCGACGCTCGTCGTCGGGCCGAGCTTCACGCCGATCGGGTTCCGCACGCGGGACAGGAAGTCCACGTGCGCGCCGTCGATGTCGCGGGTCCGCTCGCCGATCCAGATGAAGTGGCCGGAGGTGTCGTAGGCCTGGCCGGAGCGTGAGTCGATGCGGGTCATCGGGCGCTCGTAGTCCATGAGCAGCCCCTCGTGCGAGGCGTAGAACTCGGTGTGCTTCAGGGCCTCGAAGTCGGCACCGCAGGCGTCCATGAAGCGGATCGCGCGGTCGATCTCCTTCGCGAGGTGCTCGTAGCGGGCGTTCGCCGGGTTCGAGGCGAAGCCCTTGTTCCACGAGTGCACCTGCCGCAGGTCGGCGAACCCGCCCTGGGTGAAGGCGCGCACGAGGTTCAGCGTCGACGCGGCCGTGTGGTACCCCTGCACCAGGCGACGGGGGTCGGCCTCGCGGCTCTCCGGCGTGAAGTCGTAGCCGTTCACGATGTCACCGCGGTACGCCGGCAGCGTCACGTCGCCGCGCGTCTCGAAGTCGCTCGACCGCGGCTTGGCGAACTGCCCCGCCATCCGGCCCATCTTGATGACCGGCATCGATGCGCCGTAGGTCAGCACGACGGCCATCTGCAGGATCGTCTTCACGCGGTCGCGGATCGAGTCCGCGGTGGCGCCCGCGAAGGTCTCGGCGCAGTCGCCGCCCTGCAGCAGGAACGCCCTGCCCTGGGCCGCCGCGGCGAGCCGTTCACGGAGCTTGTCGACCTCGCCCGCGAAGACGAGCGGCGGCAGCGTCGCGATCTCGGCGGAGGCGGCCTCGGCCGCAGCACGGTCGGGCCACGTCGGCTGCTGCTTGATCGGCAGGGTCCGCCAGTGGTCGAGGCCCTCGATCACGTCCGGATCCTGCAGGGCGACGACGTCGGTCGACTCGATCAAGGCGGTACCTCGGTGTTCTGGGTCGGGCGGGAGCGGACGGCCTGCGCGCAGGCCGGGCCGGCCGGGGCCGGAGTCCTCAGATCCTACCGTCCGCGCCGGACCGGTCGCTCCCGCGTGACGCGGGGTCAGCGGCGACGGGGTCCGTCAGGCCGTGGGCGTCCGGCGGTCCCTCATGACCTGCTCGCGCGCACTGCTGGCGCGCTCCTTCACGCTCGTCGCGTACACGTCGACGTACTCCTGACGGCTCAGCCCGGCGAGCTCGTGCATGACCTCGTCGGTGACGCTGCGCAGGATGAAGCGGTCGGTCTCGAAGCCCTCGAACCGTGAGAAGTCGAGCGGCTTGCCGAAGACGACGCCGACCCGCTTGAACTTCGGGAACTTCTGGCCGATCTGCTGCACCTCGCGCGTGCCGACCATCGCGACCGGCACGACGGTCACCCGACCCTCGAGGATCATGCGGGCGATGCCTGTACGGCCGCGGTAGAGCTTGCCGTCCGGGCTGCGCGTGCCCTCGGGGTAGATGCCGAGCTGCTCGCCGCGCGCCAGGACCTGGAGCCCGGTGTGGAGCGAGGCCTCGGACGCCTTGCCGCCGGAGCGGTCGATCGGCAGCTGCCCGATGGCGTTGAAGAACGTCTTCGTCGCCCAGCCCTTCAGCCCGCGACCGGTGAAGTAGTCGCTCTTCGCCAGGAACGAGAGACGGCGGTCGAGCACCGCCGGCAGGATCACCGAGTCGATGAACGAGATGTGGTTCGACGCGAAGATCACCGGCCCCTTCGCGGGGACGTGCTCACGGCCGATGACCCACGGCCGGAAGAGGGTGAGGATGAGCGGGCCGAGCAGGAAGTTCTTGAGCAGCCAGTAGGTCATCGTCGACTCCAGTTCGGGACGCGCGTTCCGTCGGGGTGACCCTACGCCGTGCGGGCGTGGATGCGGGCGAGGTCGGCGGCGCCGACGACACCGGCGTCGTTCACGAGCTCGGCGATCACGAAGTCGGGCTCCGGGTGGTAACCGCGCGCCGGCAGGTTGTTCAGGTAGGCCTGCTTGATCGGCTCGAGCAGTCGATCGCCGGCGCTCGCGACGCCGCCGCCGAAGACGAAGAGCTGCGGGTCGAGCACGGCGGACAGCGATGCGCAGGCCTCACCGAGGTGGCGACCGAGGCGACGGAGGGCCGCGAGCGCGCCCGGGTCGTCGGCCAGGATCAGGTCGCCGACGATCTTCCCGTCGAGCTGACCGCCGTTCTGCTCACGGGCGTCCGCGAGCGCCGAACCGATGCCACCGGCGTCGGCGACGTCGTTCGCCATTCGTTGCAGGGCACGGCCGGAGCCGTACTGCTCGATGCAGCCGCGGGCGCCGCAGCCGCAGGGCAGACCGTTCGGGACGATCCGCAGGTGCCCGATCTCGCCGCCCGTGCCGAAACCGCCGCGGAACAGCCGGTCCTCGGTCACGATCGCGCCGCCGACACCGGTGCCGATCGTGAGCATGGTCATGTCGGACACGAGCCGTCCGGCACCGAAGCGGAACTCCGCCCACCCGGCCGCGTTGGCGTCGTTGTCGACGGTGATGTGCAGGTCGCCGAGGCGCTCCTGGAGCTTCTGCCGCAGGGGCTCGTTCCGCCACCGGATGTTCGGCGTGTAGTAGACGATCGACTGCGAGGCATCGATGAAGCCCGGTGCCGCGACACCCACCGCTCCCACGTCGTGGGCTGCTCGCAGGCGCGTGACCATCGTCACGACGTCGTCGAGCATGGCGTCCGGGTCCGCCGCGTTGGTGGCGACGCGGTCCTCGGCGAGGATCTCGCCGAGCTCCGAGACGACCGCTCCCGCGATCTTGGTGCCCCCGATGTCGATTCCGATGGCATGCACGAGCGACGAGCCTACCGTCTCCCCGTGGCGACGCCGAACCCGTGACGGGGCGGAGCCACCGGTCGAGCAGCCGCACCGCCCGCGCGGGTGCGCGGGTGGCTGACGAGGTGCTGCGAACCGGACGGGAGCCCGGCGCACCGCCCGTATGCTGGCGGTGACGTCTCATCGTCGAGGCGTCCTCGTATCGAACCGGCCGACAAGGGAGTCAACCGTGAACGATCAGCGGCAGCCCGCACCCACCTCCGCACCCGACCACGGCTCCGCCGCCCGACTGCTGTCCGACCGGGCACGTCGGACGCCCGACCGGGCGATCCTCGCCCAGCGGCACGGCGACACCTGGACGACCGTCAGCGCCGCCGACACCCTCGCGCGCGTGCGCGGGATCGCGAAGGGCTTCGTCGCAGCCGGCCTCGAACCGGGTGCGCACGTCGCGATCCTGTCCCGCACCCGGATGGAGTGGACGCTCGTCGACTTCGCCGTGTGGACCGCCGGGCTCGTCTCCGTGCCGGTGTACGAGACGAGCTCCCCCGACCAGGTCCGCTGGATCCTGTCGGACTCCGAGACCGTGGCGATCGTGGTCGAGCAGGAGGAGCACGCCCGCCGGGTGGCCTCGATCGCCCCGGACCTGCCGCACCTCGGCCAGCACTGGACCATCGACGGCGGCGGGCTCGACGACCTGGTCCGGCTCGGGGAGACCGTCACCGACGCCGAGCTCGACGCCCGCACCGCGGACGTGCACGGCCACGACGACGCGACCATCATCTACACGTCGGGCACGACCGGGCGTCCGAAGGGCTGTGTCCTCCGCCACGACAACTTCACCGGGACGGTCGAGGGCGCCACCGAGGCCATGCCCGAGGTCGTCGCCGACGGGTCCTCCACGCTGCTCTTCATCCCGATGGCCCACGTGTTCGCCCGGTTCATCGCGGTGATGTCGATCTCGACCGGCGTGCTCGTCGGCCACGAGCCGGACACGCGCGACCTCATGCGGGCGGTGTCGACCTTCCGGCCGACCTTCCTGCTCGCCGTCCCGCGGGTGTTCGAGAAGATCTACAACTCCGCCGAGCAGAAGGCCGACCTCGGCGGGAAGGGCCGGATCTTCCGCGCCGCGGCCGACGTCGCGGTCGCGCACTCCGAGGCGGTCGCCGCCGGTCGGGTGCCGCTCGGGCTGAGGCTCCGGTTCGCCCTGTTCGACCGGCTGGTCTACGCCAAGCTCCGCGACGCGATCGGCGGCCGGGTGCAGTACGCGATCAGCGGGTCAGCACCGCTCTCGCCACGCCTCTCGCACTTCTTCCGCTCGATCGGTGTCCACATCCTCGAGGGCTACGGCCTGACCGAGACGACCGCGCCCGCGACCGTGAACCGGGCGCACGAGCTGCGGATCGGCACGGTCGGCCGGGCACTCCCCGGTGTCGAGGTGCGCATCGCCGACGACGGCGAGATCCTGATCCGCGGCGTCGACGTGTTCGACCGCTACTGGCACAACGACGAGGCGACGGCGAAGGCCTTCGCCGACGGGTGGTTCCGCACCGGTGACCTCGGCCGGCTCGACGCCGACGGGGTGCTCACCGTCACCGGCCGGGCGAAGGAGCTCATCGTCACGGCCAGCGGCAAGAACGTCGCCCCGGCGCCGCTCGAGGACGGCATCCGCGAGCACCCGCTGGTCGGACAGGTGGTGGTCGTCGGCGAGGGCAAGCCGTTCGTCGCGGCGCTCGTCACGCTCGACCGCGAGATGCTCCCCGGCTGGTGCGAGGCCCGCGGCATCTCCCCCGCCCTCACGCCCCGCGAGGCCGCCTACGACGAGCGCGTGCACGTCGCCGTGCAGGAGGCCGTGGACACCGCGAACCAGCGCGTCTCCCGCGCCGAGTCGGTGCGGTCCTTCACCATCGTCGACACCGAGCTGACGGAGGCATCGGGCCACCTCACCCCGAAGCTGACGATCAAGCGCGCGGTCGTGCTGCGCGACTTCGCCGCGGACGTCGAGCACATCTACTCCGGGTCGAAGGTCCAGACCACGGCCACCCCGGTGGTCGCGTCCCGACGACGGGGCCGCGCGTAGGGACGACCGACGGGAGGCCCGGTGCCGGTCCGACGGACCGACACCGGGCCTCCCGTGTGTCGTCTGCGCGCGGTTCGCGACCCGACGAGGGGACGCGGCCGCGCGCCGGGTCAGGCCTCCGGGGCCTGCTGTGCCTCCGGTGCGTCGAGGACGGCGACCGACGACGTCGTCGGTGCGGGGTCCGGGCGGCGGTTGGTGCGGGTGCGGTGCGAGCTGAGCTCGTCGTTCTGAACGGTCATGCGGGGTGTCCTGAGGGTGTGGGAGCCGTGTCGGTGGGAAGCCGACGCGGACACGGTACCTCGCGACGGGGACGTCCGGACAATCCCGCGAAGGGGTGTCACGCCCTGTTCGCCGAGAGCGGCCGGTCGCGTTGCGTTCCGGCCGCCCGTGGACGCCGGTGGACGCTCAGTGGAACCAGGTCTGCGCGCGGATGTCCCGCAGCGCGCCGCGGCGGACCTCGGGGTCGAGGGTCATCACGTAGACGGTGCCGTCGAGGTGGTCGACCTCGTGCTGCAGCGCCTCGGCCATCAGCCCGGTGCCCTCGAGCACGACCTCGGCACCGTCGACGTCGACGCCGCGGACCTTCGCGTACGGGGAGCGCGGGGTCGGGTAGGACAGACCGGGCACCGACAGGCAGCCCTCGTCCATCAGCTCGACCTCGCCCCGGACCTCGACGACCTCGGGGTTGAGCACGTACCCGACCTCGCCGTCGACGTTGTACGAGAACGCGCGCAGGCCGACACCGATCTGCGGGGCGGCCACGCCGGCGCGGCCGGGCTCCCGGACGGTGTCGAGGAGGTCCTGCACGAGGTCGCGGACGCCCTGGGAACCGAGCGCGTCGGGCGCGATCGGGTCCGAAGGGGAACGGAGGACGGGGTCGCCGAACAGGCGGATGGGACGGACGGTCACGTTACTGCAGCACCACCAGGAGGTCGCCGGCGTCCACCTGCTGGGTCGCCGGGATCGCGAGACGGCCGACGGTGCCCGACACGGGCGCCGTGATGGCCGCTTCCATCTTCATCGCCTCGATGCTCGCCACGGGCTGACCGGCCCGGACGACGTCACCGACGGCGACCTTGAGCGTCACCACACCGGAGAACGGTGCGGCGACGTGCTTCGGGTCGGACGGGTCCGCCTGCTCGGCGGCCTTCGTCTCGACCTCGACCGAGCGGTCACGGACGGCGACCGGGCGGAGCTGCCCGTTCAGCGTCGTCATGACCGTGCGCATGCCCCGCTCGTCGACCTCGCCGATCGCCTCGAGCCCGACGAGCAGCTCCACGCCGCGCCCGAGCGGCACGACGTGCTCCTGCCCGGGGCGCAGGCCGTGGAGGTAGTCGAGGGTCGGCAGGACGGACAGGTCGCCGTACTGCTCGCGGACCTGCTCGAACTGCCGGGTCGGCTGCGGGAAGAGCAGTCGGTTCAGGGCCTGCTGCCGCTCCGGGCCGGGGGTGGTGAGGGCGGCGCGCTCGGACTCCGGCACGGGGGTCGTCCCGAGGTGCACCTCGCGCCCCTCGAGCACCTTGGAGCGGAACGGCTCCGGCCAGCCGCCCGGCAGGTCGCCGAGCTCGCCGGCCATGAAGCCGATGACCGAGTCCGGGATGTCGTACTGCTGCGGGTTCTGCTCGAAGTCGTCCGGGTCGGCCCCCACCGCTGCGAGCTGGAGGGCGAGGTCACCGACGACCTTCGAGGACGGCGTGACCTTGGTCGGACGACCGAGGATGCGGTTCGCTGCCGCGTACCAGTCCTCGACCTGCTCGAACCGGTCGCCGAGGCCCAGCGCGATCGCCTGCTGCCGGAGGTTCGACAGCTGCCCGCCGGGGATCTCGTGCTGGTAGACGCGGCCGGTCGGGCCGGGCAGACCGGACTCGAACGGTGCGTAGGCGCGACGGACCGCCTCCCAGTACGGCTCGAGTGCGCCGACCGCGGCCAGGTCGAGCCCGGTGTCGCGCTCGGTGTGCGCCAGCGCCGCCACGAGTGCGGACATGCTCGGCTGGCTCGTCGTGCCGGCCATCGGCGCCGCCGCGACGTCCACCGCGTCGGCACCCGCCCGGCTCGCTGCCAGGAGCGTGGCGAGCTGGCCGCCCGCGGTGTCGTGGGTGTGCACGTGCACGGGTTGGTCGAACCGCTCGCGCAGCGCGGCGACGAGCCGCTCGGCGGCGCCGGCGCGGAGCAGCCCGGCCATGTCCTTGATGCCGATGACGTGCGCGCCGGCCTCGACCATCTGCTCGGCGAGGCGCAGGTAGTAGTCGAGCGTGTAGAGGTCCTCGGCCGGGTCGAGGAGGTCGCCGGAGTAGCAGAGCGCCGCCTCGGCGACGGCCGTGTCGGTCGCGAGCACGGCCTCCAGGGCGGGTCGCAGCTGACTGACGTCGTTGAGTGCGTCGAACACGCGGAAGACGTCGACGCCGCTCGCGGCGGCCTCGGCGACGAAGGCGTCGGTGACCTCGGTCGGGTACGGGGTGTAGCCGACCGTGTTCCGCCCGCGGAGCAGCATCTGCACGGGGATGTTGGGGATCGCCGCACGGAGCGCCGCCAGGCGTTCCCACGGGTCCTCGCCGAGGAAGCGGAGGGCGACGTCGTAGGTCGCCCCGCCCCACGCCTCGACGCTCAGCAGCTGCGGGGTGAGCCGGGCGACGTGCGGCGCGACGGCGACCAGGTCCTTCGTCCGGACGCGCGTGGCGAGCAGGGACTGGTGGGCGTCGCGCATCGTCGTCTCGGTGACGGCGAGGGCGGTCTGGGCGCGCAGGGCTCGTGCCCACTCGGCGGGGCCGACGCGCTGCAGCAGGTCGCGCTGGCCGGACGGCGGCGCGACGGACAGGTCGACCGCCGGCAGCTTCTCGCTCGGCTCGACGGTCTGCGGGCGACGCTCGCCGTTCGGCTTGTTGACCGTGACGTCGGCGAGCCACCCGAGCACCTTCGTGCCGCGGTCCTTCGACACGTGGCCGCCGAACAGCTGCGGACGCTCCTCGATGAACTGCGTCGAGACGTCGCCGCGCGCGAAGTCCGGGTCGTCGAGCACGGCCTGCAGGAACGGGATGTTCGTGCTCACCCCGCGGATGCGGAACTCGGCGAGGGCGCGCTTCGCCCGGGCCACGGCCGCCGGGAAGTCCCGCCCGCGGCAGGTCATCTTCGCGAGCATCGAGTCGAAGTGCGGGCTGATCTGCGCGCCCGTCGCGACGGTGCCGCCGTCGAGGCGGACGCCGGCGCCGCCCGGGCTCCGGTAGGTCGTGATCCGCCCGGTGTCCGGCCGGAAGCCCTGCGTGGGGTCCTCGGTGGTGATGCGCGTCTGCAGCGCCGCACCGTGCACGGACACGGTGTCCTGCGACAGCCCGAGGTCGGCGAGGGTCTCCCCCGCGGCGATGCGCATCTGCGACTGCACGAGGTCGACGTCCGTGACCTCTTCGGTGACGGTGTGCTCGACCTGGATGCGCGGGTTCATCTCGATGAAGACGTGCTGACCCGCCCGCTCGCCCTCGGTGTCGAGGAGGAACTCGACGGTGCCGGCGTTCACGTAGCCGATCGACCGGGCGAAGGCGACGGCGTCACGGTGGAGCGCGGCAGCGACGGCCGGGTCGAGGTCCGGCGCCGGAGCGATCTCGACGACCTTCTGGTGGCGGCGCTGCACGGAGCAGTCGCGCTCGAAGAGGTGGATGGTGCCGGCGTCCGTGCCGGTGGCGTCCGCGAGGATCTGCACCTCGATGTGCCGCGGACGCAGGACGGCCTGCTCCAGGAACATCGTCGGGTCGCCGAACGCGCTGTCGGCCTCGCGCATCGCCGCTTCGAGCGCCCCGCGCAGTTCGGCCTTCGTCTCCACCCGGCGCATCCCGCGACCGCCACCGCCGGCGACCGCCTTCGCGAAGACCGGGAACCCGATCGTGTCGGCGCCGGCGAGCAGCTCGTCGACGTCACGGCTCGGCGGGGTACTCGCGAGGACCGGGACGCCCGCGGCGATCGCGTGCTCCTTGGCGGTGACCTTGTTGCCCGCCATCTCGAGGACGTGCTCGCCGGGTCCGATGAACGTGATGCCCGCTGCGGCCGCCGCGGCGGCGAGGTCCGGGTTCTCGGACAGGAAGCCGTACCCCGGGTAGATCGCGTCGGCGCCCGACTCGCGGGCGACGCGGATGATCTCGGACACGTCCAGGTAGGCGCGCACCGGGTGCCCCGGCTCGCCGATGACGTACGCTTCGTCGGCCTTCAGCCGGTGCAGCGACCCGCGGTCCTCGTGCGGGTAGACGGCGACCGTACGGGCACCCAGCTCGTACGCGGCACGGAACGCGCGGATGGCGATCTCGCCACGGTTCGCCACGAGGATCTTGCTGAACACGACGTCCCTTTCAGCCCGGGTTGAGGTGTCACAACCCTACTGGCGGTAACGTGGCTCACCGTGCATGTACTCAGCGTGAGCTCCCTCAAGGGTGGTGTCGGAAAGACGACGGTGACGCTCGGCCTGACTTCGGCCGCGTTCGCCAAGGGACTGCGCACGCTGGTGGTGGACCTCGACCCGCAGTCCGACGTCTCCACGGGCCTCGACATCGACATCTCCGGCCACCTCAACGTCGCCGACGTCCTCGAGAACCCGAAGGAGAAGATCGTCCGCCAGGCGATCGCCCCGTCCGGGTGGACGAAGGGCTCGCAGGGCAAGGTCGACGTGCTCGTCGGATCACCGTCCGCCATCAACTTCGACGGCCCCCACCCCTCCATCCGGGACATCTGGAAGCTCGAGGAGGCGCTGGCCAACGTCGAGCAGGACTACGAACTCGTCCTCATCGACTGCGCCCCGTCGCTGAACGCCCTCACCCGGACCGCATGGGCAGCTTCGGACCGTGTGACCGTCGTCACCGAGCCGGGCCTGTTCTCCGTCGCCGCTGCCGACCGCGCCCTCCGCGCGATCGAGGAGATCCGCCGCGGACTCTCCCCCCGCCTGCAACCGCTCGGCATCATCGTGAACCGGGCCCGCGTGCAGTCCCTGGAGCACCAGTTCCGCATCAAGGAGCTCCGGGACATGTTCGGGCCGCTCGTCCTCTCGCCGCAGCTGCCCGAGCGGACGTCGCTGCAGCAGGCCCAGGGTGCGGCGAAGCCCCTGCACGTGTGGCCCGGCGAGTCCGCGCAGGAGATGGCGAAGAACTTCGATCAGCTGCTCGAGCGGATCATGCGCACGGGCAAGATCGGCCCGTACGCCGAGGGCGGCGCCGCCTAGGCCCTGTCGAGCTGCGTCGGCTGTCGAGCGGGCGACGTCCGTCGCGGTCGGCGGTACCGCGCCTGTCGAGCGGGCCACATCCGTCACGCTCGGCGGCCGTGAGCGACGATCCCTGCCCGCGCGACGACGACCCCGCGGCGTGTCCTGCCCACTCGGGTCGGGGCCTGCTCGACCCGTCGCACGTCCGAGCCGTCGCACGTCTGGCCTTTCGTACGTCTGAGCCGTCGCTGACCGAGATCGGCCGGGGCTCCGTCCGTCGTGGTCGCACGACATGCCGTCGGCACAGGAGCTGAGCGGCAGGTCGTGCGACCACGACCGACAGGTGCGGCAAGTCGTGCGCCCGGAACGACAGGCCGTGCTGACTCGGAGGTCGATCGCCGCACCTCGGCTGGCGGCTCCCGGCTCCGAACGCCGGACGCCAGACGCGCCGGAAGCCAGACGCCGGACGTGCCGTCGATCATGCCGCACCGAGCGGGCAGAACACGCCGTGCGTCGGACACCGAGCGGGTTCGAAACGTCGTCGGGGCGGCGTGAGCGTGACAGATCGTGCACGCTCAGAAGAGAGCCCTGCGACAGGGACGCCGGGGCGTCGCGAGCGTGACAGATCTTGCACGCTCGCGGGAGCGCTCGACACCGACGGGCAGCCGGAAGACGGGCCCCGTGACGACCAGGGGCCAGTGCCGGCGGGGCCGAGCGGCTAGGACGCGCGGGTGGCCCGGCGGGCGGCGAGCTCGTCGGCGGGATCGGCAGCCGGGGTCGCGTCGAGCTCGACCAGGGAACTCTCGACCTCGCGCAGGACCTTGCCGACGGCGATGCCGAACACGCCCTGGCCGCGGGACACCAGGTCGATGACCTCGTCGTCCGAGGTGCACAGGTAGACCGACGCACCATCGGACATCAGCGTCGTCTGGGCCAGGTCGGACACGCCGGACTCGCGGAGCTGGTTCACCGCGGTGCGGATCTGCTGCAGCGAGATCCCGGTGTCGAGGAGTCGCTTGACGAGCTTGAGCACGAGGATGTCGCGGAAGCCGTAGAGCCGCTGCGATCCGGAACCGGCGGCGCCGCGGATGGTCGGCTGCACGAGCTCGGTGCGGGCCCAGTAGTCGAGCTGGCGGTACGAGATGCCGGCTGCTCGGGCGGCGACGGTGCCGCGGTAGCCGTTCTGCTCGTCGTGCTCGGGGAGACCGTCGGTGAAGAGCAGGCCGAGGTCGTACCGAGTCATCTCGGACTCGGTACCGGGGGTGTCAGTCCCACTCATGTGCATGCCTTCCACGACGTTCGAGCTCTCACCAGAAGGTTCAACGACGGGTTGAGAGTTGTTCCGAGGTCCACGGTAGCGACTCGGGCAGCGTCTGCCCGGCACATCCGCACCGGCGCGTCCGGCGTGTCGAGGATACGCCCCGACCACCGACGGTCGACAGGGGTCACCCGCGCGCTCGGAGTCGCCCGGCGGACGCTCATGCGTCGAGTCGGCCGATCGCCGCGCGGACCAGGTTGGACCGGACGACCTCGAGCTGTCCGGCGATCTCCCGCGCGAGCTCCGTCGCCTTCGCCCGCGAGGTGGCATCGCCCCGGCGGGAGACCGGCATGAGCGCGGACTCGATCAGCCCGACCTCGCGCTCGACGACCCCGCGCATCGTGCGCAGGTGTCGCGGCTCGATCCCGGTGCGCTGCAGCTCGACGAGGGCCTTCAGCACGGCCACGGCATCGTCGCCGTAGGTGTCCGCAGCGGGAAGCAACGACGCGGAGACCGCGTCGTTCAGGAGCATCGGTGAGGCGCCCGCGGCACGGACGGTCTCGTCGCGGGTGTACCGGCGCTCACGACCCAGGATGGACGGCTTCGGGGCGTCGCCACCACCGGGCAGGACGGGTTCGCGACCGGCATCGAGGTCGGCGAGGTAGTCCTTGATGACCTTGAGCGGCAGGTAGTGGTCGCGCTGCAACCCGAGCACGATGCGGAGCCGGTCCACGTCGGCCGCCGAGAACTTCCGGTAGCCGCTCGCGGTGCGGATCGGCGTGACGAGCTCCCGTTCCTCGAGGAAGCGGAGCTTCGAGCTCGACAGGTCGGGGAACTCGGGCTTCAACCGGGCGATGACCTGCCCGATGGTGAGCAGGTCCGGTACCGCAGCACTGGCCCGGGCTGCGGCGGACCGCGCAGCCACTACGCGGTCGCCAGGCGCGCCAGGTCGACCCGGGATGCGTAGAACGTCAGGCGGAACTTGCCGACCTGCACCTCGGCACCGTCGGTGAGCAGCGCCTCGTCGATGCGCACACCGTCGAAGTAGGTGCCGTTCAGCGACCCGTTGTCCTTGACGCTGAAGGCCGTGCCGTGGCGCAGGAACTGCGCGTGCTTGCGGGACACGGTGACGTCGTCGAGGAAGATGCTGGCGTCGGGGTGTCGACCGGCCGTCGTGACGTCCGAGTCGAGGAGGAACCGCGCGCCGACGTTCGGGCCACGCCGGACCACCAGCAGCGCCGAACCCGAGGGCAGGGCGTTGATCGCCTCGCGCTCCTCGGTCGAGACACCGGACTCGGCCGTCAGGGCCGTCCCCATGTCCATGCTGAAGGTCAGGGTGGTGTCGACCAGCCGCTGTTCCGGAGTCTTCTGACCGCCCGGCTGCGGTACCACTGGCTCTGGCATCGTGGACCTCCTCCTCTTGGCGCACCAGCGTATCGGAAACGGGTGACCTCGCGGGAGCCCCGAACGGGGCTGGGGACAACTCGGGAGCACGCGCACAGCGAACACACCGACGCGACCCAGCTCACGGACGGGAGGCACGGGGCGGGCCTGCACCGTGCCTCCAGTCCGGAACGTGGTCGCGGGAGTGCGCGATCAGGGCGCGGGCGTCGCCGTCGCGGTGGCTGACGGAGCCGGCTCCCCGGAGGCGAGCCCGTCCAGGATCCGGCGCACCTCGGCGTCCTTCAGCCGCACCCAGGGCGACCCGTCCGGGTCGCTCGTCGACGCCTCGGGGCTGTCGCCCGTGTTCCACCACTTCGACTGGTAGGGGATCCCCTGGAACAGGACGCGCGCTCCCGTGTCGTACTGCGTGGTCCCCGACCACGCGGCGTAGGCCCCTGCGGGCAGGGTGAGCGGTTCCACGGGCTTCTCCCCCGGCAGGACCGGTCCGATGATCTGCCACGGCGTCTCGTACGCGCTGAGCACCGGGTCGTCGGGCAGGTCGCCCGACGTCCACCACTTCGCCTCGTAGACGTTGTGGTGCCACACCACCTTCGTGCCCTCGAGGTACGAGGCGTCCTGGTCCCAGACCGGGTAGGGACTGGTCTTCGGGTCGTCGGTGGGCTGCTCGGTCGCGGACGGCTCGGCCTCGGTCACGTCGGAAGCCGCCGCGACGATCCCGCCGCCGAAGCCCTTGCCGAGCACGTCGGCGAAGAGCACCCCGTGCTGGTCGACCCCGGAACACGAGTTCGACACGGTCGACAGGTTGACGTAGTTCGAGCCGCACGTGGTGTCGCGGTTGAGCGACCACATCGACATCCGGCCCAACCCGCGGTCACGCGCCCAGGCGTTGAGCTTCCGGGCGTCCGTGAGCGAGAACACCTCGTCACGGACGTCGTTCTGCCCGATCATCGGGGTCGCACCGACCTTGTGCCAGAGCGTGCTGTCGCCGAGGGGCGTGCCCGCGCGCTGGTACAGGACACCGAGCTGCCGCTGGACCTCCTGCAGCGCCTGCACCGACGCCGAGTACATGCTCTGGCTCGACCCCTTCGCCTCGCCGTAGTCCATCGTCATGGCGTTGACACCGGCGAGGTCCACACCGGCGGCGAGGAACTGCGCCACGGCGGTCGTGCCGTCGGACGTCAGGCCCGAGGGCGCTGCCGGCAGGGTGAGCCAGACCGCGAGCGGGTGGCCGGCTGCCCGGCGCTCGTCCTGCAGCGCCGCGACCGCCTTCGCGCGACGCTCCCCCGCGGCGCGGTTCGTGAGGTCGTCGCCCTCGACGTCGTAGTCGACGGTCGACAGGTCGTAGCGGTCCACGACCTTCCGGTAGGCACCGAGGAGGTCGGACGCCTTCGTGCAGGTGGTGGCGAGCTCGTCGTTGGCCAGGCCGCCGAACGACACGCCGACCTCGCCGTGCTGCTGCTGCAGGCGGGCGACGCGGCGGTCGAGGTCGAGCTGGTCCGCCGCACCCTGCAGTGAGTAGTAGGACCCCCACGTCGGCGAGCAGGCGTCGTCGTGGTCGGCGACGACGAAGGACAGCATGACGTTGCGTCCCTTCGCCGACTTGACGTCCTCGAACGCGAAGGCCGGCGTCGCGGTGACGTCCGTGTAGGCCGCGAACCACGCCGGCTCCCGCTCGGTCGCCTGGGCCGCGTGCCAGCGGTCGAAGCCGGCGTACCCGGCGACCGAGACGGCGGCGGCGACCACGACCGCGATGGTGACCCGGACCGGGGAGAGTCGTCTCGTCGTCGGCATCAGGCTGCGCTCCGTTCCTGGCGGGGGCCGGCCGAGCCGGTCTGGGTGGTGGACGAGATCGGGCGGACGTCGGCCGCACCGACGACGTCGGCGTCGTGGCGGACGGGCAGGTTGCCGCCGCCGTGGCCGAAGTACAGGACCGCGTGCCAGTCCTCGGTGACCGGCTCCGGGACGGGACGGACACCGCCGCGACGACGTCCGTGCCGACGGTCGGCACGAGCAGCACGGCGGACGGCACGACGGGCCGCGCGCGCCGACGGGTCGTAGTACATCCAGCGGGTGGCCCACAGCCAGAGGTCGACCACGGAGTTCCACACGCCGATGTAGGCGACGATCGCGTAGGTGGCGAGGAGGGCGTTGAAGGCGGCGAAGACCGCGTTTCCCCAGTTCTGCGCGCCGTAGTCGCGGACGAAGGTGAAGACCGAGAACGCGACGATCGCGTAGGGCGCGAGGACGTAGAGCGCCGGCGAGGCGGTGCGGTCCCGCACCTTCGGCGTCCGGGCGAACGGGATCTTCTTCGCCGTCAGGGCCTGCTGGATGCTCTTGAGCACGCCCGCGACGTTCACCGGCGTGAGGATGAGGTTGAAGCCGTAGATGCGGAAGACGTCCGTGCGCTTGTACCCGCAGTACTTCAGGTCGCTCGACAGCAGCCAGAAGTAGGGCAGCGCGGCGAGGAGCACCATCGGGCTGAGCAGGCGCGAGTCGTACGGGTACGCGAGCAGGAAGACGAGGCCGAACGACGCCCAGGTGATCGACGCCATGTAGTTGACGCGGAGCGCCATCTCGACGAGACCGACCCGTTCGCCACGGGCCCGGCGCTCGCGGACCTGCCGGACGTACTTCGGCAGGATGAGGAGCCCCCCGTTCGCCCAGCGGCGGCGCTGGACGACGAGCGACCCGAAGTCCGGGGGCGTCGCGCTGTACGAGAGCCGCTCCGGGTAGTTCACGAGCGTCCAGCCGTGCATGCCCAGGTCGACGCTCGACTCGGTGTCCTCGATCACGGTGCGGTCCTGCACGTAGCGCTTCACCTCGAAGCCGCCGACGGTCTCGACCTCCTCGATGTCGCGGAGCGCCTGGGTGCGGATGACGGCGTTCGCCCCGACCCAGAAGGTGGCGTCGTAGCGGGACATCCCCTGGTGGAGGATGTGCTGGATGTCGGTGGTGGCCCCCGCGAGCCGTTCGATGCGCGTGGCGGCACCGCGGAAGGACGAGTACGGGGTCTGCGTCACCGCGACCCGGGCGTTCTCCGGCTGCTCGAGGAAGTAGACCAGGCGCAGGCAGTAGTCGCGGAGCAGGACGGAGTCGGCGTCGAGCGTCAGGAGGTAGTCCGAGGCCGGCACCACGAGGTCGGCCGCTGCCGGGTCGGCGACGGTGCGCAGGACGGTGCCGGACGCGGTCTCGTCGAACGCGTACGCCCCGCCCATCAGGCCGATGTAGGCATTGAGGTTCATCGCCTTGTTGGCCTCGTCGGACAGGTTCACGTACCGCTTGCGCTCGAAGGCCGTGAGCTCCGCCGTGAAGGTCCACGCGAGGCGGCGCTGCAGCTCGAGCGCCCGGGCGGAGGTCACCTCGCTGAAGTCCTGCCCGAGTGCGACGGCATCGGCGATCGCGGCCTCCAGCGCCTCGGCGGTGAGGCGGAACTCGTCGGCGAGCCCGACGAGCACCTGGTCGTGGAAGAAGCGGTCGACGTGGTCGGCGACCTCGTGCTCGCGGGCGTTCCGACGGAGCCACGCGTCGGCCCAGCGGTGGTGCTCGACGAGGGTCCGGAGGGCGTGCGTGCTGGCGAACGGTGCCGCGTCCGCCTCGACCTCGGCGGAGAACAGCGCCTCCTGGAACCGACGCGAGGGGGCATCGAGCTGCGCCTGGATGCGGCCCGCGACCGCTCGGGTGCGCTCGAGCTTGTCGAGCGTCGCCGGGTCGGACGGGAAGGGGGCGTCGTCGACCAGCAGGACGATCCGCAGGGACGGGTACTCCTGCAGCGCCGCCGACCAGAGGGTGGTCGCGACGACGTCGGGCTCCTCGGCGTAGCTCGGCACGAGGACGGTCATGGGGGCGTCGTGGCCGGTCGCGAAGTGCCGGTCGAGCTCGGCGCGCGGGACGCGGACGTGGGTCGCGAAGCGCTCCATCGCGCCCTGGCGGGCCACCAGGTGCATGAGCGCGGAGAACGTCAGGAAGGTGACGACCACGAGGTACGAGACGGCCTCGGTGGTGAAGCGGAAGCTCTCGGTGCCGTAGTCGAGGAACTGGCGGATCACGGTGTAGACGACGTACGCCAGCCAGAAGGCGATGGTCAGGATGATCGCCACGCGTCCGGACACGAGCTTGCGGTCGGAGGGGCGTGCGTGCAGGGTGTCGAGCGGACGGGTCCGGCGCTCGGCCCCCCACTGACGACGGCGCATCGGTGCGCCGGCAGACGGTTCGGGCATGGCAGTCCTTCGTTCCTTCCGGACCAGCGCTCCGTCGGGTCGGGCGCTGTCGGGGGTCCGGTCGGTCGGGACGACGGTACGAGGGATCGCGCAGGACGCCGACACCCGTACGGGGGGTCCGGGCGGTTGTGTGCGGGATCACGCAGCCGCGTGCGGCATCGCGTGGCCGCGGCGCGGATCCCCGCACGGGCCGTCGGGTCGAGTCGGTCGGCGCCGCCGCCTGCTGCCGTCGGCCGACGGACGGACGGCAGGTGCCCCCTCGCGACGCCACCACGTGACGGACGGGAGGCGCGGCACCGGCCCGCACCGCGCCTCCCGTCCGCCGCGGCGCCCGTTCCGTGCACCCGTTCCTTCCCAAAACGGGTGGGATGCCTTGCGGGAACGGGCGTACCTGGTGTTCCAGGACGACCAGGTGTGCCCGGAACGACCAGGTGTGCCCGGAAGGACCAGGTGTGCGCGGAACGACGGGGTGCGCCTGGAAGGACCAGGCACGACCGGGACTGTGCGGCGCCTACCGCCCGCGGGCGAGCAGCCAGAGCAGGTAGGGCGCGCCCACGACACCCGTGACCACGCCGACCGGCAGCGCGTTGCCGGGGATCGCGAACTGCGCGACCAGGTCGCTCGCGAGGGTGACGACCGCACCGACCGCGGCGACCGCACCGAGCGCGACGCGACCGTTGCCGACGAGGCGGCGCGCGATCGGCGCGGCCATCAGCGCCACGAACGCGACCGGACCGGCCGTCGCGACCGCACCCGCGGTCAGGCCGACGGCGGTGATCAGCAGGAGCACCTTCGCCCGGTCGGGGCGGAGGCCGAGGGCGGCGGCCACCTCGTCGCCGAGCGCGAGGACCGTCAGGCGCCGGGACTGCGCGAGGGCGGCGGCGAGGAGCACGACGACGGCGACCGCGAGGATGCCGACGAGCGTCCGGTCGACGGCGTTCAGGCTGCCGGAGAGCCAGAGGAGCGCGGTGCCCGCCTGCTGGACGGTGCCCGCGGTCAGCATCCAGCCGGTGATGCTCAGGCAGATCGCGGCGACCCCGATGCCGACCAGGACGACCCGGTTGCCGGTGATGCCACGACGCCAGGAGAGCAGGGCGATCACGAGCGCCACGAGCACGGCGCCGACGACCACGGACCCGAAGAGCACGCCGCCGCTCGCCCCGACGAGCACGATCGCGGTCAGCCCGGCCGCGCTCGCGCCCGAGGTGATGCCGATGACGTCGGGGCTCGCGATCGGGTTGCGGACGACGCTCTGCACGATGCCGCCGGCCGCACCGAGGGCCGCCCCGACCAGCACGGCACCGGCGACCCGGGGCCCGCGGAGCTGCCCGACCACGAAGTCCGAGACGGTGTCGCCGTGGCCGACCAGGGCGCCGGCGACCTGCAGCGGCGAGAGCGGGATCTCCCCCACCCCGAGCCCGACGAGCACGAGGGCGACCAGGAGCACGAGGACCGCGCCGAGCACGGCGAGCTCGCGGCGGACCGCGGTCACAGGCCGGTCACCACCCGCGACCGCACCAGCCAGATGAAGACGGGTGCGCCGATGAGCGCGGTCACGATGCCGACCTGCAGCTCCCCCGGGTACGCGACGACCCGGCCGATCACGTCGGCGACGAGCAGGAGCGCGGGTGCGACGAGGGCGGACAGGAGGATCGTCCAACGCTGGTCGGGTCCGCTCAGCCGGCGGACGGCGTGCGGGACGGCGAGGCCGACGAACGCGATCGGACCGGCGGCCGCCACCGCCGACCCCGCGAGCAGGACCGTCACGATGCCGCCCACGACACGGACGAGGACGACCCGCTGGCCGAGCGACGCGGCGAGCTCGTCACCGAGCGCGAGGGTGTTGAGGGAGCGTCCGAGCCCCGCGGCCACGACGAGCCCGACGAGCACGGGGACCGCGACGACCCCGGCGGTGCCGAGGTCCTTCCCGGCGAGCGCACCGACCTGCCAGAAGCGCAGCTGGTCGAGCAGGCTCTGGCTCGACACGAGGACCGCCGTCGTGATCGACGACAGGGCTGCGGCGACGACCGCCCCGGCGAGCGCGAGCCCGACCGGCGACAGGCCGCGACGGGCGACGGCGGCGATGCCGTAGACGAGCAGTGCCGCGAGTCCGGCACCGACGAAGGCGAACGGCAGGTAGGCGGCGGTCCCGCTGATGCCGAACACCGCGATGCCGACGACGACGGCGAGGGCCGCTCCCGCGTTGATGCCGAGGATGCTCGGGTCGGCGAGCGGGTTCCGGGTCACCCCCTGCATCACGGCGCCGGCCACCCCGAGCGCGGCGCCGGCCAGCAGCCCGACGATCGTGCGCGGCACACGGTTGCCGAGGACGATGAGACCCACCTCGTCGTCCCGGTGCGGGTGCAGGACGACGTCGAGGACGGTCCCGAGCGGGATCGGGCGCGAGCCGAACGCCACGGAGAGCGCCACGGCCACCACGAGCACGGCGACCCCGAGCAGCGCCGCCCCGACGAGGCGGGACCGCGTGGCGGGTGCCGGGCGGGGCCGGACGGCGGGGGTGACGGGTGAGGACGCGCGCATGGGAGGTGCGGCAAGCCTAATCCCGCACCTCGTTCGGCGGCTCCCGAGGAAGCCCGGAGCAGCCACAGGGCCCGTTCATAGGGTCGTCTTGGGTTCGGCTCCTGTACTGGTCTCCGTCGACACCCGACCGGGTCGTCGAGGAGCACACCGCCACCCCCGGGTGGTCGAGGGACGACCGGAGAGCACCGATGAACGAGAACCCCGCCGACGACCAGCGCGCGACCGACCGCCCCGGCTGGGAGGCCCCGCACGCCGACCGCGACACCCTCCGCCCCGCCTACGCCTTCGACGGCAGCGGCCCGTGGCTGTACGGCACCGACGGCTCGGGGCCGTACGCCTACACCCCGGACGGCCGTGGCCCGTACCTGATCGGCAGCGCGGCCCTCGGCGGGACGACCGGCATTACCGGCCCCGCGAGCACGACGACCGGCAGTACCTCCTGGGGCTGGACCTCGGGCGCTGCTGCCGCGAACCACCCCGGGGCGAAGCGACCGCGGCGGCTCGGACTCATCATCGGCTCCGGTGTCGCGGCGCTGGCCATCATCGGCGCGGCCGGCGGCACGGCGCTCGGGCTGTCCTCGCAGGGCACCACGACCACGTCGAGCCAGTCGCAGGGCACGACGACGCTGCCCGGCGGCGGGTCCGGCACGAGCGGCGGCACGAACGGCTTCACCGTCCCCGGCTACGGGAACGGCTCGGGCGGCGACGGCACGAGCGGCAGTGGCAGCGGCGGCTCCGGTACGGGCACGGGCACGCAGACCGCTGCGACCCCGGCGACCGCCGCGCAGAAGAAGGGCATCGTGACGATCGACACCGTGATGAACTACGACACCTCGTCGCAGGCCGCGGGCACCGGCATGGTCCTCACCTCGGACGGCTTCGTCCTGACGAACAACCACGTCGTGCAGGGTGCGACGAGCATCAGGGTCACCGACGAGACGACCGGCAAGCAGTACCAGGCCGAGGTCGTCGGCACCGACGCCACGCACGACGTCGCGGTGCTGAAGCTGCAGGACGCATCCGGCCTGTCCACGGTGACGCTCGACGACGACGGCGAACCGTCGACGGGTGACGCCGTGACCGACGTCGGCAACGCGGAGGGCACGGGCAACCTCGTCGCCGCCGCGGGCACGGTCACGGCGCTCGACCAGGACATCCAGGTGCAGAGCGAGTCCGGCACGGGCACCGAGTCGCTGCAGGGCCTGATCCAGGTCGCCGCGCAGATCGTCCCCGGCGACTCCGGCGGTCCGGTCCTCGACAGCGAGGGTGAGGTCGTCGGCATGGCCACCGCGGCGTCGTCCGGGTCCGCCGAGGTCACCGGGTACGCGATCCCGATCACGACCGCGAAGGCGATCGCCGACAAGATCCTCGCCGGAGAGTCCTCGGACACCGTCACGATCGGCCTGCCGGCGTTCCTCGGCGTCCAGGTCGGATCGAGCGCGACCACGCAGACCACCGCGGGGGTCCCGGTCGCCGGGACCGTCGACGGCTCGGGTGCGGCAGCGGCGGGTCTGGTCGCCGGCGACACGATCACGAGCATCGACGGCACCGCCGTCACGAGCAACGACGCGCTGACGTCGGCGATCCGCTCGCATGCCGTCGGCGACCGCGTGCAGATCGGCTACACCGACGCAACGGGCGCGGCGCACACCGTCACCGTGACGCTGACCGCAGGCCCCGCCGCTTAGCGAGCAGCGCCAGCGAGCGGCAGCAGGGGCAACGACGTCAGCCCAGCAGCGCCCGCACGAGGGACCGGTACACGTTGGCCGGGGAGTCGGACCGGAAGGCCGTCTCCCCGGCCTCCGTGCGTCCGATCCGCGCGAAGCCGATCCCCTCGGCGTGCACGACGACGACCGGCGTCGGTCGTCCCGGCCGACGGATCGACGAGACCGTCCACGGCGCCGCCCAGAAACGGGCGAGCCGGGGGTCGGCCTCGGCGACGGCCGCCGGCAGGTCGGGCGCGGTCCCGGCGTCACCCGTCCTGCGGGACAGAAGGTCGGCGTTGAGCGCCCCCGTGCGGAAGGGGAAGGTCCACGACGGGCGGATGCCGAGCCTCCCGGCCGCCAGCGCGACCACCCGCTCGACCGGCAGACGGGCGACGGTGCCGCCCGTCTCGTCTGTCCCGTCCACGACGGTCTCCGACCAGGCCTGGAGGCGCGTGGTCCGTCCGTCGGGCAGTCGCTGCTCCAGGGTGACCGGCTGGGTGTCGTCGCCCCACGGGGCGATGAGCTCCTGCGTGGGCTCGGGGAGCGTCCCGAGGCGGCCGACGAGCCCCGTCTGCACGAGTTCGCGCCCGGCGGGCGAGCGCAGGAGCATCGGGTCCCACCGGCGTCCGGCCAGGCTGCGGAGGGTCCGGAGCGCATCGGCTCCGAGGTGCGTGCCGTCGAGCTGCGGGACCGGCACGGCGACCGGCAGCGCCTCCAGCTCGCGCTGCGGGCGGGACGGTGCGGGCTCCGTCGCGCGGACGGACTCGAGCACGGCCGAGACCAGGTCGTCGGTCTCGAGCATCCGGGCGAGCGGCCGCTCGATGGTCAGGTCGACACGGTGCCGACCGGTGACGAAGAGCAGGTGGGCACCGGCGACGTCGCCCTCCTCGTCGGGGCGGACGTACTCGACCAGGCGGGCCGGCGCACCGGCGGTCGTCCACGGGTCGCAGCCGATGAGCCGCAGGCCGTCGACCGATCCGGGCAGGCGCTCGAGCAGGCTGGTGTGCTCCTCGGCGATCGTCCGTTCCGAGGGGCGGGAGCGGACGGTCAGCACGACGTCGTCACCGGTCAGGCGGAGGTCGGCCTGCGGGGCGTCCTCGCGGCGCCAGCGGTCGGGACGACGGAGGGTCAGGCGGGAGGTTCGGTCCTCGGTGCCGAGCGGGACGGGGACGGCCATGGGTCGAGGCTACGTGGCGGCGCCTGCGGGGACGGCGACGGCTCGCCGGTGATGAGCGCCGCCGGGATGCGACGGGCCACGGGGGCTGCGGCCGTGCCGTGCCGTGCCGTGCCGTGCCGTGCCGGTCAGCGTCGGCGTGGGCGGGGCGCAGGTGGTGGGGGCACCGGCTTCGCAGCGACGACGTCGGCGAGCAGGACCTCGACGGGTCCTCGCCGGGTCTCGATCGTCAGCGTGTCCGCGGTGCGTGCGATCAGCGTGCCGAGGGCGTCCTGCGCGCCGTCCCCGACCCGTGCCCGCACCACGAGCCGGTCGCCGAGCGACGCGTCGCGCAGCACGCCGAGCGCCAGCGCTCGAGCCAGGGCGTCCTGCCCACCGGGAGCGCCACCGATCGGGGGCCGGCCGTCGGGGGCCTGGCCGTCGGGGAGCTGTCCGTCGGGGTCCGGCTGCCGCGGTTCCTGCACGGGTCGAGCGTAGGGGCTGCTCGCAGGGCCGGTCCGCCTAGGGTGGTGGGATGGAGAAGGCGCGCGTGGACAGCTGGATCTGGGCGGTGCGGATCACGAAGACCCGCTCCGCCGCGACCAGCGCGTGCAAGGCCGGGCATGTCCGGGTCAACGGTGAGCGCGCGAAGCCGGCGCAACCGATCGGCCCCGGGGACGAGGTCCGGGTCCGCCAGCACGGGTTCGACCGCGTGGTCGTCGTCCGGGGCATCATCCTCAAGCGCACGAGTGCGATCGAGGCGGCGAAGCACTTCGAGGACCGGACCCCGCCCCGACTCCCCCGCGAGGAGGCCGGCTTCGTCCCGACCCGCGACCGCGGTGCCGGGCGACCGAGCAAGCGGGAGCGCCGCGACCTCGAGAAGCTCCGCGGCTACTGACGGGTCTGCGTGACGTACCGGTCGAGGACGACCTCGAAGTGGTCGGCCTCGACCGTGACCGGCTCGCCGGTCCACGGTGCTTCGAGATGACCGTCATCGTGCTCGTCGAACCCGCGGAGCGCCCGGCCAGAGGGGATGCGCTGCACGCCGACGCGCGTTCCGTGCTCGGTGACCGCGAAGAGCGCGACGATGCGTCCGCGGAGCTCGACGATGCCGTCCGGGGTCTCGTGGTGTCGGGACTCGTCGTAGCGCGGGCCCGGCCCGAGAGCCGTGAACGACGCGACGGTGTCGAGTTCGTGTGCCGGGCCGCAGCACTCGTGCTCCCAGCCGCCGACCTCGACGACGACCTCCTCACGCATCAGACGAAGCGGACGGTCTGCTGCAGGCGGTCGCGGATCTCGAACACGTCGACGGAGCCCTCCGGGGAGAACACCCCGTTCAGGACCTGCCCGAGGGCGCTCCGTCGGACCACGAGCGCGGTGGGCTTCCGCGCCGGGCCGACGACCTGGACGTCCTCGTCGACGGCGGAGTCCGGGACGACCATCAGGCGCCCGGTGAACTTGACACGGGTCTGCTTCTGCACCGCCCGGGCCGCCCGCACGAGTTCCTTGACCGGGCGCTCCCCCGGCGCGAGGGTCTCGCCGGCGATCTCCCCGTGCTCGACGCGCACCGGCGCACCCCAGTCGATCGACTCGACGGCCCAGAGCCCGCTCGGGGTGAGGACCGCGTGGTCGAGCTTGCCCTCGGCACCGGCGTCGAGGTCGTGCCACACGGACACGCCGATGCCCATCTCGGACACGATCGCCGCCGTGGCTTCCTCGGCCAGGGCCTCGGCGAGCAGCCGTCGGATGTGGCGAGGCGCCGAACGCACCAGCGCGGGGTCGTACGGGTCCTCGATCGGGTCGCCGAGGCCGACCCACTCGCGCTCGGCCTGCAGGAAGACCTCGCGGGACCGACCTCCCGGGTGTCCGTGCGAACGCGCCCGGGGCCGGGAGTCGCGCCGGGCCGTCGGGGGTGCGAACGTGCCGTCCTCGTCGTGCGCCCACACCGAGGAGCCGGACGGGGTCCGGGGTGCCGAGGCGCGCGAACCCGCGTCGTACGCCCGCCGAGCGGCCGGCGTCCCGATGCGCTCCCATGCGATCTGCACCTGACGGAAGCGCCGGGCGTCACCGCCGAGGTCGGGGTGCGTCTCGCGGGCGGCCCGACGGTAGGCGCGACGGAGTTCGTCGTCGTCGGCGGTCGCGGGGACGCCGAGGACCTCGTACGGGGTGGCGTCGGCCGGGCTGTCGGTCATGGCCCTGCGACACTACCGGCTGCAGGATCAGAGTCCGCCGCGCGTGCGCTGGGAGCTGCCGGGAGGCGCGGTGCACGTCCGGCGCGTGCGTTGCGTGCGCGAGACGCCCGCGTCTGTGCGGGACGCCGCGGTTCGACGAGCCGGTTCCCTGCCCGAGACGCCGGCGTGCGCCCGAGACGCCGTCCGCCGGCCGAGACGCCGTGGGATCCGGCGGCGTCTCGGTGGCTCGGCGGCGTCTCGCGTCGACGCCGGCGTCTCGTGTCGCCGCTGTGTCTCGGTGAGGTGGCGATGTCTCGCGTCGACGCCGGCGTCTCGCGTGCAGGGCGGCGCGTGGCGTCCCGCGCTGCGGTCGCGGCGCGACCGGCGTCAGGCCGCGGTGACGGCGGTGTGGATCGCGTCGGCGTGCGACTCGATCCACGCGACGTCGGCGCGGTACAGGTCGGCGTGCCCGTGCTCCAGGTCGCTGAGGAACTTCGGGTTCCCGGCGGCGGCCTCGGTCTCCATCGTCGTGACGAGGGCGACGAGCGACGCGGTCATCGTCTCGACGAGCACCCCACGGGAGCGGTCGTCGAGCCCGTAGGCGCGGCAGAACTCCGCCGCCCGGTCGAGGCGCTCGTCGAGTCCCGGCGCGGTGCTCCCCTCGACGAGCCCGGTGGTGAACGGCGCGAAGCGGTAGACGGCACTCGCGACGTCCCAGACCCGTGGCCCGGGGTGTGCGGTGTCGAAGTCGATGAGACCGACGGCAGCGATGCCGTCGTACACGCAGTTGTACGGCGCGAAGTCGCCGTGCACGATCGTCTCGACCGGCAGCCGTCCGGCCTGCGACCAGACGTCGACCGCGTCGTCGCGCGGGTAGCTCGCCGCGACGTCGTGGTACTGGCGGAGCAGCCTCGCGGACGTGACGAGGGCCGCCTCGCTCGCGATCTCGGTGCTCCACGGGTAGTTGCCCGCCGTGCCCGGCACGAAGGTCACGGTCTCGACGGCGTCGCCGACGGCGATCGGTTCCGGTGCCGCGACGAAGCGCTGCTCGTGCAGGTGCGCGAGCAGCCGGTGCACCGTCGGCGTCCAGGGCCCCGCGGGGCGGTGGACGCGGTCGTCGGCTCTGGTGACACGCTCCATCGTGACCTCCTGATCAGTACGTCTCCGTTGACGTGAGGGTCAGCGTAGCGACGGCGGGTGGGGAATGTCTCGATCCGGTCACGAACGCCGTGTGACGTTCTCGCTCCGCAGCGGATGCAACCTTGCATGCAAGGCGTAGGATCGGCTGCCGTGAGCGACACCAGCAGCGAGGCACCCGCAGCCGTCCGGGCCTACGAGCACATCAAGCGGGCGATCGTCCGCGGTGACCTGCCCGGCGGCGCCGCGATCAGCGAGAACGCGCTCTCCCAGGAGATCGGCGTCTCGCGGACACCGGTGCACGAGGCGTTCCTGCGCCTGGCGGCCGAGGAACTCATCCTGCTCGGCGCCCGCCGGGGCGCCGTCGTGCGCCCGATGTCCCCGAACGAGGCGGCGGACGTGCTCGAGATGCGAGAGGCGATCGAGTCGACCGCGGCGACCCGCGTCGTCACCGACGGCCGGGTGACGGAACTGGCACCGCGCCTCCAGGCCGAGCTGGCGGAGCAGGAGGCGGCGGTGGCCGCCGGGGACGTCGACCGCTTCGTCGAGCGCGACGCGGCGTTCCACGGCGCCGTCGTCGAGGCGTCGCGGAACGCGATCGCCGTCCTCTTCGCGCGGACGCTGGGCGACCGTCAGCAGCGGCTCCGGCACCAGCTGATGCGGCTGCGGCCGGAGCAGCTGCAGGCGTCGCTCGACGACCACCGGGCACTCGCCGCCGCCCTCGACGACGGGGACGCCGAGCGGTACGCCGCGGTCCTCCGCGCCCACGTCGCCTCGCACCGGGGTGCACTGTGAGCGGCGCGACCGGGAGCATCCCGACCACCGGGGCCGTGTCGACGCCGACGAGCCGGGTGGCCCCGTGGGCGATGGTCTGGGGTGCGGTCTTCGTGTGCTCGTGGGGCGGCAACCAGTTCTCGCCGCTGCTGCTCATGTACGAGGAGCGGGCGCACTACTCGTCCCTGCTCGTCAACGCCTTCCTCGGCGTCTACGTGCTCGGGCTCGCACCCGCGCTGCTCGTCGCCGGGTCGCTCTCCGACCGGCACGGGCGGAAGCCGCTCATGCTCGTCGGGATCGGCGCCGCGGTCGTCGGCAGCGGGCTCCTGGCACTCGGACCGCTCGGGCCCGGGTTCCTGGCGGCCGGACGGCTCTTCTCCGGCGTCACCGTCGGCATCGCCATGGCGGTCGGCAACAGCTGGGTGAAGGAGCTCTCGCAGGGCCGGTACGACCCGTCGGCGGACACCGGGTCCGGTGCACGGCGGGCATCCCTGGCGTTCACCCTGGGGTCCGGGATCGGGGCGCTGGTCGCCGGGGCGATCGCGCAGTGGGGGCCGGTGCCCGAGGTCACGCCGTTCCTCGTGCACGTCTGCGTCGCGGCGCCGTTCGCCCTCGTCGTGTGGCGGGCGCCGGAGACCGCGGTGCACGGCGGTCTGGCCGGGCCGTGGTGGCGGCAGCTCGCGATCCCGAGCGCCGGGCACCGCCGGTTCACCCGGGTGGTCGTCGTCGCGGCGCCGTGGATCTTCGGCTCCGCCGCGATCGGCTACGGGTACCTGCCGACGCGGCTCGCGGGGGCGACCGGTCCGTGGGGACTCGTGTTCGCCACCGCCGCGACCGTCGTGGCGCTCGGGGTGTCGAGCGCCGTGCAGCCGTTCGCCAAGCGGGTGCACTCGGTGGCCTCGGCGCGTGGGCTCGTGACCTCGGTCGCCGTGATGACCGTCGGGATCGGGGTCGTGCTCCTGGCCGTCGAGCTGCAGTCGGTGTGGGTCGGCCTCGCGGCGAACGTCGTGATCGGTGTCGGGATGGGGACCGCACTGGTGTCCTCGTTGCTCGAGGTGCAGCGGATCGCCGGGTCGCGCGACCTGGCCGGTCTGACGGGGGCGTTCTACGCGGTGGCGTACAGCGGGTTCCTCGCGCCGGCGGTCATCGCGGCGGTCGTGGGCGGCACCGGGGTGCCGGTCTCGGTGGTCCTGGCCGTCGTGGTCGGGCTCGGGGTGGTGTCGTGGGTGGCGCTGCTGGTGTCGTCGAAGCGGTACGTGCCCGAGGGCTGACGCCATGGCGGGCTCCTGCTCGCCGGCGCGGGCTCCTGCTCGCTGCGTCGGGCTACTGCTCGCGGAACCAGCCCGGGCCGCGCACCTCGGCCCCCAGCGCCTCGACGCGGGTCCGGAGCTCCCGGTCCGCCGTCACGACGACGACCGGGACGTGACCGTCGGCGAGCGCCGACCGGGCGGCCTCGACGATCGCGTCGTCGCCGGAGCCCTCGGCACGGACGATCCCGACCGAGTCGCCGTCGACCCCGGCCGGGGCGCCGGCTACCGCGGACCCC
>NZ_RBLU01000155.1 GCF_003989515.1 Curtobacterium sp. HSID17257
GGCCGCGACGGTCGCCGGGGGCGGCCCGGCCTGCGCGACCGGGGCGGGGACGTGCGCGCGGAGGACCTCCGCGACCGCCCGCACGTCGGCGGCCGTCGTCGAGCCGCCCCCGGGGCCACGCAGCCCGAGCGCGGCGGTCGGTCGCGTCGCGAGCCAGGTGCGGCGGACGCCCTCGGACGTGACCACCTCGATGCCGTACTTCGTCCGGACCTCCTGCACGCGACGCCATGGGTAGGTGCTCGTGCGGCGCACGTCGACGATCGTGAGCGTGTCGTCGGTGAGCTCGAAGCGCGGGCGCCAGAGCACGGCCCACGCGATGAACGCGGTGAAGACACTCGGCACGGGGACGAGCCACGGGTTGCCGCCGGTCAGCAGCGCGAGCGGGACCAGCACGACCGCGACGGCCCACAGGACGACGGCGAACAGGCGCATCCGGGGCGCGACGACGGTGCTCATCCAGGCCATCGTAGGGGAGCGGGCGGGGTCGAGAGCGCCTCCCCGGGGACGCCCGGGAGCGGGTGTGACACACCTGCGCGTACGGCCGGGCGACCCGGTTCCCCGGGGAGGCGGGTCCGATGCGGACCTCGTCCGTCCATGGTCGGCACGCCCCGTCCGGGTGTCAACACCCGACGCCCGATCCTCAGGAATGCCGGCCCGTCCGGCGCGGTCAGACGAGCTGTTCGACCTGCTCGCGGATGGTCTCCGCCTTCGGGAAGCGCAGGCCGACGAGCCCGACGTGGCGCCACCGGACGATGCCGTCGGCGTCGATGACGAAGACCGAGCGGCGGAGGCCGATGCCCGGCGCCCGGACACCGTAGGCGCGCGCGACGTCGCCGCCGGTGTCGCTCAGCAGCGGGAACGACAGGGATGCGCCGCGGGCGAAGTCCTCGTGGGAGTCCAACGCCTGCGGGCTGACGCCCCAGACGACGGCGCCGAGGTCGGTGAAGTCGTCGAGCTCCTCCTGGTAGCTGCAGAGCTGGGCCGTGCAGACGGGCGTGGCGTCGCCGGGGTAGAAGGCGAGGACGAGCGGACGGCCGATGACCGCCGACAGGGCGTACTCGTCGTCCGTGCGGGTGCCGTTCCGGACGACGAGTCCGGGCAGGGAGAAGTCGGGCGCGGTGTCGCCCGGCTCGGGGATGCTCATGCCCTCACAGTAGGACAGGGAACGGGCCCGGTCGCGTGGTGCGACCGGGCCCGTCCTGGTGTCGTGCTGCTACTTGGTGAACCCGACCTTGGTCCAGTCGTAGACCATGGCGCCGGCACGGGCGCCGTAGTTCGCGAGCTTCGGGTTCTGCGCGATGACACGGGGCGACTGCACGATCGGCAGGGAGTGTCCGATCGCCCACACGTTCTCGTCGACCTGGTTCCACAGGGCGTTCGCCTTGGTGGTGTCGGTCTCCGCGATCGCCTGGTTCACGAGCTTGTCGATCTTCTCGTTGCCGACGCGACCGTAGTTCTGGCCGGTGTCGCCGCTGATGAAGATGCTCGCGCCGCTGGCGTGGTAGCCGGTGCCGCCCCAGAGGAACAGCGTCATGTCGTAGTTGCCCGGCGTGACGTACTGCGGGAAGAAGTCGTCGCTCGACACCGACTTGATGGACAGCTTCACGCCGACGTCCTTGAGCTGGGCCTGGATGACCTCGGCGATCTTCTGCGAGCTCGTGGCGCCGGACGGGATCGTGATGGAGATCGCGAGCGTCTTCCCGTCCTTCTTCCGGTACGCGCCGTCGGTCTTCCACCCGTCGTCGTCGAGGAGCTTCTTGGCCTTCTCGACGTCGAACGTGCCGTTCGGGCTCGAGTTGTCCTTGTACCCGTTGTCCGTGGCGAGGAACACGTGGTTGTTCAGCACCGGCAGCTTGTACGGCAGGGTGCCGCCGATGACCGATGCGAGCGATTCACGGTTGATCGCGTGCTGCAACGCGAGTCGGAGCTTCTCGTCCTTCAGGGTGCCCTGCGAGGAGAAGTCGACGTGGGTGTACGAGGCCGACTGGGACGCGTAGATCTTCGTGTCCTTCGCGTCCTTGACCCGGGCGTACCGGTCCGAGGTACCGACCGACACGGAGTCGAGCTCCTTGTTCAGGTAGGCGTCGACGTCGGCGTTGCCGTCGAGGCTCCGGAAGATGACCTGGTCGAGCTTCGGCTTGTCGCCCCACCACTTCTCGTCGGGGACGAGCGTGACGGTGCCCGCGGTCTCGTCGAGCTTCGACACCTTGTACGGACCGGCCGAGACCGGGACCTTGTCCTTGTAGCCGTTGTTGAAGCCGTCGGGCGTCCCGATGACGCTCGCCGGGTACAGCGGGCTGAAGAGCGACTTCCAGTCCGAGAACGGCGTCGAGTACTTCACGATCGCCTGGCGCTCGTCGGAGCCCTGGGTCACGGACTCGATGTCCTTCCACCCGGTGCTGTCACCGATCTGGTAGCTCGGGTCGGTCCCGTTGTTCGCCTTCCAGAGCGCCTCGAAGTCCTTCCACGTGATCGGCGTGCCGTCGTTCCACACGGCCTTCGGGTTCACGGTGTACGTGATCGTCAGCGGGTCCTCGCTGGTGACCTCGGCCGACTCGAGCGTGTCCTTGTCGAGCTGCGGCTTGCCGTCGGAGTCGATCACGAACGTCTGCGGCATCGTCGCCGCCTCGACGTCAGCGGCGTCCTGCAGGGTGCCGTCGAGCTCGAAGTAGTTCCACTGCGAGATCCACTGCGAGATCGGCAGTCGGAGCGTGCCGCCCTGCTGCAGGTCGGAGACGGGCTTCTCGTTGATCTGGGCGCTGGAGGGCAGGGCCTCCTTGCCCGAGTCACCGGAGCCGCCGGACCCGCCGGAGCCACCGCTGGAGCATCCGGTGGCGACGAGGGCGAAGCCGGCGAGTGCCGCCGTCAACGCCAGGGCTTTCCTGTGCTTCATGTTCTTCCTCCCGTGAAGATTGGGATCACCCTACGTCCCCTGGGTGGGGGCAGACGAGGGCTTCTGTTGCAAACGCCAATTCGTTACGCGCGGCGACCGAGCGTGTCATCTGCCGGAAACAAATCGAGTCGTAAGGTGATCCGCATGATCCGCTACCTGGCGCGTCGACTCGTGTACTACGTCGTGCTCGTGTTCCTCGCCACGTCGCTGACGTACTTCCTCGCGTCGGCAACGTTCAGCCCCCGATCCGTCTACGCGGAACGCAACCCGGCGCCGCCGACCGCCGTGGTCGACGCCAAGCTCGACCACATCGGCGTGAACGACAAGACACCGGTCATCGTCCGGTACGGGCACTGGCTCGGCGACGCGGTGCAGGGCAACCTCGGCCAGACGATCCAGGACAAGAGCGTCAACGACGCGTTCTGGCCGCGACTGGGCGTCAGCCTGCGGCTCCTGCTCGTCGGGTCGGTCATCGGCATCGTGCTCGGCGTGCTGCTCGGTGTCTGGAACGCGATCCGGCAGTACCGGTTGTCCGACCGGGTGAGCGCGATCATCTCGATCTTCCTCATCTCGACGCCCGTGTTCCTGACCGCGGTCTTCCTGAAGATCGGAGCGACGAAGCTCAACCAGGACAGCGGCACGCAGCTCATCAACTTCACCGGCGAGGCAACGCCCGGGCTCTCCGGCAGCTGGTGGGAGCTGTTCGCGGACCGGGGCGTGCACCTGCTCCTGCCGACCATCTCGATCGCACTCGGCCTGATCGCGATCTACAGTCGGTACCAGCGGGCGACGATGCTCGACGTGCTCGGCTCCGACTTCCTGCGGACGGCGAGGGCGAAGGGTCTGACGAAGGGCCGCGCGACGTTCAAGCACGGTCTGCGGACGGCCCTCATCCCGATGACGACGCTGTTCGCCTACGGGTTCCTCGGCATCCTGACGGGTGCGACCTTCACCGAGAAGATCTTCGGGTGGAACGGCCTCGGCGCCTGGTTCATCGACGCGGTCCAGAACAACGACGTGAACTCCGTCACCGCCTACACCCTGTTCGCGGCGGTCGTGGTGCTGCTCGCGGGGTTCCTCGCCGACACCATGACCGCCGTGCTCGACCCGCGCGTCCGGAGGGCCTGACATGACCGACACCCGCATCGAGCCCGTCGACGGGTCGACCGTCGCGCGCGCGGACACCCCGCTCCCCGGGACGCCGGCACCCGGCCGGAAGCAGCGCAACCGCTTCGTGCAGACCGTCGTCCGAGTCTTCATGAACCGCGGTGCCGGGGTCGGCCTCGTGACCATCCTCGTGCTGTTCGCGTTCGCCTTCATCGGCCCGCTCGTCAGCCCGTGGGGGTACTCACAGATCGACTACACCGCGTTCACGCAGCCGCCGAGCGGGACGCACTGGTTCGGCACCAACGGCATCGGGCAGGACGTCTTCACCCAGACCGCCCGAGCGATGCAGAAGAGCCTGCTGATCGGGCTGCTCGTCGCGGTGTTCTCCACCGCGCTCGCCGCCCTGGCCGGGGCTGCCGCCGGGTACTTCGGCGGCTGGACCGACCGCATCGTGATGTTCTTCGTCGACGTGCTGCTCGTGCTGCCGTCGTTCCTGATCATCGCGATCATCAGCCCGCGGATCCAGGACTCCGGCTGGATCGTCCTGGTCGTCCTCATCGCGGCGTTCGGCTGGATGGTCACCGCCCGGGTCGTCCGCTCGATGACGCTGTCGGTCAAGGAGCGCGAGTTCGTCCGCGCGGCCCGGTACATGGGCATCGGCCCGTTCCGGATCATCGTCCGGCACATCCTGCCGAACGTGGCGTCCTTCCTCATCATCGACGGCACGATCCAGGTCGGCGCCGCGGTGTTGTCCGAGACGAGCCTCAGCTACTTCGGCTTCGGCGTGCAGGCGCCGGACGTCTCGCTCGGCACCCTCATCGCGCAGAACCAGGACGCCGCGCTCACCTACCCGTGGCTGTTCTACTTCGCGGCCGGCGCCCTCGTGGTGTTCGCGCTCGCGGCGAACCTGCTCGGCGACGGTCTGCGGGACGCACTCGATCCGACGTCGGCGACCGGCAAGCGGCAGAAGCGGAGCGGCCGGAAGCGCGATCAGAACCAGGCCGCGGTCGACGCCGCGACCATCACCACGCAGGCAGGGGCCGGCGCATGAGCACCACCACGACCACCACCGAGACCGTCCTGCGCGTGCGCGATCTGGACGTCCGCTTCCCGACACCACGCGGTGAGGTGCACGCCGTCCGCGGCGTCGACCTGGAACTGCGCCGCGGCGAGGTCCTCGGCATCGTGGGGGAGTCCGGCTCGGGCAAGTCCGTGACGAGCATGGCGATCCTCGGCCTGCTGCCGGAGACCACGAAGGTCACGGGGTCGATCGAGCTCGAGGGGCAGGAGCTCATCGGCCGCAGCGACAAGCAGATGAGCAAGCTCCGCGGTGCGAAGGTCGCGATGGTCTTCCAGGACCCGCTGTCGGCCTTCACACCCGTGTACACGATCGGCGACCAGATCGCCGAGACCGTCCTCGTGCACCGCGGTGGCACCAAGCAGCAGGCCCGCGCCCGGGCGGTGGAGCTGCTCAAGCTCGTGGGCATCCCGCAGGCCGAGCAGCGCGTCGACGCCTTCCCGCACGAGTTCTCGGGCGGCATGCGACAGCGCGCGATGATCGCGATGGCCATGGCGAACGACCCGGACGTGATCCTGGCGGACGAGCCGACGACGGCGCTGGACGTGACGATCCAGGCGCAGATCATCGACGTCCTGCGGACCGCGCAGCAGGAGACCGGGGCCGCCCTGGTGTTCGTCAGCCACGACCTCGGGGTCATCGCCGGCATCGCCGACCGGATCGCGGTGATGTACGCCGGGCGGATCGTCGAGACCGCGAGCGCCGAGGAACTCTTCGCTCGGCCACGGATGCCGTACACGATCGGCTTGATCGGCGCGCTGCCGCGGCTCGACGAGTCGAGCGGCGGTCCGCTCGTGCCGATCCCGGGCTCGCCACCGTCGCTGATCGGACTCGCCGACGCGTGCCCGTTCGCCGACCGGTGCCCGCTCGCCGCCGCCGTGTGCCGCGGGTCCGAACCGCCGCTCGCCACCGTCGACGTCGCCGCCGGCGTGGCGGGCGAGG
>NZ_RBLU01000156.1 GCF_003989515.1 Curtobacterium sp. HSID17257
TCGGCGACCACGGGCCGCCGGAACGGGGCCCGCAGCGACGGCACGACGTCCTTCCGGTTGACCCACAGCACCACGAGCGCCACGACCACGTGCACGCCGCTCAACACCCACCGTCCGCTGGTGTCCGTCACGACGAACTGCACCGCGAACAGCGCCACGAGCGCGATCGCCGACCACCGGTGGAAGCGCAGCGCGATGATGATCGCCACGCCCAGCACGGTCTGCGACGCGGTGAGCACGAACTCCTCGACCTGCCGGCCGTCGAGCGGCAGCCCGCCCGAGGTCCCACCGCCCAGCACGTGCGCGATCGGCAGCGAACCGACGAGCAGCGACCACTGGTTGACCTTCGACGCGATGAGCGTGCCGATCGCCGCGCCGCCCATGCCCCGCAGCGCGAAGAGCGCGGCGACGATGAACTCGGGCGCCTCGGTCGCGAGCGGCGCGAGCCACTGCACGAGGAAGTAGCTGTCGATGCCGAGCGCGCTGCCCGAGGCGACGAGGGCCTCGGCGAACGGCTCTGCCGACGACAGGATGACGGCGGCGGCCACGACGAACAGCGCGACGATCGTCAATCGGCGCGCACGCTGCGGCATCGAGGCGATGTTGCCCGCCATGCCGACCATCTCCTCGTCGTCGCCGTCGTCCGGCGCCTGCGACGCCCGCCACAGGTAGGCGACGAACGCGGCGAGCAGCACGAAGCCGAACCACAGCGGGATCGTGCCCATCAGCGGGATGAGGAACGCGACGACCGCCAGGAGCGCCAGGAACCCGATGTCGAGCCGCGACGACTGCTCGAGCTGCAGCACCTTCGTGGCCGACGGGGGCAGGGTGCCGGCGCGGACGTACCGGCGGGCGACGAGCAGCGAGATCACCACGACGAGGGGCCAGCCGAACCCGAGCAGCAGCCGGTTCGACCCGGTCATGTTGGCGGCGGCGAACTGCTCGTACGACGGGTCGTACCCGGAGCGGAACGCGTAGTACAGGTCGACGGCGTACTCGGGCAGGACCGCGATGAGCGCGAGGATCGCGATCGCGAGGGCACCGGAGATGTCCTTCTGCGCGGCCTCGGCGGCCCAGGCGAGCAGGAACGAGGCGGCGACGACGGCACCGCCGAAGACGAGCAGGTCGACGACGGGGTTCGGTGCGGAGCCGGTGATGCGCCAGTGCCTGTCAGCAGCCAGGGCGACGGCGGGCAGGGCGATCACGATGCAGATCGCGATGCGCCCCCAGGCGCTGCGGCCCATGCGGGCGGTCGGCGTGCCGGCCTCGACGACGCGGACGGGTGAGGTGTCGATCACGGGGTGGTCCCTTGGTCGGGCCGCACCGATCGCGCAGGGGTGGGGAGCGCTTCGGCACGGCAGAACGGCCGAAGGTCTCGCTCGCCCGCCGGGTGGGACCGGCAGGTGGTGCACCGGGCCGATCGTCGTGATGGCCAGTGTGTCGATGCACGCGCTGGGAGCTACTCCCCTTCGACACCCACCTTTGCGCGCTCCGATCGGCGCGCGCAAGCCGATCGGGCCTGTTCGTCGGCCCGAATCCGGGTCTTCCGCGACCCGCCCCGGAACGACGGGACACGTGCTCGGCGCGCCCCGGGACGGACGGGAGGCTCGTGGCGGACACGGCCACGAGCCTCCCGTCCGTCAGGTGGTCACCCTGAGGCGCGCTTGCCGCGTCCGAGCGCCATCTCGCGTCGGGCGCGCTCGAGCGCGAGGGCCGACCCGGCGTCGGGGTCGGCGAGCAGGCGTTCGGTCTCGGTGACGTGCTCTCGGACGGCCTCGCCACGGCGCTCCGCGGCGTCCGTCAGGACGGGGGCGACGACCTCCTCGCCGAGGGTGACGAGCGCCCGGCTCAGCGCGAGTCGGGTCTCCCGGTCGCCCTGGCCGAGCTCGCGTGCCAGTCGTCGGGCGAGGGCCGGTCCCTCGTCGGCCGGAGCGAGCAGGACGGCTGCGCGCCAGGCCGTCCGACGCACACCGGGGTCGTCGTCCCCGAGCCGCTCGGCGACCTCGGGGTACACGGACCCGTCGCGGATCTTCGACAGGGTGTGGAGCGCCTGCGAGCGCGCCTGCGCCTCCCGACGGTGCAGCTCCTCGAGCAGCCGGGGCACGACGGCCTCCGCCGGCAGCCTGACGAGTGCCCACGTCAGGGCCTCGCGCACCTGCAGGTCCGGCTCGACGGCGCAGTGGTCGACGAGCACCTCGAGGTCCTCGACGCGCGCCTCGGTGCCGGCCGCCATCACGGCGCGGAGGCGGACGGACGAGCGGGGATCGGTGAGGTCGTCGGCGAGGGTGGTCATCCCCTCATGCAACACCGGGAACCCGCTGGCCACGTGCACGGAACCGGGGCATAGCGTGGACGCGACCCGTACCGCACCGGAAGGAATCGTCATGCCCCGCATCGGAACCAGTGACCTGCACGTGTTCCCCCTCGCCCTCGGTGGCAACGTCTTCGGCTGGACCGCCGACGAGCAGACCTCGCACCGGGTGCTCGACGCGTACACCTCGGCCGGCGGCGACTTCGTCGACACCGCGGACGTGTACTCGGCGTGGGCGCCGGGCAACGAGGGCGGCGAGTCGGAGCACGTCATCGGCTCGTGGCTCCGCGCGTCGGGGAAGCGTGACGACGTCGTGATCGCGACGAAGGTCTCGCAGCACCCGCAGTACAGCGGCCTGTCGGCGTCGAACGTCGCTGCGGCCGCCCGTGCGAGCCTCGAACGACTCGGGACCGACCGCATCGACCTGTACTACGCGCACTTCGACGACCAGGACACCCCGCTCGAGGAGACCGTGCGCGCGTTCGACCAGCTCGTGCAGGAGGGCCTCGTCCGGTACACCGCGATCTCGAACTACTCCCGGTCGCGTGCCGAGGAGTGGATCCACATCGCGAAGGAGAACGGCCTGGCGCTCCCGGTCGCGATCCAGCCGCACTACAACCTCGTGAACCGTGAGCCCTACGAGTCGGACATCGCCCCGCTCGCGGCGTCCGAGGGGCTGGGCGTCGTGCCGTACTTCGCCCTGGCCGCCGGGTTCCTGACCGGCAAGTACCGGACGAAGGACGACTTCGCCGGCAAGGACCGCGAGGGGCAGGTGTCGGGCTACTTCTCGGACGAGGGGCTCGCGGTGGTCGATGCGCTCTCCCGCATCGCCGAGACGCACGAGGCCGAGATCGCATCGGTCGCCCTCGCGTGGCTGCAGGCACAGCCGGACGTCGTCGCGCCGATCGCCAGTGCCCGCAACACCGAGCAGCTGCCGGCGCTGCTGGCGTCCGCGGACCTGGAGCTCAGCGCCGAGGAGCTCCGCACCCTGGACGAGGCGTCCGCGAAGGTCCCCGCCGCGTCCTGACCCGGCGGGCGGGCGGGCGGTCAGGCGCTCTCGCGAAACGCAACGTCGGCGGTTCCTCGCAGCGGGAGAGCGCTGCGAACAGCCGCCGACGTTGCGTCCTGCGGAGGAGGAACCTGGCGGACGGGCGGTCAGGCTCCGTCGGGAGCGAGCGAACCCGTCAGCTGCCCGCCGGACGAGCGGGTCGCGAAGCACGAGATGAAGGTGTTGCCGCGGTCCCAGGTCTCCTGGTCCGGCGCGTAGGAGCCCTGCACCTGCACGTCGCCGTAGTCCGCCGCCGCCGCGGTGTCGATCGCCTGCGACGTCTGGCACACCTTCGCAGCCTGGGCCGCGAGGTCCTCCGGTCCGGGCCACGCCCCCGCCTCGACCTGGATGCGAGCGGTCAGCTGCGCGGTGTGCGCCGCCGAGCAGTCCACGACCGTGAAGGTCTGCGCCCAGGCGTCGGTGAAGGGCGACAGGCACTCGCCGCCCGCGAGCTCGGTCCACGCGTGCTCGCCCGGTGTCGCCTGCGTCGTCGCGAACTGCAGCGGCTGCGCCGGGGCGGCGGCTGCCTCGGTGGACTGCTCGGCCGAGGGCTCGTCCGACGGAGCCGCCGACGCAGCCGCCGACGTCGCGGTCGCCGCCGGAGCGGTCTCCTCGCTGATCGAGTTCCCGAGGATCCAGCGGGTGAGCCCGAAGACCGCCACGAGCAGCACCACGATGAGCACCACGGCACCGATGACGAGCAGTTGCTTGCCCCGCTTGCCCTCGCCCGCGAGCCGGCCGAAGCCCTCGTTGATGAAGTTGTCCCGGCCGCCGGCGTCGCCTGCCGCCGGAGCGCCGGTCGTCGCGTCACGACCAGGGGTCCGGGGCGTGGTGGCGGCCGGAGCCGGGACCGCGGGCATCATGCGTGTGCCCGGGTCCTCGGGGTCGTACCCGGTGCCGCCGAGCTGCCCGACCGCCGCCGTGCCGAACAGGTCCTTGATGACGCTCGTGTCGCTCGTCTCGCGGCCGTCCCACTCGTCCTGGTCGAGGTCGTCCGGAGCCGCAGCGGGCAGTCGTTCGACGACCTGGTCGTCCTGGTCCTCGCGGCGGTCGTCGTGCCGGTCCTCGGCTGCGCCGGTCAGCCCGCGCAGGTCCTGGCCGACCGAGGGCGGCAGGTGCGCCGGGTACGCCGCGGAGGCGTCCGACGGCGACGGTTCGACCAGCGGCGGGGCTGCCGTCGGAGGCACGGTGGTGTCGGGCTCCGCCCACCAGGGGGTGGCTGCCGCCGCGACCGGTCGCGGGAGACCCGGGCCGGTGTCGGCCGAGCCGGCGTCGTCCGGTTCAGCGTCGTCCTGCCCGGCGTCGTCCGTGTCGGGTCGGTCGTCGGCCTGCACAGCCGGCAGTGCCGTCGTGCGGGCATCGTCGACGTGATCCTCGTGCCGCTCGGCCTGCACGGCCGGCAGCGCCGTCGCGCGGGCGTCGTCGTCCGTGCCGTCGTCCGCCGCGTGGTCCGCAGCCACGTCGGCGGCAGGAGCCGGGTCGGGAGCCGGCGCGGGGGCCGGCGCGGCCGTCGGCACCGGTGTCGGTGCTGGTGCCGGTGTCGGTGCTGGTGCCGGTGCCGGTGCCGGCGTCGGCGTCGGTGCCGGCACCGGTGCCGGTGCCGCGAGCAGCCCGCTCGGGAGCCCTCCGGCCGGGGTGTCGACCTCGCCCGACACGACGTCGTCGTCGGACTCGTCCGCGAGCGACCACGACCCACCGCCGAAGGCCGTCGTGTCGAACCGGTCGGTCGTCAGCGTCGTCGGGACCTCACCGGTCTCGTCGTCCCGGATCGCCCAGTCGAACGGACGCTCCGTCGCGCCGGTCGACGCGGCATCCTCCGCACCCTGCAGGCGGAGCAGCTCGGTGAAGCTCGGCGGCTCGTTGGTCGGCGCGGCCGGTGCCGGCGGCAGGACGTTCCCGACCCCGAGGGGCTGCGCGACGGGACCGGTCGGGGTCGGCGCCGGAGCCGGTGCCTGCGAGCCGGTGGCGCGGCCGAGCCAGTCGACGTCGCTGCGTCCCTGGCCGAACGGGTCCGCTCGCCGACGCTCCTCGTCAACGGAGCGGTTCTCCGCGGCGCGCTCGTCGCGGTGGCGCATCGCCGTGGGCAGCGAGATCGAGGACGGGTGCGAGGCCGTGCTCGTCGGCGGGACCTGCGCTGCGGGCGGGATCCGCTCCCCCAGCGTCTCGCGTTCGTGCTCGACCGTCGCCTGCGGGTTCTCGGAGGGCTCGCGGAGCTCGGTGTCCATCCGGATCGCCTGGGTCGCCCCGGCGTCGTCGGGTTCCGTCCCTGTTGCCACCGGGGCCGCGTCGGCGGGGGTGGCCGGCTCGCTCGTGCCCGGCTCGAACGGCTCGGGCAACGGCGCACCGGTCTCGCGCGCGGCCCGCTCCGCCTCGCGCCGCTCGCGGCGCGAG
>NZ_RBLU01000157.1 GCF_003989515.1 Curtobacterium sp. HSID17257
TAGTGTGAAACAAAGGCATGAGCACGAGTATGGATGTAGAGTGGGAAGTTGAGTGATGCACAACATGATACAGGACAACGGCTCGTATGGCGATGAAGAAGGCAAGTAAGAGGTGTGAAGGACGACGGAGTAGATGCGGGGTCAGAGGCATGGACAACGAGTACATGGACATGTTGTGAGTAACTGATACACATGTATCATTGAAGTCAGCGGTTTAGGTGTTTTTTTTTTTTTTTT
>NZ_RBLU01000158.1 GCF_003989515.1 Curtobacterium sp. HSID17257
TCGACCGCCGGCTGCCGCGCCCTGCCCCACCGCCGGACGGGAGGCGCGTGGCGGGCCCGCACCGCGCCTCCCCGTCCGTCGCCTACTCACCTTCCCTGTGCGACTGCTCAGGAGCGCTTGGTTCTGTGGGGCAACGAGATCGCCGGGTGCTCGCGCACCCTTCGTCGAGGAGGACGGATGGCAATCGACCGCAGGCTCTTCCTGCTCGGGGGCACGGGGGTGCTGCTGCTCGCCGGGTGCTCCACCCGGCCTGAGCGCACCACCGTCGAGGAGTGGCCCACCGACCCGCCAGAGGGTGACGTCACGATCAGCTGGTGGGCGGGGCAGGTTGCCTCGAAGGACGGCGGGGACCTCCGCCGTCGGCTCATCGCGGAGTTCCAGAAGGAGCACCCGAACATCCGCGTGCGGATCGTCAGTGCCCCGAGCGACACCGACACGAACCGCACCAGCCTGACGACGCAGATCGCCGCGGGCAGTCCGACGCCCGACGTGTACCTGGGCGACGTCGCGTGGCCCGGGCAGTTCGCGAAGAACAAGCTCGCGACCCCGGTGAACCAGCTCGTCGGCGAGGACTTCTTCGAGCAGTTCCCCGAGGGGCTCCGCCTGGCGGCGAGCGTCGACGGGACCTACTACATGTTCCCGCTCTACATCGACGAGTCGTTCTTCCTGTACCGGCAGGACCTCCTCGACAAGCACGGGCTCCAGGTCCCGCGCTCGTGGGAGGAGGTCAAGGACACCGCGAAGAAGCTCGTGGACACCGGCGACGTCGACTATGGGCTGGCGTTCCAGGGCGACGTGTACGAGGGCCTCACCTGCAACGTGACCGAGTTCGTCGCGGACGCCGGCGGGTCACTGCTCAACGACGACCTGACGAAGCCCGCGACGACGAGCTCGGAGACGAAGCGTGCGTTCGAGTTCATGCGCTCGCTCATCACCGACGGCGCCGCTCCCCGTGCGACCCTGACGTACCAGGAGCAGGACACGAACGACGCCTTCGCGGGCGGCCGCGCCGCGTTCCTGCGCAACTGGTCGTACGCCTGGGGCATCGCGAACGGCCCGGACTCGGCGGTCGCCGGCAAGGTCGGCCTCGCGCCCCGTCCGACGTTCGACGGCATGGACGAGCACCACTCGACGATCGGCGGGTGGGGGAACTACATCAACCCGCACACCCAGCAGCCCGCGGCGGCGCTGACCTTCGCGGCGTGGATGTCGAGCGAGACGGCGCAGCAGTTCCTCACCCGCGAGGGCGGCGTCCTGCCGGCCCGCAGCGCGAGCCTGGTCAGCGACGACGCGAAGCGGCAGGACCGCCCGACGTACGACACCGCGGCGGGCATCACGCTCGTGCCCCGTCCGACCTCGACGGCGTACTACCCGAAGGTCTCGCAGGGCGTCTACCAGAACGGCAACAGCATCCTCGGCGGCCAGGCATCGGTCGACGGCGGCACCCGCTCGATGGCCTCGGCCATCTCGCTCGCCCTGACCGGGGACGCGCTGTGAGCGCCGGCACCGCGACCCGGACCCCGGCCGGCGCGGCCGGCGGGCGGACGCCGGGCCGAGGCGGTCCCGACGTGTACCGCCCGACGACCGCACGGTCGCGGATGGAGCGCGTCCGTGCCCGTGGCGCGTGGGGCTTCGCGGCCCCGGCGCTCCTGGTCGTCGCCGCGGTGACGATCTTCCCGGTGGTGTACTCGATCGTCCTGAGCTTCGCGGACGTCGAGATCGGCTACGACGGCTTCACGATCCAGGGCTTCGGCCTCGGCAACTACGCGGCCCTGCTGCAGAGCGCCGACTGGTACCGGGCACTCGGCTTCACGGTGCTCTACACGGTCGTCACGGTGTCCGTCGAGCTCGTGCTCGGCATGCTCGTCGCCCTAGTGCTCGAGCGGCTCGGGGTCACCCGCGGGTGGATGCTCGCGCTGCTCCTCGTGCCGTGGTCGCTCGTGACGATCGTCAACGCGCAGCTCTGGAAGTACATCTACGACTCGACGTACGGCGTCGCGACGTGGTTCTTCGGCCTGTTCGGCGACGCCCCGGTGATCCTCGGCGAACCGGTGCCGGCGATCACCGGCCTGATGGTCGCGGACATCTGGAAGACGACACCGTTCGTCGCGATCATCCTGCTCGCGGGCCTCGTCCAGATCTCGGAGGATCTGTACGAGGCCGCCGAGCTCGACGGGGCGAACGGGTGGCAGACGTTCTGGCGCGTCGTCGTGCCGCAGCTGACACCGACCCTCACGATCGCGGTCCTGTTCCGCGTGCTGCAGGCGTTCGGCGTCTTCGACCTGCCGTTCGTGCTGACGAACGGCGGACCGGGCACCACCACCCAGTCGCTCGCGATCATGGGCTACAAGGTGCTCTTCCAGGACATCAACATCGGACCGGGCGCCGCCATCGCGACGAGCACCGCGGTCATCGTTGCCGTCGGGTGCCTGCTCTTCCTGCGGGCGTTCCGGAACCAGGCGAAGGGAGGGGATGCCTGATGCCCCGTCAACGTGTCCGCAAGGGCTGGCGGAAGTGGGTCAACACCGTCAACGTCAGCGGTGTCGTCATCGCCGTGCTCACCGCGCTGCCGCTCTACTGGCTCGTCTCCACGTCGCTCAAGCCGTCGTCGGAGATCGCGCAGTCGCCGCCGACCGTCGTGCCGCGGTCGCTCACGTTCGACAACTTCGTCGTGGCCTTCCGCGACAACGCCCTCGGCCAGTACATGGTCAACAGCATCGTGGTGTCGGTGGCCACCACCGTGGTCGTGCTGGCACTGTCGTTCCTCGCCGGCTACGCCCTCGCCGGGCGGTGGATCAAGGGCCGGACGGCGATCATGACCTCGCTGCTCATGCTGTCGGTCTTCCCGGCGATCGCGGTCCTGACGCCGCTGTACCTGCTCGAGCGGAACCTCGGGCTGCTCAACTCGTACCCGGGCCTGATCGTGCCGTACGTGGCGTTCAACCTGCCGTTCGCCATCTGGATCATGCGCAACTACCTGCAGGGGATCCCCTCCACCATCGAGGAGGCCTCCGAGATCGACGGCGCCGGCGCCTGGCGCACCGTGCTGTCGGTGATCCTGCCGATGGCGAAGCCCGGACTGTTCACCGTCGGCGTCTTCACGTTCACGGCGTCGTGGAGCGAGTTCCTCATGGCGCTGACGTTCAACAGCGAGAACTCGTTCCGCACCATCCCGGTCGGCATCGCCCTGTTCGGTACGCAGTTCACGGTGCCGTTCGCGCAGATCTTCGCGGCGAGCGTCGCGGCGACGATCCCGATCGTCATCCTCGTGCTGGTGTTCCGCCGGTCGATCGTCTCCGGGCTCACCAGCGGTGCGGTGAAGGGGTGACGTCCGCGGGGTCGGTGACCACCGACCGGTCACCGACCCCGCGACGGACGGGAGGCCCGTGGCGATCCCGCCACGGGCCTCCCGTCCGTCACCGGTCCGGTGCGCGCTCGTCGCGAGCCGGGCCGGTCACGTGCCGTCAGCGACGTCCGTCGCGTGCGGTGTCGGTGAAGAAGTCGGCGTACAGGCCGTTGACGTCCTGCAGCTCGCCGTACTTCCAACGCTTGCGCATCCGACGGAACGTCTCGATGCGCACCGGGTCGATGCCCGGCTCGGACTGGTACGAACCCATGGTTCCTCCCCGTTTCCCTGATCCACCCCCGTGTGGGGGTACCCGAGGGCGACGGTACGTGCAACGGCGTCCCGCGTCCGCCGATGTAGGTCGGGAACTGACCTAACTGCGCTTGTTGGACAAATGTTCGAGCAGGGTCCCCAGCCGCCCGTAGCCTGCCGTCAAGGGGTCGGAGCGCCGTACTCGAGCGCCTCGATCACTCGATCGATCACGCGGACGTACCGCGTGGTCTCGCGCTCGGAGAAGGAGGACAGGAGCTCGTGCAGGTGCTCGTTCGTGCTGTCCATCGCGGCGGCGTAGGCGCGTTGCGTCTCCGGGGTCAGTTCGATGTACCGGCTGCGGCCGTCCTCCGGGTTCGGCACGCGGCACAGGTGTCCGGCGCGCTCGAGTCGGTCGACCGTGCCGGTGACCGCTGGGCTCGAGAGCCCGAGGTGCGACACGAGGTCCTTCACCCGCACAGTGCGTCCGGCGGCCGCGGCCCGCGCGACGAACTGCAGGACCGTCAGGTCGGAACCGGACACCGAGAGCCGTTCGCGCAGTCGACCCCGGAGCGCGCCCATCGCGGCCTCCAGCCGGGTGATCGCGGCGGTCAGGTCGATCTCACTCACGTGGTCGCCCCCTCCGAGTGTGTCGGTCCTGCGCGACACTACGCCGCACCCACCCTGGAACCGTATCCGTATAACGAGGAAGCATGCGTCATGTGGACAGACGATCGTGGACAGGATCGTCGTGGCTGATCCCTTGATCGAGGCGTTCGGCGCCGAGGGGACGATCGCGCCGGTGCGCTTCGAGGTCTCCGGGACGCGCCCGGACTCGGCCGTCCGTGACCTGGGCGGCATCTACGCGGGGGAGCGGTGGAGCGCCGTCCCGTCGCACGGCCGGTTCGACTACCGGTACACGGCGATCGGTGACAGCGAGGTCACCATCCGCCGGTCGCAGATGCACGGCGAGATCCGCGGGTGGATGCCCTCGGGATCGGTCGACTACGTGGTGACGTGGATCAGCACGGGGACGGGGGAACTCGAGGTGCGCGGGGAGCGCTGGCCGATGCTCCTGGACGTGCCGGTGATGTTCCCCGCCGACGAGGAGTTCGGCTTCGTCACCGCGGACTACGACCAGCGCCTGGTGCACTTCGACCGCGAGTTCGTCCGGCGGGTCGCCGCGACACGGTCGGACGTCGCGGACCGACCGCTCCGCTTCGACGCGCGACGCGGCGCCGACGAGTCGATCGGGCACCGGTGGCAGGGGGCGCTGACGGCGCTCTCGCGGGCGCTCCGCGTGGGCGGGCCGGACTCGGACGTCTGGCAGGACGCCAAGGTCGCCGCCGCCGAGGTCTTCCTCGACATGTTCCCGCCGCAGAGCGGCAGCCTGCCCGACGTGCTCGAGCAGCCGCGGAACGCCCGGCTCCGGGCCGCCGTCGAGTACATCCACGCGCACGCCGCCGAGCCCGTGTCGATCGTCGACCTGTCCGAGGCCGCCGGGCTCAGCGTCCGGTCCGTGCAGGAGTCGTTCCGCCGGGTGTTCGACGTCTCCCCGCTGACCTACCTGCGCCAGGTGCGGCTCGACCGCGTGCACGAGGAGTTGCTCGAGGCAGGGCCGCAGGCCGGCGCCGTGGGGGACATCGCGCGCCGCTGGGGCTTCGCGCACCTCGGGCGGTTCTCGGCGTCCTACGCCGAGCGGTTCGGCGAGTACCCGAAGCAGACCCTGCGGCGCTGAGGGCGGCGCGGCTCGCGCGGCTCGGCCGTCGCGGTCGCGGCCGCGACTGCGGAGCGCCGG
>NZ_RBLU01000159.1 GCF_003989515.1 Curtobacterium sp. HSID17257
TGGCCGGAGCATTAAAAAAAAAAAAAAAGTAAAGTATACGTTGAATCGACTTATATGCAAATGAGTTCTAAGACATTTGTGTTGCTGTGCTCCTTCATTACTCGGAGACGTAGTCTCTCCACGTGTTCCGTGTGATGTCTTGCGTCCCTTGACTCGTCGACCAGTACCATATCCTCTGTATAGTACTCTTCTCTCTCAACTGATGATGTGTGTACTACAACGTGCCTGCACATCGCGACTGATTGA
>NZ_RBLU01000160.1 GCF_003989515.1 Curtobacterium sp. HSID17257
TGTGAATGTGACGACAGAGTAATTGTATACTATATATAGCGTTCATTCGTGGACAACATATGTAAGACATGTGTACTGGATGTCATTCAACAAATCAGACTACACTGTGCGTTCGGTCACACATAGTGTACAGTGTATTAATGACATGAGTAGTACGAACAATCCTATATGATCTTTTTATCTTATCTACACACACTCTCCATTCTTTTTTTTTTTTTTTTTTTTTTTTTTTT
>NZ_RBLU01000161.1 GCF_003989515.1 Curtobacterium sp. HSID17257
TCGCCGGGCAGGTCCTCGTGCGGCGCGGACACCCGCGGCTCGTACCGCGGTGCCGGCTCGTCGACCTGCGGGACCGCGCCGGGGGCACGGGTGCGGGTCACGGGCGGCGGGGGCGGCGGTACCGGCGGGACGCTCGGCCCCTGGCCTCGGCCCGGCGTGGTGGGGGTGGGACGGTCGGAGCCCATCGGCGGGGTCCCCTTCGGGTCTCGGTCGGTCATCGGACGGGTCCTTCCACGACGAGCAGGTGCACCGGCTCCTGGAAGGCGTCGAGGCGCACGTAGTTCGACGAGCCCCACTCCCAGCGCTGCCCGGTGACGACGTCGCGGACGACGAACGGCTGCTCGTTCGGCAGCCCGAGCGCGGCGAGGTCGAGGTGCACGGTGGTCTCGCGGGCGGAGTGCGGGTCGACGTTGGCGACGACGATCACGGTGTCGGCGCGGCCGGAGCGGATGAACTCGCCGGGGAGGTGCTTCGAGTAGACGACGATCGCCGGGTCCTCGGCGTCGTGGACGTGCAGGTTCCGGAGCTGCCGCAGCGCGGGGTGCGCCTGGCGGAACCGGTTCAGCATCGTCACGTACGGGGCGAGGCTCGCACCCTCGGCCTCGGCCAGGGCGAAGTCGCGCGGCTTGTACTCGTACTTCTCGTTGTCGATGTTCTCCTCGGACCCCGGGCGGGCGACGTCCTCGAAGAGCTCGTAGCCGGCGTACATGCCCCAGGTCGGAGCACCGGTCGCGGCGAGCGCGGCGCGCACCTTGTAGCCGGCGCGACCGCCGAACTGCAGGTACTCGGTCAGGATGTCGGGCGTGTTCACGAAGAGGTTCGGGCGCAGGTAAGCGCTCGTCTCGTGGCTGAGCTCGGTGAAGTACTCCTCGATCTCCTCCTTCGTGTTCCGCCACGTGAAGTACGTGTACGACTGCTGGAACCCGGCCTCGGCCAGCGCGCGCATCATCGCCGGACGGGTGAAGGCCTCGGCGAGGAACACCGTGTCCGGGTGCTGGTCGCGGACCTCGCGGATGACCCGCTCCCAGAACCAGAGTGGCTTCGTGTGCGGGTTGTCGACGCGGAAGATGCGGATGCCGAACGCGATCCAGTGCTCGAGGACCCGCAGGACCTCGGCGACGATGCCCTCGGGGTCGCTGTCGAACTGGATCGGGTAGATGTCCTGGTACCGCTTCGGCGGGTTCTCGGCCGTCGCGATCGAGCCGTCGGCGCGGACCGTGAACCACTCCGGGTGCTGCTCGACCCACGGGTGGTCGGGGGAGCACTGCAGCGCGAAGTCGAGGGCGACCTCCATCCCGCTGTTCTTCGCCGTCTCGACGAAGTCGCGGAAGTCGTCCTCGGAGCCGAGGTCGGGGTGGATGGTGTCGTGTCCGCCCTCGGGTCCTCCGATCGCCCAGGGGCTGCCCGGGTCGTGCGGTCCGGGGGTGAGGGTGTTGTTCGGCCCCTTGCGTGCGGTCGTGCCGATCGGGTGGATCGGCGGGAGGTAGACCACGTCGAAGCCCATGCGCGCCACGGCCGGCAGCCGGCGTGCCGCGGTGCGGAAGTCACCGCTCCGCCAGGAGCCGTCGGGGTTCTTCTTCGCCCCTTCGCTGCGGGGGAAGAACTCGTACCAGGCGCCGACGCCTGCACGCTGCCGCTCGACGTCGAGGAGCTGCGTGGGGGAGTGCGTCCGGAGCGAGGTCAGCGGCGAGTCCTCGACCTCGCCCGTGATGCGGGGGTCGTCGACGGCCGCCAGGCGCTCGGTCGGCTCGAGGCCGGTGTCACGCAGCTGCTCGGCGGCGCGGACGGCAGCGCTCGAGTCGGTCTCGGTCGCGAGGCGGTCGAGCAGGACGGCTCCGTCGAGGAGCGTCGCCTCGGTGTCGACACCGGCGGCGATCTTGAGCCGGGCTGCGTGCAACCACGTCGCCCAGTCGTCGGAGAACGACTCGACGTGCCACGTCCAGACGCCGACGTGGTCGACCTGCACGGTCGCCTCGTACCGGTCGGTGCCGGGGGCGCCGAGCAGCATCGGGACCGTGCGCGTGCCGCCGTCCGGGCGTTCGAGCACGAGGTCGGCGCCGATGACACCGTGGCCCTCGCGGAAGACGGTCGCGCCGAACGTGATCACCTCGCCGTCGAACGCCTTGCCCGGGAACCCGTTCGGGGTCGTCGGCGCGAGCTGGGTGATCGGGATGCGTCCGATCTTCGGTCGGCGGGGTCGATCTGCGGTGGCCACGGAGCCGACGCTACCCGGCCGGAGCGTCCGCGTTCCCCGGAACGCGTTCCCTGTGCAGTGTCGGGCGCGTCACACGACCTGTGCAGGAGGCGAGCGCGGCCGGCGGAACGGCCCTACGCCACCTCGAAGACGTGGATGCCGGGCCCGTACGCCGTGAAGACCTGGCCGCCCGGCCGGAGCCGCTCGTGGTCCCGGTGCTTCTCGCTCGACCACGCCAACCGGTACCCGAGCACGTCCTGGCGTTCGGGCAGCGTCAGGTCACGCGTCCGCCCGCTGCCGTGCACCACCACGAGCACCCGGTCGAACGGCTCGTGCTCCGGCGTCGACTCGACGAAGTACTGCACGACCCGGTGGATCGGCTGGTCCCACCCCTCGGACGTCATCGGGTGCCCGTCGGGCCCGTACCAGGCCATCCGCGAGGCGCCCGGGGTCTCCTGCCCCTCGACGCCGAAGCGGGTCGGTCGGAGCGCCGGGTGCGCGGCGCGGAGCCGTGCGAGCGCCGCGACGGCCTCGGTCATGGCCTCGGCGTCCTCGTCGTCCGTCCAGTCGACGGCGGTCAGGTCCTCGGACACCACGTAGGCGTTGTTGTTCCCGTGCTGCGTCCGGCTGCGCTCGTCGCCCGCGGTCAGCATCGGGACGCCGGCGGAGAGCATGAGGGTACCGACCAGGTTCCGCATCGAGCGGCCCCGGGCAGCGCGCACGCCCCGGTCCGCCGTGTCGCCCTCGACGCCGTGGTTGAACGAGCGGTTGTCGTCGGAGCCGTCCCGGCCGTCCTCGCCGTTCGCCGCGTTGTGCTTCCGGTCGTGGGAGACCAGGTCGAGCAGCGTGAACCCGTCGTGCGCCGTCACGAAGTTGATGCTCGCGAGCGGACCGCGCTCCTGACCGAAGGTGCCCCGGGACCCGGTCAGGGCCTCCGCGAGGCGACCGATGCCCGCGTGCGGGGTGCCGTTCCGCCGTTCCTCGGCGACGTCGGTCAGCCAGAACTGCCGGACGGTGTTCCGGAACCCGTCGTTCCACTCGCTCGTCCCGGCGCCGAACGCGCCCGTGCGCCACCCGTCGGGTCCGACGTCCCACGGCTCGGCGACGACGAGCACGTCCTGCAGGTCCGGGTGCTGCCGGATGCGTTCGAGCAGCGGGTGCGCCGGGTCGAACACGTGGTCCGCGTCGCGGGCGAGCGCTGCCATCAGGTCGAAGCGGAAGCCGTCGACCTGCACCTCGCGTGCCCAGTAGCGCAGGCTGTCGACGACCAGGTCCGCGGTGGCCTCCACCGACGTGTCGAGGGTGTTCCCGCAGCCGGTGGTGTCGTAGTACGACGCACCGTCCTCGGTCCAGCGGTAGCGCGCCGCCCCGTCGATCCCGCGGAGCGACGAGGTCGGCCCGCCCAAGCCCTCCTCGGCGGTGTGGTTGTAGACCACGTCGAGGAGCACCTGGATGCCGGCCTCGTGCAGGAGCCGGACCATGCCCTTGAACTCGCGGAGCACCGCCGAGGCCCCCGCGGCACGGGCGTCTGCGGACGCGTACGCCGCGTGCGGGGCGAAGAACCCGACCGTGTTGTAGCCCCACGCGTTCTCGCGGCCGGCCTCGCGCAGCCAGGTCTCGGTGTCGAAGGCGTGCACGGGCAGCAGCTCGAGGGTCGTCACCCCGATGCGACGCAGGTGGGCGATGGTGCTCGGGTGCGCCACCCCGGCGTACGTGCCACGCAGGTGCTCCGGGACGTCCGGGTTGGCCGCGGTCACCGTGCGGACGTTCGCCTCGTACACGACCGCCCGGTCCAGGGGCACGTCGGGCTTCCCGACACCGCCCCAGTCGAAGGCGTCGTCGACGACCACGCTCGTCCACCGCGGGCCGCCGCCGTCCGGGCCGGCCGTCGACGGGACGATGCCCCGCGCGTACGGGTCGAGCAGCGGTCGCTCGGGATCGAACTCGTGACGGGGGCCCTGGGGCCCGTCGACCAGCAGGTGGTAGCGGTCCCCGGGTCGCACGTCCGGCGTCCCGGCCGTCCAGCGGTCGGTGTCGTCGACCCGCGACAGGGTGTGGCGGGTCTCGCGCCCGTCGGTTTCGACGACCACGAGGGTCACCGCCGTCGCCGAGGCGGAACGCACCGAGAAGCGGGGCGCGCCGTCACCGAGGCGGAAGCCGGGGGTCTCGTCGATCACGGTGCGGTGCATGACGACCAGGGTACGAGGGGGCGCGGGTACCCTGTGAACGCACACGGAAGGGGAGTGGGTCATGCCGGTCTACCTCGACCACGCGGCGACGACGCCCGTCCTGCCCGCGGCGCTCGCCGCGTTCACCGAGGCGCTCGCCACGGTGGGCAACCCGTCGTCGATCCACAGCGCAGGCCAGCGCGCGAAGATGCTGCTCGAGGACGGTCGCGCCGCGGTCGCCCGGTCGCTCGACGCCGAGCCGGTCGAGGTCGTCTTCACCTCGGGTGGCACCGAGAGCATCAACCTCGCGATCAAGGGCACGTACTGGGCGCGGCAGCAGGACCGACCCCGGCCGCGGATCGTCCTGCCGGCGGGCGAGCACCACGCCACCGTCGACACGGTCGAGTGGCTCGAGCGCCACGAGGGCGCGGTCGTCGACGTGGTCCCGCTGGACGCGCAGGGTCGCGTGGACCTCGTCGGCCTGGAGGCGCGGCTCGCCGACGCCTCGGACGTCGCCCTGGTCACGTTCCTGTGGGCGAACAACGAGGTCGGCACCCTGCAGCCGGTCACCCGGATCGTCGAGCTCGCGCACGCCGCCGGCGTGCCCGTGCACAGCGACGCCGTCGCGGCCTACGGCCAGGTCCCGGTGTCGTTCGCCGCGTCCGGCCTCGACGCGCTCAGCGTCTCGGCGCACAAGATCGGCGGGCCGGTCGGCATCGGGGCGCTCGTCCTCGGTCGCCGTGCGATGGTCGAGCCGCTCATCCACGGTGGTGGTCAGCAGCGGCAGGTCCGCAGCGGCACGCAGGACGCCCCGGCCGCGGCGGCCTTCGGCGTCGCCGCGGCGGCCGGCCTGCACGACGCCTCGGTCCTGCGCGACCGGCTCGTCGCGGGAGTGCTCGAAGCGGTGCCGACCGCCGTGCTCATGGGCGACCCGGTCGACCGGCTCCCCGGCAACGCCCACTTCACCTTCCCCGGGTGCGAGGGGGACTCGCTGCTGTTCCTGCTCGACGCGGCGGGGGTCGCGGTGTCGACCGGGTCCGCGTGCCAGGCCGGCGTCCCGGAGGCGTCGCACGTGCTGCTCGGCATGGGCCTGTCCGAGGACGAGGCGCGCGGTGCCCTGCGGATCACGCTCGGACGCACCTCGACCGACGCCGACGTCGACGCGTTCCTCGCGGCGCTGCCCGACGCGGTGGCGCGGGCGAGCCGAGCGGGC
>NZ_RBLU01000162.1 GCF_003989515.1 Curtobacterium sp. HSID17257
TGGGTCCGGGAGACGGGGGCGGCAGCGCCTCCACCGACGGGGGCGGCGGCGCCGCTGCCGAGCGGCAGCACGCCGTCGTTCGACAGCAGCACCAGCGACTCGGCCGCCAGTCGCCGCGCCAGCGCCCGGTGCTCGGGCGAGTCGAGGTCGACGGCCGTCGGCGGCTCGTCCTCGAAGGCCTCCGGGTCGAGCAGACCGAGCCGCTCCTTCTGCCGGAGCACGCGCAGCGCGGCACGGTCGACGAGGGCCTCGTCGACGAGTCCGCTGCGGACCCGCTCGACGAGCGGCGCGAGGTACGCGTCACCCGTCGGCAGCTCGACGTCGATGCCGGCCGCGAGCGCCGTCGCGGCCGCCTCGCCGCGGTCACGGGCGACACCGTGCATCACCTCGAGGAACGCGACGGAGAAGTAGTCCGCCACGACCGTCCCGTCGAACCCGAGCCGGTCGCGCAGCAGGTCGGTGAGCAGCGCGGGGTCGGCGGCGACGGGCACGCCGTCGATCTCCGCGTACGAGTTCATGACGCTCCGGGCACCGCCGTCGACGAGCGCCATCTCGAACGGCGGCAGGAAGACGTCGGCGACCTCGCGCGGACCGGCGTGCACCGGCGCGTGGTTGCGACCGGCCCGTGAGGCCGAGTACCCGAGGAAGTGCTTGAGCGTCGCGTCGACACCGGCGCTCTGCACACCGCGCACGTACGCGGTGCCGACCGTGCCGACCAGGTAGGGGTCCTCGCCGATGCACTCGTCGACCCGTCCCCAGCGGGGGTCCCGCACGACGTCGAGCACGGGCGCGAGGCCCTGGTGGACGCCGAGCTCGCGCATCGAGCGGCCGATCACGGCGCCGACCTGCTCGACGAGCTCCGGGTCGAACGACGCTCCCCAGGCCAGCGGCGTCGGGAAGGTCGCCGCCTTCCACGCCGCGAGTCCGGTCAGGCACTCCTCGTGGACGAGCGCCGGGATGCCGAGGCGCGTCTCGCGCTTCAGCCGCCGCTGCTCCGCCCACAGCCAGGCGGCGCGCTCGTCGGGTTCGACGGGTCGGGTGCCGTACACACGGGTGTACTGGCCGAGGCCGTGCCGGGTGACGTCGGCGAGCGCCGTCCCCTGCTGCGCTGCGGCCATCTCGCCCTGCATCGGGGCGACGACGCCGTTCTGGTCGAGCCAGTAGCCGACCAGCTGCGCCGTCTTCTCCTCGAGCGTCATCGCGGCGAGCAGCGCGGTGACGCGGTCGGACGGGAGGCCCGGGGCGGCGCCGCCACGCGCCTCCCGTCCGTCGCGGGTGGCGTCGGTGAGCGGCGGTGCGATCGTGCCACGCGCCTCCTGGCCGTCGGTGGTCACCGTGTGGTCGAGCGTGGTCACCCCTTCACCGCCCCGGTCAGGCCGCCGACGATGCGCTTCTGGAAGATTGTGAAGAACACCAGCGCGGGGATCATCGACATCGACGTGAACGCGAGGACCTTGGCCGTGTCGACGGAGTACTGCGACGAGAACGCCTGGACACCGAGCGGCAGCGTGTACGCGGCCTCGTTGTTGAGGATGAACAGCGGCAGGATGTAGCTGTTCCAGCTGCCGATGAAGGCGAGGATCCCGACCGTCACCACGCCGGGCAGCGACAGCGGGACGATCATGCGGAAGAAGAAGCCGAGGCGGCTGGCGCCGTCGATCGACGCGGCCTCCTCGAGCTCGTCGGGGATCGCCCGCAGGAACGGCACCAGGATGATGACGGTCGTCGGCAGGGCGAAGGCGATCTGCGGCAGGATCACGCCGGCCAGGCTGTTCGTGAGACCGAGGTCCTTGACGAGCAGGTAGAGCGGCGTGATGGCGACCGTGATCGGGAACATCAGGCCCGCGGCGAACAGCGCGTACACCGCACCGCGGCCCTTGAAGGAGTAGCGGGCGAGCACGAAGCTGACCATCAGGCCGAGCACGACGACGCCGAGCGTGGTGCTCAGGGCGCTGATCGTCGAGTTGCCGAGCTGCTGCCAGAAGATCCCGCTCGACAGCACGGAGCCGTAGTTGCCGAACTGGAACGGCGCCGGCAGGCCGGCCGGGCTCGTCGTGATCTGCGAGTTCGTCCGGAAGCCGCCCAGCACGATGTAGAGCACCGGGGCGAGGTTCGCGGCGACGAACAGGATCGCGACGACGTAGGTCAGCGGGCTCGCCTGGCCGAGGGCGGCCCCGGACTTCCGCGCCCGGGCACCACGGCGACCGGGGGCGACGAGGTTGGTGGTGGCGCTGGTGATGGCCATCAGTGCTTCCTCTCGGTGATGGCGCCCGCGGTGTCCCGACGGAGCACGAAGTGCTGGTAGACCAGGGCGACCGCGAGCGAGATCAGGAACATGACCACGGCGACGGCGCTGCCGAACCCGTAGTTGCCCGAGGTCCGGCCGTTGGCGACCATGTACGTCGCCATGGTCGAGGTGCCCGCGGTCGAGGAGATGTACTGGCCCCAGATGATGTAGACGAGGTCGAACAGCTGGAGGGAGCCGATGATCGACAGGAACGCCCAGATGCGGATGGTCGGGCCGAGCAGCGGCAGCGTGATCCGGCGCTGGATCTGCCAGTAGCTCGCGCCGTCGATCGCCGCCGCCTCGAAGAGCTCCTCGGGGATGCTCTGCAGGCCGGCGAGGAACAGGATCACCGCGAAGCCGATGTACTTCCACGAGATGATCGCGAGGAGGCTCCAGATCGCGATGTCCGGGTTCGAGAGCCAGTCCTGACGGAGGCCCCCGAGCCCGATGCCCTGCATCAGGTCGTTCACGGCACCGTTCGACTGGAGCATGAGGCTCCAACCGGTGCCGACGATGACCTCGGAGATCACGTACGGCACGAAGACGAGCACGCGGACGAGTCCGCGGCCGCGCATCTTCTGGTTGAGCAGGAGCGCGAGGACGATCGCGATCGGGCCCTGCAGCACGAGCGACATCACGACGATGAAGCCGTTGTGCAGCAGGACGGACTGGAACGCCTTGTCCTGGAAGATGATCAGGTAGTTCTGCAGCCCGACGAAGTTCGTCGGTGGGCCGTAGCCCTGCCACTTGTAGAAGCCGTAGTACGCGGCCAGCGCCACCGGCAGGATGACGAAGGTCACGAAGACGATGACCGCGGGTCCGGCGAGGACCGCGATCTCGACGCGCTTGCGCCAGTCGGCGACGCGCTTGGCGGTCCGCCGGGCGGGGAGCGGCGAACCGCTCCCCGCCGGGGACGTCCCGGGAGCTGTGCCCGACGCCTTCGCCGGGTTCGTGCCGAGGGAGGTGTCGAGCGCCATGATCAGCCCTTGGCCGCAGCCTGGTTGGTGGTCTCGACGATGTCCTTCGCGCTGCCCTTGCCGGCGAGCAGGTCGACGACGCTGGTGTTCAGCGCGTTGCCGACGTTCTGACCGTACAGGGTGTCGAGGTACTGCGAGACGAACGGAGCCTCCTGGTAGGCGGCGAGGGCCGTCTTCAGGTAGGGCTCGGAGACGACCGACTGGGCGTCCTTGTTGACGGGGATGGCGTTGAAGGCCTTGTAGTAGGCCTCCTGGTTGTCCTTCTGCACGATGAAGTTGAGGAAGTCCGTGCAGGCCTTCTTCGGGGCCTGTGCCGAGCAGGAGTTGCCGTCGACACCACCCATCATCGACTTCGGGTCACCCTTCCCGCCGTCGACCGCCGGGAACGGGAACCAGCCGAGGTCCTGCAGCGGCTTGGAGTCCGGGGTGAGCGAGGCGATCACGCCCGGGTCCCAGGCGCCCATGAGCTCCATGGCGGCCTTGTGGTTCGCCAGGAGTCCGGCCGAGCTGCCGGCACCCTGCTGTGCGGCGGTGGTGAGGAAGCCCTGGTTGAACGGCTCGGTCTTGTTGAAGTCCTCGAGCTGCTGACCGGCCTTGGTCCAGCAGGCGTCGTCGAACTTCAGCGTCTTCGCGGCGTCGTTCAGCGTCTTCTCGCTGCACTCGCGGAGCGCGAAGTTGTAGTACCAGTGCGCGGCCGGCCAGGCGTCCTTCGCGCCGACGGCGACCGGGTCGATGTCCTTCGCCTTGAGCTTGGCGACGTCCTCGTTCAGCTCGTCCATCGTGGTGGGGGTGCCCTCGATGCCGGCCTCGGCGAACAGGTCCTTCGAGTACCAGATGCCCTCGGGGAGCACGGCGCCCGGCATCGCGTAGGTCTTGCCGTCCTTCTCGTACCCGGCGAAGGTGCCCTTGCTGATCGACTGCTTCGCGTCGGCGCTGATCGAGTCGGAGATGTCCATCAGCTGACCGGCTGCGATCATCGCGTCCATCTTGCCGCCGCCGCGCTGCAGGAAGATGTCCGGACCGTCGCCGGAGTTCAGCGCGGTCTGGAGCTTGCCGTCGAGGTCCTCGTTCTGGATCGCCTGGACCTTGATCGTGACGTTCGGGTACTTCTGCTCGAAGGCCTTGACGGTGTCGTCCCAGTAGGCCTTGCCCGGACCGGTGGTCGAGTTGTGCCAGAAGGTCATCGTGACCTTGCCGCCGTCCTGGGACGGGTCGCTGCCGCCGGCGGAACAGCCCGCCATCGTGAGCGCGGTGGCCCCGACCAGCGCGATGGCTGCCGCGGCACGGATCTTCCTCGTCATCGTGGAACTCCTCGGTGTCGTCGTTGACGTTCGCGGCAGTCGATGCCGCTGCGGAGAGCGTGCCAGGTGCTCCGCAGCGTTGTCAATCGTTATCGATAACGTTTTCTAACCATGATGCGCGGACTGGCGGAATGCGGCTCCGGCGGTACGGTGAGCACATGCAGACCGCCGTCGACCCCACGCCCGGACCGGGGCGGGTCACGATCGCGGACGTCGCGCGCGCCGCAGGCGTCTCGATCCCGACCGTGTCGAAGGTGGTCAACAACCGTGACGGCGTCGCACCCGCGACGATGCTCCGCGTGCAGGAGGTCGTCGAGCGCCTGGGCTACGAGACGTCCCTGGTCGCACGGAGCCTGCGGAGCTCGCGCACGAACGTGATCGGCATCCTCGTGCCCGAGTTCGAGCCGTTCTCGACCGAACTCCTGCGCGGTGTCTCGGCGGCGACCACGGGCACCGGCTACGAGCTGCTCGCCTACGCCGGGCTCGAGGCCGGCACCGGGCAGCCCGGCTGGGAGCGACGATCGCTCTCACGCCTGTCCGGCACGCTGATCGACGGCGCGATCGTCGTCACCCCGTCCGCGGCCCTGTCGGGAGCGTCGATCCCCGTCGTGGCGATCGACCCGCACACCGGACCGGAGGGCCACGCCACCGTCGACACCGACAACGCTGCCGGGGCCCGGGACGCCGTGGAGCACCTGCTCGGCCTCGGGCACACCCGCATCGCCCACGTGCAGGGCCGCGGCGACCTGGCGTCGTCGCAGCTGCGCGAGACCGGGTACCGGGACGCCCTCGCCGCCGCGGGCATCGCGGTCGACGAGCGGCTCGTGCGGGCCGGTGACTACCAGGAGGAGCGCTCCGCCGCTGTGGCGCACGACCTCCTGACGCTGCCGGACCGCCCGACGGCGGTGTTCGCGGCGAACGACTCGTCGGCCATCGGCGTGCTGCACGCCGCAGCGTCGCTGGGACTGCGCGTCCCAGCGGACCTGTCCGTGGTCGGGTTCGACGACGTCCCGCAGGCGTCGACGACCACCCCGCCGCTCACCACCGTGGCTCAGCCGCTCGCCGAACTCGGCGCGAGCGCGGTCACGATGCTCCTCGCGATGCTCCGGGGCGAGCCGACGAGCGACCACGTACGGCTGCGCTCGACGCTGCGCGTCCGCAGCAGCACGGCGCCGGCGCGCGGCTGACG
>NZ_RBLU01000163.1 GCF_003989515.1 Curtobacterium sp. HSID17257
CGGTCGGCGCCGGGGTCGGTCGGCGCGCGGCATCTCGTGCCGCCGTCGGCGCCCGGGTCGGTCGGCGCGCGGCATCTCGTGCCGCCGCACAACCGAAGGCACCTCGCGCCACGGAGTTCCGTGGCGCGAGGTGCCGTTCGTTGTGCGGGGTCCCGCGCGCCTCGCCGCGTCAGACCCCGAAGTACTCCCGCACGATCGGCGCGATCCCCCGGAACGCCTTCGACCGGTGGGACAGCGCGTTCTTCTCGTCGCGCGTGAGCTGCGCTGCCGAACGGTCGGCGTCGTCGGGCTGGAACACCGGGTCGTACCCGTGCCCGCCGTCCCCGACCGGCTCCGTCAGGACCGCACCGTTCCAGACGGCCTCGAACAGGTGCTCGGTGCCGTCCGGCGTGACGAACGCCGCCGCGCAGACGAAGGCGGCGGTGCGCTCGACCACGCCCTCGAGCTCGTGGAGCAGGAGCGCGATGTTGTCCGCGTCCACCCGCGTCCCGGCGTACCGGGCGGAGTGGATACCGGGCGCCCCACCGAGTGCGTCGACCGCGATCCCGGAGTCGTCGGCGAGCGCCGGCAGCCCGGTGTGCGCCACTGCCGCACGTGCCTTGATGAGCGCGTTCGCCGCGTAGGTGTCGCCGTCCTCGACGGGCTCCGGACCGTCGTACCCGACGAGCTCGACCCCCTCGCCGAGCGCCTCGCCGAGGATCCCGCGCAGCTCGACGACCTTGCCCTGGTTGTGCGTCGCCAGGACGACGGTGCGCCCGGTCACGCGAGGCCCAGCACGTCGCGCTGGATCGCCGCGAGCGACCGGTTGCCCGCGAGGCCGAGGTCGAGCAGCGTGTTCAGCTCGTCGCGGTCGAACGGTGCGTGCTCGGCGGTGCCCTGCACCTCGATGAACTTGCCGGAGCCGGTCGTCACGATGTTCATGTCGGTGTCGGCCGCGGAGTCCTCGGTGTACGCCAGGTCGAGCATCGGCTCCCCCTTGACGATGCCGACCGAGATGGCCTGCACGCTGTCGGTGAGCGGCGTCGCCTTCTTCGCGATGAAGCCCTTGTCGCGGCCCCACTCGATGGCGTCCGCCATCGCGACGTAGGCGCCGGTGATCGACGCCGTCCGCGTGCCGCCGTCGGCCTGCAGCACGTCGCAGTCGAGGACGAGGGTGTTCTCGCCGAGGCCCTTCATGTCGACCACTGCACGCAGGGACCGGCCGATCAGCCGCGAGATCTCGTGGGTCCGTCCACCGACCTTGCCCTTGATCGACTCGCGCTGCATGCGCTCGTTCGTCGACCGCGGCAGCATCGAGTACTCGGCGGTGACCCACCCGGTGCCCTTGCCGGCCATCCAGCGCGGGACGCCGTTCGTGAAGGACGCCGTGCACAGCACCTTCGTGTTGCCGAACGAGATGAGCGCGCTGCCCTCGGCCTGCGCGCTCCACCCCCGCTCGATGCTGACCGGACGGTGGTCGGAGGCGCTGCGGCCGTCGATGCGGGTGCTCATGGGGTCCTTTCGGTTCGGGGCAGCGTGATCGCCCCGGTCTGGAGGTGTCCGACGCTCGAGACCTCGGGACCGAGGAAGCGCCGGGCGAGCCGGATGAAGCCGTTCTTGTCGTCACCGGTGGCCTCGAACGCGTACGTCGGCGGCTCCGGGATGGTGCGTTCGAGCCCGTGCTCCACGAGTCGGCGGTAGACGTCGTTCGCGGTCTCCTCGGCACTCGACACCAGCGTGACGTCCGGGCCCATCACGTACTGGATCGCCGCGGACATCAGCGGGTAGTGGGTGCAGCCGAGCACGAGCGTGTCGACGTCCGCCTCGCGGATCGGGGCGAGGTACTGCGCCGCGACCTCGCGCAGCGCCGGCGACGAGGTGTCCCCCGCCTCGACGAACTCGACGAAGCGCGGGCACGCGGCGAGGGACAGGGTGACGTCGGCGGCCACGGCGAAGGCGTCCTCGTAGGCCCGCGAGGCGATGGTCCCCACCGTGCCGATCACCCCGATGCGTCCGGTGCGGGTCTGCTTCACGGCCGCGCGGGCAGCCGGCTGGATCACCTCGACGACGGGGATGCCGTACGCCTGCTCGTAGCGTTCCCGGGCATCGCGGAGCACGGCGGAGGACGCGGTGTTGCACGCGATGACGAGCGCCTTCACGCCCTGGTCGACGAGGTCGTCCATCACCTCGAGCGCGTACCGCCGGACGTCGGCGATCGGCTTCGGGCCGTAGGGCGAGTGCACGGTGTCCCCGACGTACCGGATGCTCTCGCGCGGCAGCTGGTCGATGATCGCCCGCGCGACCGTCAGCCCACCGACGCCGCTGTCGAAGACTCCGATCGGTGCATCCGTCACCCCACCAGCGTACCGAGCCGCACCCGCCCGGCCCCGCGCCTGCCCCGCTCCCTTCGCGCTCCCCTCCCCTAGCGGGCGGAATCCACCACCCGCTTCCGCGCCCCGCGCCGGTTCCGCCCGCTCAACGAGGTGCCCGAGCGCACACCCCTCCTCCTCTCACGAACGGGCGGAACCCACCGCCCTCGTCCCGCTCCCGGACGGCTTCCGCCCGTTCGCCACCGTCCCCGAGACCGCGCGCGCGCCCTCCTCCTCCCACGAACGGGCGGAACACGCCACCCACATCCGCACTCTCTGGAGCTTCCGCCCGCTCGCCACCCTCCACCCGCCGATTTCCCCCACGAACGGGCGGAACGAGTCGGTCCACGCGCGGGCGCGTGCAGGTTCAGCCCGCTCACGCTCCGCTCACGCCAGACGCCGGCAATCCGTGGACCGCACCGGCCGGGAGGCACCACCCAGCCCCGGCACGCACGGCCACCGGGTCGCGCGGTCGCCTCCCCTCGTTGCCGAGCGGGCGGAACCGGTCCGGACCGACACCGCGTCGCGCCGCTTCTGCCCACTCGCCGACCGGGCGGAAGCGGTCCGGACCGACACCGCGTCGCGCCGCTTCCGCCCACTCGCCGAGCGGGCGCGGCAGGTTCCACCCGCTCGCGACCACCCACACCCGCTCGCCACGCCCCCACCGACGGCGCGAGCCCCCACGCACCCGCCCCGCACACCCGCTCCGCGCTTCCGCACCACGACGTCACTAGTGTCGGAGGCGTGACCAGCGCGCTCCTCACAGACCAGTACGAACTCACCATGGTGGACGCCGCCCTCAAGGACGGCACCGCCGATCGACGCTGCGTGTTCGAGGTGTTCGCCCGTCGCCTGCCGGACGGCCGCCGCTACGGGGTCGCCGCGGGCCTCGGACGCTTCCTCACGGCGCTGACCGAGTTCCGGTTCGGAGACGAGGAGATCGGCTTCCTCCGCGACCGCAACGTCATCGACGAGGGCACCGCCCGCTGGTTGGCGGACTACCGCTTCACGGGTGACATCCGCGCCTACCGCGAGGGCGAGGTGTTCTTCCCCAACTCCCCCGTGCTCCAGGTCGAGGGCACCTTCGCCGAGTCGGTGGTCCTCGAGACCCTCGCGCTGAGCATCTTCAACGCCGACTCGGCCATCGCCGGCGCCGCCGCCCGCATGGTGTCCGCTGCCGACGGCCGACCGCTCGCCGAGATGGGCTCGCGCCGCACCGGTGAGTGGAACGCCGTCGCCGCCGCCCGAGCCGCGTACATCGCGGGCTTCGGCGCGACGAGCAACCTCGAGGCCGGCCGCACCTGGGGCATCCCGACGATGGGCACCGCCGCGCACGCGTTCACGCTCCTGCACGACTCCGAGGAGGCCGCGTTCCGCTCCCAGCTCGACGCCCTCGGCGACGGCACCACGCTGCTCGTCGACACGTACGACATCGAGGCGGCGGTGGAGACCGCCGTCCGGCTGACGAACGGCCGACTCGGCGCGGTCCGCATCGACAGCGGCGACCTCCCGAGCGTCGTCGCCGCGGTCCGGGCACAGCTCGACCGGCTCGGAGCACCCGCCACGAAGATCACCGTGACGAACGACCTCGACGAGTACACGATCGCCGCCCTCCGCGCCGCACCGGTCGACTCCTACGGCGTCGGCACGAGCGTCGTCTCCGGCTCGGGCCACCCGGCGGCGGGCATGGTGTTCAAGCTCGTCGCGCACCGGACCCCGGCGGGTGACGAGTGGGTCCCCGTCGCCAAGAAGTCCGCGGACAAGGCGTCGACCGGCGGTCGCAAGGAGGCCGGTCGTCGCCTCCGCAACGGCATCGCGACCGCCGAGGTGGTCCTGACGTCGGGTCGCGTCGGCCCCGACGAGCGTCCCCTGCTCGTCCCCGTGGTCGAGCACGGCGAGGTCGACCCGGCGTTCCTCGGGGTCGCCGGCGTCGAGTCAGCTCGCGCGCACCACAAGCGCGCCAAGGCGGAGCTCCCGGTGGACGCGTCCCGCATCGGGCGTGGCGACCCGGCGATCCCGACCCTGGTGATCTAGCGGCCTACTCGGCCTTCATCTTCTCGTAGATGGCCTTGCAGTCGGGGCACACCGGGAACTTCTCGGGGTCGCGCCCGGGCACCCACTTCTTGCCGCACAGCGCCTTGACCGGCTTGCCGGACAGCGCGGACTGCAGGATCTTGTCCTTCTTCACGTAGTGCGAGAACCGCTCGTGGTCGCCGGGCTCGATCGCCTCTTCCTCGAGGAGCTTCTCGAGCTCGCGGTCCATCACGTCGAGGCCGCCGCCGGGTTCCGTCATGCTCATGCGTCCAGGGTACGACGATGCGGCCGGGGCCGCGACGGACGGGAGGCGCGGGGCGGTCCCGCCACGCGCCTCCCGTCCGACGGTGCGTCACCACCGGGACCGACGTGACGGACCCGGCGCGTGCCTCCCGGCCGTCGGTCGCTCAGTTGCGCTGCGCCGCAGCGAGCAGGTCGGGACCGCGCCGGTCGAAGAGCCGACCGCCGACCGCCACGCCGACCACGAGGACGACGACGCCCACGGCGATGCCCACGAGGAGCGTCGCGGTCGCCCAGGGGTCCGGACCCTCCACGGCGGTGAGCACCGCGAGCCAGACGGCGGGGACGAGCGATGCCAGGATGCCGAGGATCATCGTCGTCTGCGCGACCGCAGCGGTCGTGCCGGCGGCCTGCGGCTGCTGGAACGGGTGGTCGCCCGGACGGACCGTCGGGTAGGGCAGCAGGACGGAGACGACGCTCGACAGGCCGAGGCCGGCCAGCAGCGCGCCGACCGCGATCCCCGTGAGTACCGGGAAGGCGGTGGGGTCGCCGGAGAGCGCGGCGGACACGGCAGCACCGGCCACCACGAGCGGCAGACCGACGACCAGCAGGGGCACGAGGCGTCCGAGCCGGTCGCTCCACCCGGGAGCACCCGACGCGACGTGCAGCCAGACCGCGGTGTTGTCGTAGGAGACGTCGTTGTGCGGCAGGAACCCGGCGATGAGCGCCATCAGCGGGAGCGGGACGAGCGCGGTCAGGTGCCACGGCACGCCCGCCACCCCGAGCGGGAGCACGACGAGCGGGACGAACAGGATGACGAGGTAGGACATCCGGTAGCGCGGGTCGCGGCCCCAGTAGGTGAGCGCGCGG
>NZ_RBLU01000164.1 GCF_003989515.1 Curtobacterium sp. HSID17257
TCACGAGACCGGCCTCCTCGAGCAGCTGGTAGGCCTTCGCGACCGTCCCCGGGGCGAGCGAGAGCTCCTCGGCGAGGGCCCGCACGCTCGGCAGGCGCTCCCCGTCCACCAGGTAGCCGGCGGCGATCTGCGCCGCGATCTGCGAACGGACCTGCTCGAAGGGCGGCACCCGGCCGCCCGCGTCGAGTGCCACGAGTCCCGTCATGCGATCCACCCTTGCGTCCTGTCCGTGTGCTCGTGCCTGCGCGGCGTCAGAAGTCGTACTGCTCGCCGACCGGGATCGGCACGGCGACGGTGTTGCCCGGGGGAGCGAGGGGGCACGCCCAGGCCGGGTCGTACGCGCACGAGGGGTTGTACGCGAAGTTGAAGTCGAGGACGAGCTCGCCGTCGTCACCGCCGAGGTCCGCGCCCTTGATCGTGTCGAGCAGGTAGCGGCCGCCGCCGTACGTGCCACGGGCCCGGCCGGCGCTGGCGTCCTTCACGGGGACGAACACCCCGCCCGCGTAGCCGCCGTGCGACCACACGTCGAGCGTGCCGATGCCCGGCAGCCGGACGACACCGAGCCGGTCGAAGTGCACGGTGCCGTCGGTGCCCGTCTCGACGTCCATCGCCAGGGGCTCGGCCGACTCGATGCGCGCGCGGAACCGCCAGTCGGGGTCGTAGTCGGGGACGGGCAGCGCCTCGAAGTCGCGGGCGTCCTCGTCGAGCAGCGGACTGGCCGGGTGCTCGGCGAACATCGCGTCGCGGGTCTCGCGCCACATCGCGTGCGCGGTCTCGGGGTCGGCCGTCGCCCGCACCCGTCGGTACAGGTCGAACGTCATCCGCCGCCAGTCCACGGTGGCGAGCGTGCTGTGCACGCGGTCCTGGGCCCTCGGCTCCTGCGTCTGGCTCACGGGGACGAGCGTACGCCCGTGCGCTCCGGACCCGCCAGCGACCGGCCGGTCCTGTGGACGGTGCCCTGCGGACGGCCGCACGGGGCCCTGGCACACTGGGCGGACAGCGACCGACGAGGGGACGGACGACGTGGTGGGACGGAACGGCCGGAGCAGTGCGACGACGACCGGTCGGGGGCTGCCGCGGCCCGGCAGGACGGTGCTCGCAGCCGTCACCGGTACGGCACTCGTGGCGGTCCTGACGGGATGCACGGTCTCCGCCTCCGCGAACCGGACGGTGTCGCCGCCCGGCTTCGAGCGGGCGGTCGCCGACGCACTCGAGCGCGAGGTCGGTCAGCGTCCGCTGGTCGACTGCGGCACGGACCCGATCGACCTCGTCGAGGGGAACACCGTGCACTGCGAGATCGGCGCCGAGGGCGACACCACCGTGTACGACTCCACGGTCGAGGTCGGCGACGTCGACGGTACGGACTACTCGGTCCACGTGCAGGTGGACGAGCAGCCGAAGTCCTGACGGACGGTCCGCGTCAGCTGCCGGGACGACGCCAGGACGGCGCGAGCTGCCGCATCCGGAGCGCACGCCACTGCCAGATCACCCACATGCCCGGCCAGAGCGCGGCGCCGAGGACCGCGGGACGCATCCGGTAGGTCAGCCGGTCGAGCAGCAGGGTCCGACCGTCCCCGAGGTCGACGGTGGCCATCCGGTGCCGCATCGTCATCCGGCCGAACAGGCCCGAGACGCCACCGCCGTTGTCGCGCTGCACGGGGACGCCGTCCACCTCGTACAGCTCGATGTCGACGTGCGTGTCACCGCTCGGCACCACCCCGAACGCGTCGGCGGCGATGGGGTGCGGGACGCCGGGGGTCCATCGGTCCGGCAACCCCTCCGGCGACCGCGACCGGTAGACCAGGAACGGCTTCGTGACGGCGACCATCACCGACGGCGACAGCAGGGCGTCGCGGACGGCGTCGACGGGTGCGTCGAGGACGATGCGGAGACCGACGTGCATGCAGCGGACGCTACGCCGCGGCTCTGGACGGGCGACGTCCGCCCTGGGGACGGTACCGTGCGGGGTCAGGCGTGCCGGGCGGCCCGGCGGCGGGCGCCCTCGGCGCGGTCCCGGGTGCGCAGCCGCTCGGTGAGCGACAGGCGCACGGTCGGCCACTCGGCAGCGGTGATCGAGAAGACCACGGTGTCGCGCAGCGTGCCGTCGCGGCCGATCGAGTGGCTGCGGAGCACGCCGTCCTGCTTCGCACCGAGCGACGCGATCGCCGCTCGTGACTGCTGGTTGTGCCAGTGCGTGCGGAACTCGACCGCGATGCAGTCCCAGGTGTCGAACGCGTGCGAGAGCAGGAGCAGCTTCGCCTCGGTGTTGATCCCGCTGCGCTGCGTCGCACGCGCCAGGAAGGTGTAGCCGATCTCGACGCGACGGTTGGCCGTGTCGATGTTCGCGAAGGTCGTCGCCCCGACGACGCGACCGGTCGGGCGGTCACGGATCGCGAAGGGCACCATCCGTCCCGCGGCGTGCTCGCCGAGCCGCCGGTCGATCTCGGCCTCGACCCGGTCGGGGGCCGGCACCGAGGTGTACCAGGTGCGCCAGAGGTCGCCGTCCGCCACCGCCGCCCGCAGGTCGGCCGCGTGCTCGGCCGCCAGGGGCTCGAGGGTGACGCGGTCGCCGGTCAGGGTGGGGACGGTGGCGATCTCCATGGTCACCGATCCTACGGTCGCCGGTCCGACAGCGGGGCCTGGCGGACGCGCACCCGCAGCGCGGTCCTGTGGAGACGGACAGGTGCGGACCGCCGGTACCGTGGAGTGGTGGCAGCACGCACGCAGGAGCAGTACCAGGTCCGGTTCGCGTGGGGGACCGCCGGCGCCGACCGGATCGCGCACGGCACGCACCTCGTGGTGTGGGTGGACGTGCTGCCGGAACCGTCCGGGGGCGGGGCCGATCCCGCGGCACGGGCGCGGGCCGCGGCAGCCCTGCTGCCCGACGGTCCGGAGGTCGTGCTCGGCCACCTCGCCAACGCGGCGGCGGTCGCGGAGCGGGTGACGAGCCTGCAGGCCGAGCGCGGGGACCGGTGCGTCGTCGCGGTCGTCGCAGCCGGCCGCACCGCCGACGGCGCCGCGACCGTCGCGGACGCGGCGGGGGAACCGTCGGACGTCGCCGAGACGCCCGAGCCGGCGGTGGAGGACCTGCTCGCTGCCGGAGCGGTCGTCGACGCGCTCGTCACGGTCGGGATCGACCACACGTCGCCGGAAGCCGCAGCCGCCTGCGCCGCGTACACGGGGCTCCGTCGTGCGGTGAAGCACCTCGTGACCGCCGCCGAGGGTGCGACGGACCTGGACCGCGAGACGGTGCACGCGGCGCTCGCCGCGGGACCCGAGCTGGTCGTCCTGCGGGAATCCGGGATGCGGGCGTAGCGTTCCCGATCGCACGAGGCGTCGCGAGGACGCCGCTGATCGCAAGGAGCACGTCATGAAGGCAGTCGTCGGCGACACCGTGATCGCGGAGGCTCCGCAGGAGGACCTCATCCAGATCGAGGGCAACTGGTACTTCCCGCCGTCGAGCGTGAAGCCGGAGTTCTTCTCGGAGAGCGACACCCAGTACCACTGCCCGTGGAAGGGCGACACGCAGTACTGGACGGTCACGGTGGACGGACAGGAGCTGCCGGACCGCGCCTGGACGTACCCGACGCCGATCCCGTCGTCGTTCGACCGGGTCGGCAAGGACTACTCGGGCTACTACGCGTTCTGGAAGGACGTCCGCGTCGTCGACTGACGACTGACGCCCTGCCGCCTGACGCGAGCCGCTCAGCCGGCTCCGGTCAGGGTCAGCACCACGAGCGCCACGTTCAGGGCGACGATCACGAGCGCGATGACCCCCGCGACCACGCGGGTGGTCATCGCGTTGACGTCTGCGCCCATGACGCTCCGCCGCGAGGTGTAGACCACCAGCGGCACGATCGCGAAGGCGATGCCGAAGCTCAGCACCACCTGACTGAGCACGAGGAGCATCGTCGGGTCCGCGCCCACGGCCAGGAGCACGACGGCGGGCACCAGCGTGACGAGCCGACGCACCACGAGCGGGACGCGGACGTGCAGCAGGCCGTGCATGATCTCGGCGCCGGCCATGCAGCCGACCGAGGTCGAGGCCAGTCCGGACGCGAGCAGGCCGACCGCGAAGAGCACGCCGACGACCGGGCCGACGTTCGTCGCGATCGCGGCCTGTGCGCCGGGGATCGTGTCGGTGCCGGGGACCCCGGGGAGCGTGGCCGCCGCGAGCACGAGCATGCAGACGTTGACGCCGCCCGCGACGACGAGGGCCAGGGCGACGTCCCATCGCGTCGCGACGAGCACCCGGCGGCGCTCGGGCCCGGCGGGGACGTCGCCGTGCCGGTCCCGCGCCAGGGCGGAGTGCAGGTAGACCGCGTGCGGCATCACGGTCGCACCGAGCATCGAGGCGGCGAGGAGCACCGACTGCGCGCCCTCGAACCGGGGGACGAGCCCGCCGACGAGTTCGCCGGGGGAGACCTGCGCGAACAGCAGCCCGGCGCAGAACCCGACGGTCAGGATCGCGAGCATGGTCGTCACGACGGCCTCGAACGTGCGGGTGCCCCGGCGGCTGTGCAGGAGCAGGATCGCCATCGACACCACGCCGGTCAGCACGCCGCCGACGACGAGCGGCAGGCCGAACAGCAGGTGGAGTGCGAGCGCGCCGCCGATGACCTCGGCGACGTCGGTGGCGGCGGCGACGACCTCGGCCTGCACCCAGAACAGCAGCCGGGGTGTGCGGCGCATGCGGAGGCCGAGGTGCTCGGGCAGCGACCTCCCGGTGACGACCCCGAGCTTCGCCGACAGGTACTGGACCACGACGGCGCTGGCGTTCGCGGCGACGAGCACCCAGAGCAGCAGGTACCCGTACTGCGCGCCGGCGGTCAGGTTCGCGGCGACGTTGCCCGGGTCCACGTAGGCGATGGCGGCGACGAACGCGGGCCCGAGCAGGGTGAGACCCGCGGCGCGGCGGCGCGGCCGCTCGGGGCCGGGCGAACCGGTGCCGGCAGGGCGTCCGGACCGCCCGGGGTGGGCGCGGCGAGCGGCGGTGTCGGTCATGCCGACAGCCTGCCAGGTTTCGGCGTGCCGAATCCACAGGTTCGGCGGGTCGGATCGGTTGCTCAGGCCGCGGCGCGACGAGCGCGGTGCGCCCGCACCTTCGCGCGGTTGCCGCAGCGCTGCATCGAACACCACCGACGGGTCCCGCCCCGTGAGGAGTCGTAGAACACGAGCCCGCAGTCGTCGGCCGAGCAGCGGCTCAGACGGGTCGGTTGTCCGTCGGCGGCGACGTCGTCGAACCCGACCTCGGTGAAGAGCGCCACGGCGTCGCGCGCCACGCTCGACAGCGCCTGGGCCAGGCGGACCCGGTTCGCGCCCGCTCGACGTCGGCCCCCGGGCAGGCTCGGGGGGACGTCCGGCAGCGCCGCGAACAGGTTCACCGTGTCGATGTCGTCCGGCGCCGGCCGGGTGCGTCCGGTGCCGGCGCGGAG
>NZ_RBLU01000165.1 GCF_003989515.1 Curtobacterium sp. HSID17257
TCTCCTCACCACCACCGGCGCGCACGCCGCCGGTGTCACCGGCCCGACCGCGCCGGCCACCCCGACGGCGCCCGCGAGCGGTGACTTCAGCGTCAGCGTGAACGGCCCCGACGGCACCCCGTCGTCGGCGATCGTCACGCTGCTCGGCATCACGTTGCTCAGCGTCGCGCCGGCGCTGCTGCTCATGATGACGTCGTTCACGAAGATCTTCGTGGTGCTCGCGATGACCCGGAACGCGCTCGGGCTGCAGGGCATCCCACCGAACCAGGTGATCGCCGGGCTCGCGCTCTTCCTGTCCCTGTTCGTGATGGCTCCGGTGCTCGGGCACATCAACGACGACGCCCTGCAGCCCTACCTCGCCGGGCACATCGACTTCGCGAAGGCGGTCGAGGTCGGCACGAAGCCGCTGCGGACGTTCATGCTGCACCAGACGCGCGAGGAGGACGTCGCGCTCATCACCCGGGCCGCCGGTCAGGCGAACCCGAAGGACCTCGACGCCGTGCCGATGACGACCGTCATCCCGGCGTTCGTGATCTCCGAGCTCCGCAGCGCCTTCATCATCGGGTTCGTCATCTTCGTCCCGTTCCTCGTGATCGACCTGGTCGTCTCCGCCGCGCTCATGTCGATGGGCATGATGATGCTGCCGCCGGTGATGATCTCGCTGCCGTTCAAGATCCTGCTGTTCGTCCTCGTCGACGGGTGGGGGCTCATCATCACGTCCCTCATCGAGAGCTACCAGGTGGTGCACTGATGAACCAGCAGGCCGTCATCGACCTGGTCCTCCAGGCGCTCATGGTCGCGGGCAAGCTCGCCGCCCCCGTGCTCGTGACGTCGCTCGTCGTCGGCTTCGCGATCTCGCTCTTCCAGTCGGTGACGCAGATCCAGGAGGTCACGCTCTCGTTCGTGCCGAAGGCCGTCGCCGTCGCGATCGCGCTGGTCGTCTGCGGCAACTGGATGATCGCCGAGATGATCGCGTTCACCCACGTCGCGTTCGACATGATCCCGAAGCTCCTCGGGACGTAGCCGTGGAGCTCGCCATCGACGCGGACCAGCTCGAAGCCACCATGCTCGCCGGGGTCCGACTCGTCGCCTTCCTCGTGATCGCGCCGCCGTTCGCGTACAAGGCGTTCCCCGGCACGGTGAAGGTGATCCTCGGGCTCGGCCTGGCGATCGGCGTCGCACCGCGGGTCGGTCTCGGGTACACCGCGCTCGACACCGGCGGGTTCCTGCTCGCCCTGCTCACCCAGCTGCTCGTCGGCCTCGGGCTCGGCTTCCTCGTGTACCTCGTGTTCGCCGCGGTGCAGTCCGCCGGTGGGCTCATCGACCTGTTCGGCGGCTTCACCCTGGCGCAGGCGTACGACCCGCAGTCCCAGGTGAACGGCGCGCAGTTCACCCGACTGTTCCAGATGGCGTCCCTCGCGCTGCTCTTCGCGAGCGGGGGCTACCAGCTCATCGTGGCCGGGCTCGTCCGGTCCTTCGACGCGGTGCCCCTGGTCGCGGCGGACGGGTCCCCGGGCACCTTCGCGATCGGTGGCTTCGCCTCGGTCCTGGTGCACGCCGCGTCGCAGATGTTCCTCGCGGCGCTGCAGATCGCGGGCCCGCTCGTCGTCGTGCTCTTCCTGGCCGACGTCGGACTCGGGCTCCTCACCCGCGTGGCACCGGCGCTCAACGCGTTCCAGATGGGCTTCCCGATCAAGATCGGGCTCACCGTGATCTTCGCCGGAGCGCTCTTCATGGCCCTGCCGGCCGTCGTGTCGTCGCTGACCGGCGACGCCGTCGCCGCGATCACCGGGCGGGGGTGAGGCGACGTGTCCGACGGAGGGAGCGGTGAACGCTCCGAGAAGGCCACCCAGAAGCGGATGCAGGAGGTGCACCGCAAGGGGCAGCTCGGCCGGTCGCAGGACCTCGGTGCCTGGGTGGGCATCGCGACGGCGGCGCTCGTCATGCCCGCCGCGATCGGCAACGCCGCCGGGGCGGGGGAGCAGCAGCTCCGTGTCGTGCAGCACGTCATCGCGGACCCGACGATCCCGGCGGTCCGGCAGGCACTGGCCGACGCGCTCGGGTCCGTCGCCGCGACCGTCGGCCCGATGCTCGCCGTCGTCGCGGTCGCCGTCGCCGCGGTGTCCGTCGCGCAGGGTGGCGTGCACTTCCGCAGGATGACCCCGCAGCCCGACCACTTCGACCCGGTCGCCGGGGTCAAGCGGGTGTTCGGCGTGCAGGCGCTCTGGAACGGCGTGAAGGCGCTGCTCAAGACCGCCGTCGTCGGGCTCGTCCTCTGGTTCGCCGTGCAGTCGCTCGTGCCCGTCCTCATGACGAGCGGTTCGCTGCCGCTGTCGTCCGTCCTCGACGCGGCGAAGGAGGGCACCGGCACCCTGCTCCGCGCCGCCGTCGCCGCCGGGCTCCTGCTCGCCGCGGTCGACGTCCTCGTCGTCGTGCGCCGCAACCGGAAGCGCACGATGATGACCAAGCAGGAGGTCAAGGACGAGTCGAAGCGCACCGAGGGCGACCCGCTCGTCAAGGGCCAGCGCCGATCCCGCCAGCTCGCGATGAGCCGCAACCGGATGATCGCCGCGGTCGGGGACGCCGACGTCGTCATGACCAACCCCACGCACTACGCGGTCGCGCTGCGCTACGAGCCCGGGAAGTCCGCGCCCCGGGTGGTCGCGAAGGGCGCCGGGCCCGTCGCCGACGTCATCCGGTCCACCGCCGAGGCGTCCCGCGTCCCGATCGTCCGCGACGTCCCGCTGACCAGGGCACTGCACGCCGCGTGCGAGCTCGGGCAGGAGGTCCCCGTCGACCTCTACACCCCGGTCGCCCGGGTGCTCTCGTTCGTCATGGCGCTCAAGGCCCGCGGTGCCGCAGCCGGGACGCACGCCGCGCCGACGCCGACCACCGCCGACGAGGTCGCGACCGTCCTCGACCCCACCACGCTCACCGGCGACGCCCGACCACGGCGCCTCCGCACCCGTCCGTCCACTGCCGAAGGGGCACCCGCATGAACCGCAAGGACCTGCCCAAGCTCGCCGTCCCGGTCTTCATCGTCGGCATCGTCCTGCTGCTGATCCTGCCCGTGCCGTCGTTCCTGCTCGACGTGCTCATCATCCTGAACATCCTGTTGGCGCTGGTGATCCTGCTCACGACGCTGTTCGTGAAGAAGCCGCTCGACTTCTCGGTGTTCCCGTCGCTGCTGCTCGTCGCGACGCTCTTCCGGCTGGGGCTCAACGTGGCCTCGACGCGCCTGGTGCTCGGCGAGGGCTTCGCCGGAGACGTCATCCAGGCGTTCGGCCACGTCGCGGTGTCCGGCTCGATCATCATCGGCGCCGTCGTCTTCCTCATCCTCGTCGTCATCCAGTTCGTCGTCGTGACGAAGGGTGCCGAGCGCGTCGCCGAGGTCGGTGCGCGGTTCACCCTCGACGCCATGCCCGGCAAGCAGATGGCGATCGACGCCGACCTGAACGCCGGGCTCATCACGGACGCCGAGGCGAAGGAGCGCCGTGCGGCGGTCTCCGCCGAGGCCGACTTCTACGGCGCGATGGACGGCGCGTCGAAGTTCGTCAAGGGCGACGCGATCGCCGGCATCCTCATCCTCGTCATCAACATGCTCGGCGGGGTCGCGATCGGCATGCTGCAGAACGGGCTGTCCGTCACCGACGCGCTGTCGAAGTACGGCATCCTCACGATCGGCGACGGCCTGGTCTCGCAGATCCCCGCGCTGCTCATGGCGGTGTCCACGGGCATGATCGTCACCCGGTCGGGCGCGGAGACCGAGATCGGTGCGTCGGCCACCACGCAGCTGACCCAGTCGCGGAACGCGCTGATGATCGCCGGTGTGGCCGCCATCGCGATGGGGTTCATCCCGGGCATGCCGATCATCCCGTTCCTGCTCATCGGCGCCGGACTGCTGTTCGCCGGCTGGCGGCTCTCGCGGCAGGCGGCGCAGCAGGCGGCAGCGGTCGAGCAGCAGCAGGCGCTCGAGGCCGCGGCGCCGTCGTCGGACAGCCCGGAGGACCTGCTCGAGCAGATGCGCGTGCACGCGCTCGAGATCCTGCTCGCCCCGGACCTCGTCGACATGGTGTCCGGGTCCTCCGACGACCTGCTCGGTCGGGTACGAGCGCTCCGCCGGAAGATCGCGGTCGACATGGGCATCGTCGTCCCGCCCGTCCGGACCCGGGACAGCATCGAGCTGCCGCCGTCGACCTACGCGATCCGCATCGCCGGCGTCGAGGCCGGGCGGGGCACCGCACCCTCCCGCAGCGTGCTCGCACTGGGCGACCAGCTCGACGGGCTCCCGGGTACCGCTACGGTCGAGCCGGTGTTCGGGCTCGCCGGCAAGTGGGTCCCCGCCGAGCTCCGGCACGCCGCCGAGATGACCGGCGCGACCGTCATCGACCGCGTGTCCGTGCTCGTCACGCACCTGCAGGCCGTGATCGGCGACAACGCCGCACGACTGCTCACCCGCGAGGACGTCAAGGTGCTCACCGACGGTGTCAAGCAGGTGAACCCCGCCGCGGTCGAGGAGCTCGTCCCCGGCATGCTGTCCCTCGCCGAGGTCCAGCGCGTGCTCCAGGGCCTGCTCGCCGAGCGCGTGCCGATCAACGACCTCGGGCGCATCTGCGAGGCGCTGACCCTGCGGGCGAAGGTGTCGACCGACCCCGAGGGGCTCGTCGAGGCCGCGCGCGCCGCCCTCGGCCCGGCCCTGCCCGCACGCCACGCCGAGGCCGGCACGCTCCGCGTCATCATGATCGACCCGCTGCTCGAGCAGTCGATGCTCGAGGGGCTGCGTCCGTCGGAGCAGGGCACCCAGATCGTGCTCGACGCGCACCGCATCGAGCAGGTCCTCGGCTCCCTCCGCGACGCCGTGCGCAGCGTCGAGGAGCAGGGGCTGTCCGCCGTGCTCGTCTGCGCTCCGCAGCTCCGGTCGGCCGTGCACCGCATGGTGTCGGCGCAGGCGAACGGCCTGCCCGTGCTCTCCTACCAGGAGGCCACGGCGGCGGGCTCCACCATCGAGACCGTGGGAGTGGTCCGTGCCGCCGACCCGATCGCTGCGTAGCGGCCCCACGCTCGAGGCGGTCCGGGACGCCCTCCGAGCCGAGTTCGGCGCCGGCGCCCGGATCGTCTCGGCGGAGCGCGTGTCCACCCCCGGCATCGGCGGACTCTTCCGCCGCGCCCACGTCGAGGCCGTCGTCGAGGTGCCCGACCCGCTCGACCCGCCGACCG
>NZ_RBLU01000166.1 GCF_003989515.1 Curtobacterium sp. HSID17257
GAAAAAAAAAAAAAGAACAACATCCACCTCTTCAACACACCCTACCATCAGACACATCAGCGTATACCTTACTCCCTCACTAATTGCTTCTAGATCACAATATAGTTCGCCTTGCTTCTCTGCTAACTAGTTCACTCCTACCACTTCCACCTCTCTCTCTTCACGCTTTAACGTATCCCTCTACAACCCTTGACGATACACTACATCACACTATACTCCTCACCAGCTCTCCGCCGC
>NZ_RBLU01000167.1 GCF_003989515.1 Curtobacterium sp. HSID17257
TCGGTACCGGCACCGGCGTCGCGGACGCCGGTCGACCGGGTGCCGCCCGCGGCGACCTGGCGTTCACCGGCGCGGACCTGGTGCTCCCGGGCATCGCCGCCGGCGTCCTGCTGCTCGCCGGAGCCGTGGCACTCGTGCTCGCACGCCGGAAGCGCACCGTCGAGGACGGGCCGGTCCTGACGGACTGACACCGCGCCTCCCGGCCGCGCGACGGGCCGCCCCACCAGGTGGGGCGGCCCGTTCCACTGTCCGATCCCGGACGGCCACTGCCCCACGCCGGCCTCGCGAGGTACGCTCCCCCTGTCGCACCGCGATGCGCCGTGCCGGGTCGTCCCCCAGGGGGCGGACGGTGGTTCCGTCCGCCGGACTCCGCGGCGCGGGTGCTCTCCGTCTCCAGGGAAACGACGGAGGGCACCCACCTCCTGCCTGCGGCGGATCAGTGGAAGAGCTGCTCCCCGATGTACGAGCCCTTCCGCGGCGCAGGCGGCACGGCGAAGACACCGGACCCGATGTGGGACACGTACTCGTTCAACCGGTCGGACGCCCCGAGCTTCCGCTGCAGACGCGTGAAGTGCTCCGGGTCGTTCACGTACGCCGCGAAGAGGAGTCCGGCGTCGAGCTGGCCGTACTGGTTCAGCCCGTCCGTGTAGTTGTACCCGCGCCGCAGGATCTTCACGCCACCGTTGTTCTCGTGCGCCGCGAGGGCGACGTGCGAGCGCGCGTCGATCGCGGTCCCGCCTTCGGTGCCGTGCGGCGCCCGGGCGTGGAAGTCCGGCGTCGTGTGCTCGGTCCCGCCGGACAGGGGCGCCCCCTCGACCTTCGTCCGGCCGAACACCCGCTGCTGGTCGCTGACGACGTCGGCGTCCCAGGTCTCCAGGTTCATCCGGATCTTCCGCACCACCTGGTAGGTGCCGCCGGCCATCCACCCGGCGTCGTCGTCGAGCCACACGAAGCGGTCGTACTCGGCGTCGGTGGTCACGTTGCGCGTGCCGTCCTTGAAGCCCATCAGGTTGCGCGGCGTCGACTGCGTGGGACCGGCCGAGGCGCGACCGAAGCCGATCACGGTCCAGCGCACGGTCGCGGTGCCACGGGCCATCCGCGCCAGGTCGCGCACCGCGTGGTACGCCACCTGCGGGTCGTCGGCGCAGGCCTGCAGCGACAGGTCTCCACCGGTCAGCTGCTCGTCGAGGCTGTCACTGGGCAGCGTGGGGATCGCGGCCAGGTGCGCCGGACGCTTCGCGGCGAGGCCGAAGCGCTCGTCGAACACCCCGGGGCCGAGCCCGACGGTGACGGTGAGCGAGGCCGGACCGAGGTCGAGCGCCTCGCCGGTGTCGGCACCGACGCCGTCGCCGTGCGCGGGTTCCACGCTGCCGATCGTCCGGCCGGCCTGCAGCTGCGCGATCGCGGCCGACCAGCGGGCGAGCAGGACCTGCAGCTCGGTCGCGGTCGAGGCGGTCAGGTCGAACACCATGAAGACGCAGTGCCGCTGCGGGGTCGTGCGGATGCCGCCCTGGGGCTGCCGGGCGGCGGTCGCGTAGAACGGGACCGCCTGCGACAGGTCGATCGACTCGTCGCCGTTCGCCGCAGCCGTGAACGGGTCGACCCCGGTCGCGGCCGCCGACCCGGCGACGCCCGCGACGGCTCCGACGCCCGCACCGGCGGCCGCGAGCCCGGCGCCGATCAGCCCGCGACGGGAGAACCGGGAGTCGGTCACGCCGTCGCGACCTTCTCGGCGAGGCGCGACAGCGGGTCCTGCAGTGCCTGGACCTGCTGCGAGATGCGGTTGGCGTCCTCCGCCTTCGCGGCGTCGTCCCACGTGGCGAAGCCGCCGAGCGAGTCCGCGTCGCGGAACCCGTCCATCAGCGTGTTCGTGGTGTCGAACTGGGTCGCGATCTGCTTCGTCAGCGCCGGGTCGACCTTCGTCAGGCCGGGCTTGAGGTACGCGAAGGCCTGCCGGGCGCCCTCGACGTTCGCGGCGAGGTCGACGAGGTCGATGTGGCTGTACGCCTCCTCCTCCCCGGTGATCTTGTTCGACTGGACCTCCTCGAGCAGCCCGGCCGCGCCGTTCGCCAGGTCCTCGGGCTTGTACTCGATCGACGGCACGCGCTTCGCGAGGAGCTCGACGTCGGCGGTCAGTGCGGCCGCGGTCTCCTTCGTCGACGCGGTGATCGCGCCGGCCTGGAACAGGTCCTTCTCGACGGCGTGGAAGCCGCTCCAGCCGACGGCGTCGTCGAGGTTCGACGCGCGCATGTCGATCAGGTAGTCGAGGTTGCCGGCGTTGTCGGTGGCCGAGAAGCCCTGCTTCACGAAGCCGTCGACGTCGCTCTCGACGTGCTCGTAGAACGGACGGGCCGCCGCGTAGTCGCGCTTCGCCGCCTCCAGGTCGCCGGCGTCGACGTCGTGCTGCAGCTGCTGCACGGCCGCCACCATGTCGGTGACCTGGCCGTCGACGTAGGTCGCGTAGCCCTTCGCGCCGTCGGCGAGCAGGGTGGCCGCGCTGCTGTTCGCGGTCGACGCGGCCTTGCCGGTCACGGTGAAGTCGGTGAGCTCGTGCTCGGCACCCGGGCAGTACACCTGGTACTCCCCACCGCTCAGCGTGGCCGTGAAGCGGACGGCGTCGAGCCCGGGGGCGAGGTTCTCCTTCTCGCCCAGGATGCGCTGGTCCTGCAGGAGCTCCACCTCGGTGATGGCGGTGGACGACTCGTTGTGCACGGTGAACGTGACGGGGCCCGCGGGGACCTTCGTGGTCGACACGGCGCAGGCGTCGGACCCGTCGTTCGTCAGGGTGATGGTGACGCGGGAGACCTTCCCGGTGCCGCTCGAGGCGTCGTCGGCGGGCGATCCGGCAGAACAGCCGGTCAGCGCGAGGGCGGTGGCGGTGCCGAGGGCGCCGAGGACGATCAGGGGGCGGGCGGCCAGGGGGTGGGCGGCGCGGGTGCGGGCGGTCCTACCGAACGGCATGGTCGAGGCTCCTTGCAGGGACGTCGGCGGGCGGTCCGCGCGACGGGTCGGTTCCGGGGGTGGTGGTCGGTGGGGCGACCGCACGACGGCGGTCGCGGAGGGCGAGCAGCGCCTGGGCGGCCGCGGCGAACAGGAGCACGACCGGCAGCCAGGTGTCCCAGAGCCGCAGCTCGGCAGCGCGGGTGTGCGCGGCTGCCAGGTCCGCGGCCGCGCGGTCGACATGGTCCGTCGGCACCGCCCACACCGTGCGTTCCAGCGTGGTGGTCCGGGCGGCCGGGAGGCCCCCACCGCTCAGCGTGAGCACGTCGCGTTCCGAGCGGGTCGCGTCCAGGACGCCCCCACCGACGGTGGTCAGGGCGACGGTGTCGCGGACGGTCCACCGGGCCGCGAACGGCCCGGGGTTCGTGCTCGGCGAGATGCCGACGGGGACCCGACCGAACAGGCCGACGAGGTCGTCGAGCGTCAGCGAGGTCGGACGCCCGGTCGCCGGGACGTCCTCGGTGACCTGCCAGCGGTCGGCTGCGGTGCCGGAGCGGGTCACGCGGCGGTGGTCCGACGCGGGGAGGGTGGTGCGCGCCTCCCGGCCGGTGCCGGTGACGTGCAGGACGGCGGCCGCACCGTCGACGTCGGCCGTGACGGAGCGTGCGTCGCCGGAGACCGTGGTCGTGCGCGGCAGGTCGACGCCCGTGCTGGGGACGGCCAGGGCCAGGACGACCGCCGTGGCCGCGAGCCCGGCGGCGACCGCAGCACGGACCAGCGGGATGCGGGCGACCGACGGTCGCCAGCGGCGCGGCCAGACCGCGATCGCCAGGACGGGCACGACGTAGAGGAGCCAGCCGGTCACCTCGATCACGCGCGGGTCGGCGGGGATGCCGAGCACGCCGGTGACCAGGGCGCCGCGGAGCGACCCGTTCGGGGCGAGCCAGCCGAGGTCGACGGTGCGCTGCTGGCCGACGACGATCCAGCCGGCCTCGTGCGCGTGCCGCAGCGCCGTCAGCACGAGGCCACCGGCGACGAAGACGAGGAAGACGCCGGTGCCGGTGAAGAACCGGCCGAGGTCGAGGCGGACGCCACCGGTGTAGATGCCGTACCCGATCGCCACCGCGACGGCGATGCCGACGACCGCGCCGAGGGCGGCCGAGCCGGTGTCGGACGACGCCTGGAAGGTCGCGAGGAGGAAGACCGAGGTCTCGAAGCCCTCCTTGAGGACGGCGAGGAACGCCATGCCGGCGAGGGCCCACGCCGTGCCGCGCCCGAGCGCGGCCGAGGCGCTGGCCTGCAGGTCCCGCGACAGCGTGCGCGCGTGGGTGCGCATCCAGACGATCATCCCGGTGACGAAGACCACCGCGACGGCGCCGATGATCGTCTCCATGCCCTCCTGCTGGGCCTGCGGCAGGGCCTGCTCGACGAGCTGCAGCCCGAAGCCGACCGCGATGCTCAGCGCGACGGCGAGCCCGACGCCGGCCCACATCGGGGCGAGGGGCGCGCGGTTGCGACGGAGGAACGCGGCGATGATGCCGACGATGAGCGTCGCTTCGAGGCCTTCGCGGAGGCCGATGACGAGGGTGGCGATCATGGCGAAGGTGAGGCTAACCTAACCAGCACTCGGCTCGCCACTCCTGCGACGTGGGGTTTGATTGTTCTCATGAACGTGCTGACCCCGGAGGCCCTGGCGTCGGTCACCAACGTGCTCGACCTCGCGGGCGTGTTCGCCTCGGCGCTGCTGGGCGGATCGCTCGCGCGCACGATGGACTTCGACCTGTTCGGGTTCCTCGTGGTCGGCTTCGTCTCCGGGCTCGGCGGCGGCATGCTCCGCGACACCCTGCTGCAGAACGGCCCGCCGGTCGCGCTCGTCGACCCGCTCTACCTGCCGGTGGCGATCGCCGGCGCGCTGGTCGCGTTCCTCGTGTCGTTCTCCGAGCTCACCTGGGACCGGCTCTTCACCGTGCTCGACGCCGCCGTCATCGGGTTCTGGTCCGTGGTCGGGGTGCAGCGGACCTTCGACGCCGGACTGGGCTGGCCCGCCGCGATCATCATGGGCACCATCACCGCGGTCGGTGGTGGGGCGATGCGCGACCTGCTGCTCCGGCGTGTGCCCGCGGTGTTCGGTGGGAACGCGCTGTACGCGACCGTGGCCGTCGCGGCGTCCGCGGTGATGGTGGTGGCCTCGTACCTCGGGTCGCCGTCGATCGGCATCATCGCCGCGATCGTGCTGTCGCTCGGACTCCGGTACGGCGCCGTCAAGCGCGGGTGGGGCCTGCCGAACGGCCGCGAGTGGCAGCCGAAGTCGACGCTCGGCGCACTGCTGCAGCGCGGACGGCGGCTCCGGCCGGACGCGATCCGGCTGCTCCGTCGCCCCGGACGGCGGACCGGCCGCGGGGCCGTCCGCAGCGAGCGGGACACGCCCGACGACACCTGAGCAGCCCGCGGCGGCGGTTCCGTCGGCGGTCTCGCCGGTGGC
>NZ_RBLU01000168.1 GCF_003989515.1 Curtobacterium sp. HSID17257
TGCGCAGGGCGAACAGCGCACGGAGCACGCCGCGGTTCGGCTCGTGCGACCACGGCACCGGCCCGGCACCGCGCCAGCCCGCCTTCCGCAGGGCGTCGAGGCCGCGGTGGTACCCGACGCGGGCGTAGGCGTAGGACTCCAGGGTCGCGCCGCGCGCCCATGCTTCGTCGGCGAGGAGCGCCCACGCCAGGCTCGAGGACGGGTGCGACACGACGACGCTCGACACCGGGGCGTCGGCGGCGAGCGCGGCGGTCACCTCGGGCTCCTCCGGCAGCAGGGTCGCGGGGTTCGCGGTCGGGTTCGGCAGCAGGTTCTCCGGCATGCCCCCAGCCTGTCACCTCTTGCCGAGGAGCGGCGTCACCCCTACGGTGGGTGACACCTCGTCGTCACGCGGGGCCGCCGGGGCGGGAGACCGACCGGCAGCACGGGTGGCGGACACGGGGGTCCCCGACGGAACGAGCAGCCTTGCAGTCGATCACCGGTACCGCGCAGTCCTCGCGCTGACACCGTGATCGTCGCGCCCCGTCGGGCGCGCCGCGTGCCGACCCCTCCGGTCGCCGCGGGTCCGGTGTCGTGCGCCCAGCTCACGATCCGGGAGGCACACCCATGCCCGCAACACCGTCCGTCGTCCTCGACGACCTCACCTTCACCTGGCCCGACGGCTCCGTCGCGCTCGACCACCTCACCACCGCCTTCGGACGCGGCCGCACCGGCCTGGTCGGGAGGAACGGGGCCGGCAAGTCCACGCTCGTCCGGCTCGCCACGCGACAGCTCCACCCCACGTCCGGCTCGGTCCGCACCTCCGGTCCGGTGGACCACCTGCCCCAGCGACTGCACGCCCGCCCCGGGGACACCGTGGCGGACCTGCTCGGCGTCGGCAGGACGCTCGCCGCACTGCGGGCCGTCCTCGGCGGTGACGCCACCGAGGAGCACCTCGACGCCGTGGGCGACGACTGGGACGTGGAGGAGCGTGCCGCCGCCGCGCTCGCGTCCGTGCCGGGGCTGGACGGCACCGACCTCGACCGACCCGTGACGTCGCTCTCCGGCGGGCAGGCCGTGCTCACCGCGGTGGCCGGCATCCGGATGCGTCGGGCACCGATCGTGTTCCTCGACGAGCCGACGAACAACCTCGACCGCGCAGCCCGTGCGGCGCTCTTCGAGCTCGTCGACCGGTGGACGGGGACGCTCGTGCTCGTCAGCCACGACCGGGAGCTCCTCGAGCACGCGGACGAGACCGTCGAGCTGCGTTCGGGATCGGCCACGGTGTTCGGCGGGACGTACCGCGCGTACGAGGAGCACCTCGCCGTGCAGCAGGCCGCCGTCGAGCGCGAAGTCCGGGTGGCCGAGCAGCGCCACCGGACCGAGCAGCGGCAGCGCATCGAGGCGGAGACGAAGATCGCCCGCCGTGCCCGTGCGGGGCGGGAGGCCGCTCGGTCCGTGCCGAAGATCCTGGCGAACGAGCAGCGGAAGCAGGCGGAGCAGACCGCCGGCCGGCTGCGCTCGGCCCACGGGTCGGCCGAGGCGCAGGCGCGGGCCGCGGTGCAGGAGGCCGAGCTGCGGTTGCGCGACGACGAGTCGTTGCACGTCACGCTGCCCGACCCGGAGGTCCCGGCGTCGCGGCGCATCGCGACGATCACCGTGCGCGGGCGGTCGGTCGTCGTGCAGGGCCCCGAGCGCATCGCGGTGACCGGCGCGAACGGCGTCGGCAAGACGACGTTGCTCGACGAGCTCGTGGGGGTGCCGCAGGCGCGCGAGCACCCGCTCCCGGAGACCTCGGCGGCACCGCACGCGGACCGGATCGCGTACCTGCCGCAGCGGCGGGACTCGCTCGACGACGACGCGACGGTGCTCGCGAACCTCCGTCGGGCGGCCCCGCACGTGGCCGACGCCGAGCTCCGCAACCAGCTGGCTCGGCTCCTGGTCCGCGGGGACACCGTCGACCGCTCGGTCGCGTCCCTGTCGGGCGGCGAGCGCTTCCGGGTGGCGTTGGCGACCCTGGTGCTCGCGGACCCACCGCCGCAGCTGCTGGTGCTCGACGAGCCGACGAACGACCTCGACCTGACGAGCGTCGACCAGCTCGTGGATGCACTCCGGGCGTTCCGCGGCGCGCTCGTCGTGGTCAGCCACGACGAGACGTTCCTGGACCGCCTGTCGCTGACGACGAGGATCGAGCTCCGGTAGCCGGGGGGGGTCAGCGCTTCCGGGTCGGCCGGATCGCGAGCGACTCGATCGTGCCGCGCTCCGGCAGGTCGACCACGGTCCGGACGGCCGCGGCGACGTCCTCGGGCGCCAGGTAGTAGGCGGTGTCGTAGTCCTCGCCGAGCTTCTCGGTCAGCGCCCGCTGCATGTCCGAGTCGGTCCGGCCGGGGTGCACGCTCGAGACCCGGACGCCGTTCGCCCGTTCCTCTTCGCGCAGGGCGTCCGCGAAGGCCCGGAGCGCGAACTTCGACGCCGCGTACACGCCGCCTCCGGGGCCGGCGGTGAATCCGGACCCGCTGTTGATCGGCACGACGATGCCCCGCGCTGCCCGGAGCGCGGGGAGCGCCAGCCGGGTCAGTTCGGCGACCGCGAAGACGTTGGTGGCGAACACCTGCTCCCACACGTCGCGCGGTGTGTCAGCGATCCGCGTGCCCTGCTCGACCCCGGCGCTGTGCACCAGGACGTCGAGCGACGCCGGTAGCTCCGGCACGTCGCCGGCGCCGAGGTCGCCGACGAACGGCGCTGCACTCGGGAGCTCGGCCACGAGCGCGGCGACCGCGTCGGCGGAGCGGCCACCGACCAGGACGTGGTGGGTGCGTCCGAGCTCCAGCGCGATCGCGCGGCCGATGCCGCGGGTGGCCCCGGTGACGAGTGCGGTCGGACGGTCAGCGGTGGCGGGTGCGGTGTCGGTCATGCGTCCCACCCTACGGAGCGGGCGTGACGGGCCGGTGCCGTGCCTCCCGGCTGTGGACGGTGACGCCCACCGAGCGGGGTGTGCAGGACCCGGCCGGCCACCTGCTCAGTCCTTCGTGCGCCCCGCGCCCTCGCGGATCTTGATCCCCTCGAGCACGTCCTTGGCGTGCTGCTCGTCCTGCTTCTCGATCTGACGGGTGTCGCGCTCGGGGAGCTGGATGTCCTCCTCGGCCCGGATGCCGGCCTGCAGCTGGCGACCGCGCTCGAGCTCCGCGTCGAACTCCGCACCGAAGAGCAGCGCGTTGTTCGTGATCCAGATCCAGAGCAGGAAGACGATGACGCCACCGAGGGAGCCGTACGTCGCGTTGTAGTTCGAGAAGTTCCCGACGTAGAAGCCGAAGCCGACGCTCGCGATGATCCAGATCGTGATGCCGACCAGCGCGCCGCCGCTCACCCACTTGAACTTCGACTGGCGGATGTTCGGCGCCCAGTAGTACAGCACCGCGACGACGACGATCATGATCGCCAGCAGGATCGGCCACTGCACGATCGAGACCACGAGCGCGGCGGCGTCGCCGAGGCCGATGACGTCGCCGAACGTCCGGGCGAGCGGACCGGAGACGAGCACGAGCAGCCCGAGGACGAGCAGCACGACGGTGAACACCGTGACGCCGAGCATGGTCGGCCGGAGCTTCCAGATCGGTCGGCCCTCGCGGACGTTGTAGATGCGGTTCATCGCCCGGCCGAAGGCGCCGACGAAGCCCGACGCGGACCACAGGGCACCGAGCACACCGACGATGAACGTGATCGGCGCCGCGGGCGACCGCACGAGCCCCTCGACCGGGTCACGGAGGAGCTCGGCGACCTGACCACCGCCGACGTTCGTGACGACGTCGAGCAGGGTGTCGATCGTGTCCCGCGGGTTCGAGACCAGGCCGAGGATCGACACGATCGCCAGCAGACCGGGGAAGAGCGCGAGCACCGTGTAGTACGTCAGGCTCGCAGCCAGGTCGGTGCACTGGTCGCTGGTGAACTCGCGCAGGGTCTTCTTCAGCGTGTACGTGAACGACGGCTTCGTGAGGTCGGTCGGGCTGTCCGGCTTCCGGGGGTCGTCCGGCGCCGGCTTGTGCTGCATCTCCTGCTGGAGGCTCTTGTCCTTGTGCGCCATGGTCTAGCCCTTCGCCTTCGCGAGGGCCTTCGCCGCCGCCTTGGACCGCTTCGCGGCCTGCTTCCGGTTCTTCGTCGCGCGGCGCTGCACCGCGGCGATGCCGGCGCGCTGCTTCACGCGGTTCTTGTGCACCGGGTCGCGCTCGAGCGACTCCTCGGCCGCCTTGCGACGGGCCTTCCGCCCCTTCCGACCGCCGCGAGCCTGGTCGGCGTCGAGCTCGCCGCGCGCACCGAACGGGAGGAGCGCGGTGAACGCCGTCGAGGCGGCCGGACGGTCGAGGTGGCCGGCGTCGGTCCGCCCGATGCGCGTACCGAGGACGATCGCCGCGATGCCGGTCACCGCGGTGACGCCCATCGCGATGAGCGGCGTGGGGTCACGGTGCCACCGCTGCTTGGCCTTCGCCACCGCGAGCCGGGTGCGCGCGGGGACGTCGGAGCGCCTCCTGATCTCGCTGACGCTGTCGGTCAGGCGCTCACGCGTGCGCACGTTCGCGAGCTCGAGCTCGGGGATGCTGTCCTTGGCCATGCCTCGTGCCTACCAGGCGGTCCCCGGCATGGCACCGAGCGACCGCGGTCTACGGTGCAGGCCATGCTGTTCCGGGACGTCGCCGAGGGGATCCACCGCCTCGAGATCGCACACACCAACACCTACCTCGTCGAGACGGGTGACCGATTGCTCGTCGTCGACGCGGGGCTACCAGCCGCCTGGCCGCACCTGCTGCTCGCCGTGCACGACCTCGGGTACTCGCCCGACCGCGTCGAGGGCCTGCTGCTCACGCACGGGCACTTCGACCACGTCGGGACCGCCGCCCGGATGCACCGGGAGTGGGGCACGCCCGTGTTCGTGCACCCGGGCGACCGCGACCTCGCGGCGCACCCGTACTCGTACCGGCCGCAGACGAACCGCTTCGGCTTCGTCGCACTGCACCCGGGAGGGCTCGCGCCGCTCGGGCGGATGCTGCTCGCCGGTGCGGCGACGGTGGACGGGATCGCGGAGACGCAGCCGCTGGCGTCCCGCGCCGACGTCCCCGGCAACCCGTGGATCATCGAGACCCCCGGGCACACGGACGGGCACGTGGCGCTGCACTTCGCCGACCGCGACGCGCTGATCGCGGGCGACGCCCTCGTCACGTTCGACCCGTACACGGGCGGGATCGGCCCGCGGGTGGTGGCGCCGGCCGCGACGTCGGACGTCGACGAGGCGGTCGCGTCGCTCG
>NZ_RBLU01000015.1 GCF_003989515.1 Curtobacterium sp. HSID17257
TCCTCGGCGCGAGCGGGCGAGACCATCACCGTCGGCGTCGGCTCGGCGCTCGCCGGGCAGCGCGTCTCGGTGTGGCTGTACTCCGACCCGGTGCTCCTCGGCACGGCGGTCGTCGCCGCGGACGGCACCGTGCGCGTGACGATCCCGCCGAGCACGACGACGGGTCAGCACCGCCTCGCCGTCACGGCTGCCGACGGATCGCTCATCGGGTGGACCGACATCCGGATCGACCCGGCGACCGGCGAACTCGCGTTCACCGGCGCCGAGCTCACCGGCGGCCTCGTCGCCGCACTGCTCCTGCTCACGGCCGGTACCGGCCTGGTCGTGGCACGTCGTCGCCGGGCGGCGCGCACGGACTGACCGCGCCGGCACCCGATCCGCGACATCGCACCCGTCGACCGACGGGTGCGATGTCGCGTCCCGCGCGGTGATCCGGACCACGGACGGACCGGAGGCACATGGCGGTGCCGCCCCGCGCCTCCCGTCCGGCACGGCCCGCGTTCGACAAGGTGCGCCGCGTCGGGTAGGCTCTCACCTTGGTCTGTGCGCCCCGTGCGCCGGACAGTCAGATGAGCCCTCCACCGGGCAGTTCCACGAGCATCGCCCGCGGAACACCCACCGGAGCGGGATTCACGGACTCCTCACCTCGACACGAAAGCAGCACTCCTGTGACTCGTACGTTCTCCCCGAAGCCGGCAGACGTCCAGCACGACTGGATCGTCATCGACGCGACCGACGTCGTCCTCGGCCGTCTCGCCACCCACGCCGCGGCGCTCCTGCGCGGCAAGCACAAGGCCACCTTCGCCCAGCACATGGACATGGGTGACTACGTCATCATCATCAACGCGGACAAGGTCGCCCTCACCGGCTCCAAGCTCGCCAAGAAGGTCTACTACCGTCACTCGGGCTACCCGGGCGGCCTCACGGCGACCTCCTACCCGGAGATGCTCGAGAAGCACCCGACCCGCGCCGTCGAGAAGGCGATCCGCGGCATGCTGCCGAAGAACACCCTCGGCCGTGAGCAGCTCAAGAAGCTGAAGGTCTACGCCGGCGCGGAGCACCCGCACGCCGCGCAGCAGCCCAAGGCGTACACCTTCGACCAGGTCGCGCAGTAACGACGGCCACGACGACTTCAAGGACTGATAACACTCATGGCTCAGATCGCTGACTCCCTCGACCAGACCCCGGAGAGCTTCACCACCGAGAGCGCCCCGGCGTCCTCGGAGGCCGCTCCCCGCCAGATCCTCAACGTCTCGGGCGGTGCCGTCGGGCGCCGCAAGGAGGCCATCGCCCGCGTGCGCCTCGTCCCCGGTGGCGGCGCGTTCACGGTCAACGGCCGCACGCTCGAGGACTACTTCCCGAACAAGCTGCACCAGCAGCTGATCAACGACCCGTTCAAGGTGCTCGAGCTCCTCGGCGCCTACGACGTCGTCGCACGCATCACGGGCGGTGGCCCCTCGGGTCAGGCCGGTGCGCTCCGCCTCGCGATCGCCCGTGCGCTGAACGAGATCGACCGCGAGAACAACCGCGCCACCCTCAAGAAGGCCGGCTTCCTCACCCGTGACGCCCGCGTCATCGAGCGCAAGAAGGCCGGTCTCAAGAAGGCCCGCAAGGCGTCGCAGTTCTCGAAGCGCTAGTCGCTCGACGAACCCGATCGCAATGCCGCGTCTGTTCGGTACCGACGGTGTTCGTGGACTCGCCAACGGCGAGCTGACGGCCGCGCTGGCACTGGGTCTCGCCCAGGCCAGCGCGGCCGTGCTCACGCACGGACACCATGCGGACGCCCGCCGGGCGTCCGGTCGACCGCGCCCCCGCGCGGTCCTGGCGCGCGACCCGCGCGTATCCGGTGAGTTCCTGGGTGCCGCGGTCGCGGCCGGGCTCGCCTCCGCCGGCGTCGACGTGCTCGACGCCGGGGTCATCCCCACCCCCGCTGCGGCGTTCCTCGTGGCGGACATCGACGCCGACTTCGGCGTGATGATCTCCGCGTCGCACAACCCGGCGCCCGACAACGGGATCAAGTTCTTCGCCACCGGTGGTCGCAAGCTCCCCGACGAGGTCGAGGACCGCATCGAAGCGGCCATGCACGACCAGTCCGCGCCGACCCCGACCGGCGGTGACGTCGGCCGCATAACGCGCTTCGCCGACGCCGAGGACCGCTACGTCGTGCACCTGCTCGGCACGTTGCCGCACCGGCTCGACGGCCTGCACGTCGTGCTCGACTGTGCGAACGGTGCCGCCGCCGGTGTCTCACCCGAGGTGTTCGTCAACGCCGGCGCGAAGGTCACCCTGATCGGGGCCGACCCGGACGGCATGAACATCAACGACGGCGTGGGCTCGACCCACATCGACAACCTGGCCCGTGCCGTCCTCGAACACGGTGCCGACGTCGGCATCGCGCACGACGGCGACGCGGACCGCTGCCTCGCGGTGGACGCCGCGGGCAACGCGATCGACGGCGACCAGATCATGGCGATCCTCGCGCTGTCGCTGCAGGAACGCGGGCAGCTGGCCTCCGACACCCTGGTGGCCACCGTCATGTCGAACCTCGGCCTGAAGCGTGCCATGGCGGACGCGGGCATCACCGTGCTCGAGACCGGCGTGGGCGACCGCTACGTGCTCGAGAAGATGAACGAGGGCGGGTTCTCGCTCGGTGGCGAGCAGTCCGGCCACATCATCTTCAACGACTACGCGACCACGGGCGACGGGGTCCTGACGGGCCTCCACCTGGTGGCCGAGATGGCGCGCACGGGCAAGACCCTGCAGGAGCTCGCGTCGTGCATGACCGTCTTCCCGCAGGTGCTCCTCAACGTGCGTGGTGTCGACCGGCACGGGCTGTCCGACCAGGGCGTCCAGGACGCGATCGCCGCGGCGACCGAGGCGCTGGGCGACTCCGGCCGCGTGCTGCTGCGTCCGTCTGGCACCGAGCCGGTCGTCCGTGTCATGGTCGAGGCCGCCTCGCAGGAGGACGCCCAGCGCGTCGCCGAGGAGCTCGCCGACGTCGTGCGCGACCGGCTGGCGATCGACGCCGCCGCGTAGGGCACTCCAGGCCCCGCAAGACGCAACGAGGGCGGTTCCTCGCAGCGGAGTACCGCTGCGAGGAACCGCCCTCGTTGCGTTTCGCGGGCTGTCTCCTCGGCCGCGTCAGATCTTGCGGAGCAGCACCGAGTTCACCTTGTGGTTCGCGCCCTTCTTGAGCACGAGCGTGGCCCGGGAGCGCGTCGGCAGCACGTTCTCGAGCAGGTTCGGCTCGTTGATCGCCCGCCACACGTCGGTCGCGGTGCGGACCGCGTCCTCCCGGGACAGCGACGCGAACCGGTGGAAGAACGAGTCCGGGCTCGAGAACGCCTCCTCCTGCAGGGCCAGGAAGCGGTCGACGTACCAGGACTCGATGTCCTTCGTCTTCGCGTCGACGTAGATCGTGAAGTCGAACAGGTCGGACAGCGCGAGCCGCCCGTGCACCGGCGGCGCGAGCACGTTGAGGCCCTCGACGATGAGGACGTCCGGCTGCCGCACCACGATCTCGGCGTCCGGGACGATGTCGTAGACCAGGTGCGAGTAGTACGGCGCGCGGACCTCGGCCGCCCCGCTCTTCACCTGGCTGACGAACCGCAGCAGCGCGCGTCGGTCGTACGACTCCGGGAAGCCCTTGCGGTCCATGATCCCGCGGCGCTCGAGCTCCGCGTTCGGGTACAGGAACCCGTCGGTCGTCACGAGCTCCACCCGCGGGGTGTCCGGCCAGCGCTTCGTCAGCTCCCGCAGCAGGCGCGCGACGGTCGACTTGCCGACCGCCACCGACCCGGCGACACCGATCACGAAGGGCGTCCGGCCGGCCCGCTCGCCGAGGAACCGGCTCGTCTCGGCGTGCAGGTCCCTGGCGCCGGCCGCGTACAGCGTCAGCAGGCGGGAGAGGGGCAGGTAGACCTCCTGCACCTCCTGCATGTCGAGCCGGTCACCGAGACCGCGCAGCTGCACGATCTCGGTCTCGGTGAGCGACAGGTGCTCCTTCGGCGCGAGCTGGGACCACTCGTCGCGCGGGATCTCCACGAACGGGGTCGGGTGCGCGACGGCGGCTTCCGTGATCGGCATGGGCACGAGCGTACAGACGGGAGGCACGACCGACGTGGGCGGACCGGCCCGCCGGCACCGTGCCTCCCGTCCGGAGCCCGGTGCCTGTCCGCGCGACGCGACCGCCGGGCCGCGACTCCGCCGGTCAGGCGGGCAGGGCCGCCGGTCAGCCGGGCCGCTCCGCCGGTCAGGCGGGCAGGGCCGCCTCGATGGCGGCGACGACCTCGGGGGCGTCCGGCTTCGTGGTCGGACGGAAGCGCGTGACGGTGCCGTCGGGGGCGACGAGGAACTTCTCGAAGTTCCAGCTGACCCGACCGGCCTTGCCGGATGCGTCCGGCGTCTCCTTGAGGGCCTGGTAGAGCGGGTGGGCGCCCTTGCCGTTCACCTTGACCTTCTCGGACATCGGGAACGTGACGCCCCACGTGGTGGAGCAGTACTCGTCGATGGCCTCGGAGGAGCCGAGCTCCTGCAGGAACTGGTTGCTCGGGAACCCGAGGACCGTGAAGCCGCGGTCGCCGTAGGTCTTCTGCAGTGCCTCGAGCTGCTCGTACTGGGGCGCGAGCCCGCAGCGCGACGCGACGTTCACGACGAGGACGGCCCGGTCGGAGAACCGCCCGAAGGTGGTGTGCTCCCCGTGCAGCGTGGTGATCTCGATGTCGTCGAAGCGTCCCATGGCCCAAACGTTATCCCCACCCCCATCACGTCGCAGGGTCGACGGTCAGCCAGGCCGTAGGATCGAACGCATGTGTGGAATCGTGGGCTACGTCGGCAGCAAGAGCAGCCAGGAGGTCCTCCTCGGTGGGCTCCGTCGTCTCGAGTACCGCGGCTACGACTCGGCGGGCGTAGCGGTCGTCGACCGGCCGGGTGACCTCGTCTCGGCGAAGAAGGCGGGCAAGCTGCAGGCACTGATCGAGGAGCTCGAGTCGCACCCGATCGCGGACGGCGGCACCGGCATCGGGCACACCCGCTGGGCGACCCACGGCGGCCCGACCGACGGCAACGCCCACCCGCACCTGGCGGACGGCGGCAAGCTCGCGCTCATCCACAACGGCATCATCGAGAACTTCTCCGAGCTCAAGCGGGAGCTCCTCGCCGAGGGCGTCGAGTTCGCCAGCGAGACCGACTCCGAGGTCGCCGCGCACCTGGTCGGTCGTGCGTTCCGTGCCACCGGGGACCTCACCGCCGCGATGCAGCAGGTCGTGCAGCGGCTCGAGGGCGCGTTCACGCTCCTCGTCGTGCACGCCGACCAGCCGGGCGTCGTCGTCGGTGCCCGTCGCAACTCCCCGCTCGTGGTCGGCCTCGGTGACGGCGAGAACTTCATGGGCTCCGACGTCGCCGCGTTCGTCGCGTACACGCAGCGCGCCCTCGCGATCGGCCAGGACGAGATCGCCACGATCCGTCCCGACGGTGTCGAGGTCGTCCACTTCGACGGCTCCCCGGCGACCCCGGAGGAGTTCGAGGTCAGCTGGGACGCCTCCGCCGCCGACAAGGGTGGCTGGAGCTCCTTCATGGCCAAGGAGATCAGCGAGGAGCCCGAGGCCGTCGCCAAGACCATCCTCGGTCGCGTGCACGACGGTGCCGTGACGCTGACCGACCTCGACCCGATCGCCGACCGGCTGCAGCAGGTCGACCGTGTCATCGTCATCGCCTGCGGCACCGCTGCCTACGCCGGCATCCTCGGCAAGTACGCCATCGAGCAGTGGGCACGCGTCCCCGTCGAGGTCGAGCTCGCCCACGAGTTCCGCTACCGGGACCCGGTGCTGGACGACCGGACGCTGGTCGTCTCGATCAGCCAGTCCGGCGAGACCATGGACACGCTCATGGCCGTCAAGTACGCCCGCGAGCAGGGTGCGCAGGTGCTCTCCATCTGCAACACCCAGGGCGCGACGATCCCCCGCGAGTCCGACGCGGTGATCTACACGCACGCCGGTCCCGAGGTCGCGGTGGCGTCCACGAAGGCCTTCATCGCCCAGGGCGTCGCGCTGTACCTGCTCGGGCTCCACCTGGCGACGCTCAGGGGCACGCTGACCGCCGAGCAGATCGCCGAGCAGGTCGCCGAGCTCGAGGGCCTCGCGCCGAAGCTGCAGCAGACCATCGACGACGCGTCCGGCGTCGCCGAGCTCGCACGCTGGATGGCCGACACCCGGAGCGTGCTGTTCCTCGGTCGCCACGTCGGGTACCCGATCGCGCTCGAGGGTGCCCTCAAGCTCAAGGAGCTCGCGTACATCCACGCCGAGGGCTTCGCCGCCGGTGAGCTCAAGCACGGCCCGATCGCGCTCATCGAGCCGGGGCAGATCGTCTTCGTCATCGTGCCGTCGCCGCGTGACGCCCGGTCGCTGCACCCGAAGGTCGTCTCGAACATCCAGGAGATCCGCGCCCGCGGTGCCCGGGTGATCGCCATCGCCGAAGAGGGCGACGCCGCCGTGCTGCCCTTCGCGGACGAGGTCCTGCGGATCCCGCTCGCGACGCCGCTGTTCGAGCCGCTGCTGGCCGTCGCGCCGCTGCACATGTTCGGCATGGAGCTCGCCGCCGCCAAGGGCCTCGACGTCGACCAGCCGCGCAACCTGGCGAAGTCGGTCACCGTCGAGTAGCACCCGACGTGATCATCGGCATCGGGGTCGACGTCGTCGACACGGAGCGGTTCCGGGGTGTGCTCGAGCGCACCCCGGCGCTCCGCACGAGGCTGTTCACGCCGGCCGAGCAGCTGCGCGACGGTGCACCCCGGCCGGTGACGTCACTCGCGGCCCGGTTCGCTGCGAAGGAAGCGCTCATCAAGGCGTTCGGCTCGAGCGCCGGGCTGAGCTGGCAGGAGCTCGAGGTCGTCGCGGACGACCAGCGGAACCCGTCGCTCACCCTGCACGAGGGCGCTCGACGGGTGGCTGCGGACCGCGGTGTCACGAACGTCCACCTGTCGCTGTCGCACGACGGCGGCATCGCGACGGCGTTCGTCGTCATCGAAGGAGGGGGCGCATGAGCGCGTTCACGGGGATCACGGTCGACCGCGAGGCCCTCATCGCGAACTACGCGACGGTGTCCGAGCGCGTGGCACCGGCCGGCGTCATCGCGGTCGTCAAGGCGAACGCGTACGGCCACGGGGCGATCGACGCCGCACGGGCGTTCGTCGACGCCGGCGCCGAGTGGCTCGGGGTCGCCGATGTCGACGAGGGCATCGCGCTCCGCCGCGCCGGCATCGACGAGGGCGTCCGGATCCTCGCGTGGCTGCACGCCCCCGACGAGGACTTCCGCCGCGCCGCGCAGTACGACGTCACCCCGGCGGTGTCGAGCGTCTCGCAGCTCGCCGCCGCCGCCGACTCCGAGGTGCCCGCGGTGCACGTCTGCGTCGACACCGGGCTGAGCCGGAACGGCGCCGTCGAGTCCGAGTGGGCCGAACTCTTCGCGACCGCCGGACGGATCGCGCGCTCCGGCGGTCGCACACGCGTCGAGGGGCTCATGTCGCACCTGTCGAACGCGTCCCGCGCGGACGACCTCGACCAGGACGCGGCACTCCAGCGGGCGCTCGACGGCCTGGCGGCGAACGGCATCGTGCCCGACGTGGTGCACCTCGCCGCGAGTGCCGGCAGCATCGCCGTCCCGGAGACCCGGCACGACGCGGCACGGGTCGGTCTCGCGCTCTACGGCCTCAGCCCCTTCGCCGACCGCACCGCGGCCGACCTGGGTCTGCGCCCGGCGATGCGCGTCACCGCCGCGGTGCTCCGGACCGTCCCGGTCGCGGCGGGTGAGGGCGTCAGCTACGGCTACACCTGGCGCGCGACGACGGACACGCGGCTCGCGGTGATCGGGCTCGGGTACGCGGACGGCTTCGACCGCGACCTCGGCAACCGGGTGTCGGTGCGCATCGGCGACCGGATGTTCCCCGTCGTCGGCCGCGTCGCGATGAACGCGATGCACATCGACATCGGCGACGCCGACGTCCGGGTCGGTGACGAGGTCGTGCTCTGGGGCGACCCGGCGGACGGCGACCCCGCGGTCGAGGACTGGGCGGCGGCCATCGACACCATCAACTACGAGGTGGTCGCCAGGGTCGGCCGCAGCGTGGAACGGAGGACGACGTGAACGCGCCGCTGCGCCGGGCCCGGATCGACCTCGACGCCTACCGGTCGAACCTCGACCTCGTTCGGGAGTGGATGCACCCCGTCGAGGTCATGGCGATCATGAAGGCCGACGCCTACGGGCACGGCCTCGAGCCGATCGCGCTCGCCGCCGTCGACGCGGGGGTCCGCTGGATCGGTGTGCTGACCGTGCCCGCCGCGCTGCGCCTCCGGGCGATCGGGGTCGGCGAGGACGTCCACCTGTTCACCTGGCAGCACGACCCGGCGCTCGACTTCCGCGACGCGATCGACTCCGCGATCGACCTCGGCGTCTCGAACGTCGCCGAGCTGCAGCGCGTCGTCGACGCCGTCGACCAGCGTGCCGCACGCGTGCACCTCGGGGTGGACTCGGGGCTGCACCGCGACGGCGCCACCCCCGACGTCTGGCCCGAGCTGGTGTCGCTCGCGGTCGACGCCCAGCGCGCCGGACGCATCGAGGTCGTCGCGGCCTACACGCACCTCGCCGAGTCCTCCGACGACGACGACAGCGCCGCCGTCGCCGCGTTCGACAGAGCCGTCGAGACCGCGGAGGACCTCGGGCTCGACCTGCCGACGGAGCACGTCGCCGCGTCCCTCGCGGGTCTCGAGCGCAAGGAGTTCCGCAAGGACATGGTCCGCATGGGCGCGAACCTGTTCGGCATCCCGGGCGCCGACGGGGTCTCCGCCGCCGACCTCGGCCTCGAGCCGGTGATGACGCTCACCGCCTCGGTCGCGAAGACGAAGCGCGTGCCGGTCGACACCGGCGTCTCCTACGACTACACGTACCGCACCGCGTCGGAGACGACCCTCGCGCTCGTGCCCGTCGGGTACGCGGACGGGGTCCCGCGTCGTGCGCAGGGCCGCGTCGAGGTGACCATCGGTGGCAAGCGGTACCCGATCGCCGGCCGCGTCGCGATGGACCAGTTGCTGGTCGACGTCGGCGACGACGACGTCCGCGTCGGCGACCAGGTCGTCCTGTTCGGCACGGGGGAGCACGGCGAGATGACGGTGCTCGAGTGGGGCGAGGCGCTCGGCACCATCGGGGAAGAGGTGACGTGCCGGATCGGCGCCCGGGTGACGCGCGAGGTCGTCGGGCACCAGGTCGAGGGCCGGGTCGGCGACTACCTGCGGGAACAGCCGTGACCGACGCGCGGGTGCTGCTCGACACGTCGGTGTCGACGACCGACGAGATGGGCGCGCTCGGCGCCCGACTCGCGGCGGTCCTGCGCGCCGGGGACCTCGTCGTGCTGACCGGCCCGCTCGGCGCCGGCAAGACCACCCTCACCCGCGGCCTCGGCGCCGCACTCGGCGCACGGGGTCAGGTGTCGAGCCCGACGTTCGTCCTGGCCCGGACGCACCCGACCACGGCCGGACCGGACCTGGTGCACGTCGACGCCTACCGGCTGAGCGACCCGGTGGAGCTCGACGACCTCGACCTCGACTGGGACACCTCGATCGTGGTCGTCGAGTGGGGGCGCGGGTTCGTGGACGGCATCTCGGACGACGTGCTCGACGTCGAGATCGTCCGCGCGACCGGAGCCGGTGCGCCCGACTCCGGAGCCGACGAGCTCGATCCCGACGACGTGCCGGACGAGCCCCGACGGGTGGTCGTCACCGGCACCGGCGACCGCTGGGCCGGCGTCACCCTCTGACCGGGACCGCGGTCACCTGCTCGGCCGTCAGGCCAGCGGATCGATGAAGAAGTCGGCGCCGGCCGGGTCGTCGACGGGCAGCCGGTCCGTCGTCCCGTTCGCGCCTACGATGGACGGGTGCTCCTCGCCATCGACACGTCCGCCGGTACCTCCGTCGCCGTCGTCGACCCGGCCACCGGCCGCGCCGTCGCCGAGCGCAGCACCGACGACTCCCGCCGTCACGCAGAGGTGGTCGGCCCGTTCCTCGCCGACGTCCTCGCCGAGGCCGGGATCACCGGCACCGGCGTCACCGGGGTCGTCGCCGGCATGGGCCCCGGCCCCTTCACCGGTCTGCGCGTCGGCATCGCCGCCGCGCGCACCTTCGCCGCCGCACGCGGCGTCCCGTTCCTGCCGCTCGTCAGCCACGACGCCATCGCGGCCGACCAGGACCAGGACGAACCGTTCGTCGTCCTGACGGACGCGCGACGCCGTGAGGTCTACTGGAGCGCGTACGACGAGACCGGCACGCGCGTCGCCGGCCCGGGGCTCGCGAAGCCGGCCGACCTGGACGAGGCGATCCGTGCCTCCCGTCCGGATGCCGTCGACTGGCCCCGCGTGACCGTCGCGACCGTCCCGGCCGGGAGGCTCGGGGCGCTGGCCGCAGACCGGCTCGCCTCCGGCGCGCCCTTCGCCGACGACACCCCCCTGTACCTGCGCGACCCCGACGTCACCGTCCCGGGAGCACCGAAGCGGGTCGTCCGGTGACCGGACTGCCCGCACTCCCCGCGGGGCTGCGGCTGCGCCGCGCGGTGCCGCAGGACCTCGACGACGTCATGTTCCTGGAGCACGCGTCCTTCCCCACCGACGCGTGGTCCTCGTCGCAGATGGCGGGGGAGCTGTGGTCGCCGCACGGGTACTACGTCGTCGTGGAGACGACGGAGGACGGGGCGCCGACGGTCGTCGGCTACGCGGGACTGTCGTCGCTCGCGGGCAACCCCGTCGCCGACGTCCAGACGATCGCGGTCAGCGCGGAACAGCGGGGGAGGGGCATCGGGAAGGTGCTCTTCACGGAGCTCCTCGACGAGGCCCGACGCCGCGACGTGCACGAGGTGTTCCTCGAGGTGCGTGCGGACAACCCCGTGGCGCAGGCGATGTACACCGCGGCCGGGTTCGAACGGATCGCCGTGCGTCCCCGCTACTACCAGCCCGACGGTGTCGACGCGTGGGTGATGCGGGCGGAGCTCCCCGCCACGCCCTGTGCGTCGGGCGGCGTCGGACCGATCGGACAGGAGACCCTCGGTGAGCGCGACTGAACCCCTGGTGCTCGGCATCGAGACGAGCTGCGACGAGACCGGCGTGGGCATCGTCCGCGGGACCACGCTGCTGGCCAACGTCATCGCGTCGAGCATGGACGAGCACGCTCGGTACGGCGGCGTCGTGCCCGAGGTCGCCGCGCGGGCGCACCTCGAGGCCATGACCCCGACCCTGCACGAGGCACTCGAGCGCGCCGGCGTGACCCTCGACGAGCTGGACGCCGTCGCCGTCACCGCCGGCCCGGGGCTCGCCGGCGCCCTGATGGTCGGTGTGGGGGCGGCCAAGGCCCTGGCGGTCGCAACGGGCAAGCCGCTCTACGGGGTGAACCACCTGGTCGGGCACGTCGGCGCGGACGTGCTGCGGGCCGACGGCAGCGCGATCGAGCTGCCGACGGTGGCACTGCTCGTCTCCGGTGGGCACACGTCGCTGTTGCTCGTGCGGGACCTGGTCGGCGACGTCGAACTGCTCGGCGAGACGATCGACGACGCGGCGGGCGAGGCGTTCGACAAGGTCGCACGCCTGCTCGGTCTGCCGTACCCGGGCGGGCCGCAGATCGACCGGGCCGCGGCGGACGGCGACCCGACCGCGATCCGCTTCCCGCGGGGCCTGACGCTGCCGAAGGACATGGCGCAGCACCGGTACGACTTCTCGTTCTCCGGGCTGAAGACCGCGGTCGCACGGTGGGTCGAGAAGTGCCGCGACGAGGGTCGGGAGGTCCCGGTCGCCGACGTCGCGGCATCGTTCCGCGAGGCCGTCGTCGACGTGCTCCTCACGAAGGCGCTCGCCGCGTGCCGGGACACCGGTGTCGACCGGCTGCTGCTCGGCGGTGGGGTCGTCGCCAACGCTCGGCTGCGAGCCGTGGCCGAGGAACGCTGCGCGGACGCCGGCGTCGCGCTGCGGATCCCGCCGTTCGACCTCTGCACCGACAACGGCGCCATGATCGCCGCGGTCGGGGCACGCCTGGTGGCCGAGGGGCACGCGCCGAGCGACCTCGGCATCGCGGCGGACTCCACGCTGCCGGTGACGACCGTCCAGGTCTGAGACGCGCTCCCGGGCGGCGAGCGACTGCTGAACCCGCCTCCGGCCCGTGTGGGAGGATGCTCAGCAGGCACCGACCGACCGGGTGCCAGGAGGGGTGGACGGTGTCCGATCAGAACCAGTGGCCGAAGCCGGGCGAGTCGAACGCGAGCGACGACGGCCGGCCGCAGCAGGACGGCCAGCAGTCGGGAGCGTCGCAGCAGTCGGGTGCATCGCAGCAGTCGGGCGCGTCGCAGTCGACCGGCCAGCAGCCGGGCACCCCGTACGGTCAGCCGTCGCAGGGCAACCCCTACGCGCAGCCGGCGCCGGGCGCACCCTCGGGCCAGGGGCAGCAGTCCGCGAACCCGTACGCGCAGCCCCAGCAGTCGCAGCAGAACCCGTACGCGCAGTCCTCGCAGCCGGGCAGCCCGTACGGCCAGCAGCCGCAGCAGCAGAACCCGTACGCGCAGCCGGGCAACCCCTACGGGCAGCAGCAGCAGCCGCAGCAGGGCAACCCCTACGCGGCCTCGGGTCCCCAGCACAACCCCTACGCGCCGCAGCAGGGCAGCAACCCCTACGCGGCCCCGTACGCCACGACCGGGTACCAGCCGTACGCCCAGCGCCCGAAGACGAACACCCTCGCGATCCTGTCGATCGTCTTCAGCAGTGTCGCCGGTCTGTCCCTGCTGACCTTCGTCTTCGCGTTCTTCGCGGTGCTCGCGGGCCCCGCCGGTGCGATCCTCGGGCACGTGGCACTCGGCAAGACGAAGACGACGGGGGAGTCCGGGCGCGGCCTGGCGCTCGCCGGCATCATCGTCGGGTGGATCGCGACGGGCATCGCCCTGATCGGCGTCATCGTGTTCTTCGTGGTGCTCGCCAACTCCGGCGGCGGGTACTCCGACCCGTACGACTACGACTCGGGTGCCTTCATCCGCTGATGCGCGCTGACTCGCGCTGACCCGCACTGACCCGCTCTGTTCCGTTCCGCGGAAGCGACAGACCCCCGCCGATGTCCGGTGGGGGTCTGTCGCTTCCGCGGACCCGATCGCGACAGCGATGCGCGCCCAACGCGCGGGCGCCCGTGCAGCCCGGCGGGCCGCACCGCCCCGCCCCGCGGGCTAGCCGGCCGCGTCGGTGAGCCGCTCGCACAGGAGCGCGGTGTGCCGTCCCTCCAGACGGGTGAGCACGAGCGTGACCGACCGCCGCCCCCGCAGCCGCAGCCGCTTCCGGAACTGCGCGGGATCCACGTCGACCCCGCGCTTCTTGATCTCCACCGTGCCGACGTCGTCCGCCGCCAGGCGTGCCGCGAGCTGCTTCACGTCGAGCGGCATCGTGTCGAGCACCCGGAACCCCTGCGCGAACGGCGTCGTCACCGCGCGGTCCGACGTGACGTACGCGATGCCCTCGGACAGCATGCGCCCGTCGATCGAGCGCGCCAGGTCCCCGATCAGGCGCGCGCGGATCACGGCCCCGTCCGGCTCGTACAGGTAGGCACCGACGGGACCGACCTCGACGTCCTCGGCGTCGGCCGGACCGGTGAGTTCGGCGATCCCGTGCGCGCCGATGACCGTCGCCGCACGGCGCACACCGTCGCGGGCGAGGGGGCCGGACCACAGGACGAGCTCGACGACCTCGCGGTCGACGGACACCCACTGCGCCTCGAGCGTGTCCGGGATGAGGTCGCGGTCGATGCCGGGCCCGAGCTTCACCCCGGTCGGGGTCGTCGTCGCCGCGGCGAACACGGTGTCGAGCGACGGCGACCAGTCGTCCGGGTCGGCCAGGCGTCTCGTGTTCGCGTGCCCGGCGGTCCGTCGGGCGGGGTCCATCCACACGCCGTCCACCCGGGACAGGTCGAAGGACGCCGCGTCGCCGAGCTCGACCCGCGCGTTCGGCCAGAGCGCGAGGTTGTGCGTCGCGACCGCGGCGGTCACCTCGTCACGGTCGACCGCGGTGACGTCGAGGTCGAGCGCCGCCATCGCCATGGCATCGCCGCCGATGCCGCACCCGAGGTCCGCGACCCGGGTGATCCCCGCAGCGGCGAACCGGCCGGCGTGCTGCGCGGCGACCTGCAGCCGCGTGGCCTGCTCGAGCCCGGCCTCGGTGAAGAGCATCCGTCCGGCGAAGTCCCCGAACTTGGCGCGGGCCTTCTGCCGGAGCTTCGCCTGGGTCAGCACCGCGGCGACGAGGCCGGGATCGTGCCCCTCGCCGCGCAGCCGAGAGACCACGCGCACGATCTCGCCCCCGTCCGAGACACCGGGGGTACGGTCGAGCAGGGCCATCCCCTCGGGGGTCAACAGCTGGGCGAGGTCGGCGGCTTCCACCCGACGATCCTCCCAGGTCGCCGGGACGCCCGACACGTGCTGGCACTCGGATTGACCGAGTGCCAGACTGTCCCTAGAGTTGTCGTTGGCACTCTCCTGTGCGTAGTGCCAACCGGTTCCCATCTGTACCGAGTCAGTACCGAGAAAGAAGAGGTCACCGTGGCCGTCACCATCAAGCCGCTCGAGGATCGCATCGTCATCCGCCAGGTCGAGGCGGAGCAGACCACCGCTTCCGGTCTCGTCATCCCGGACACCGCGAAGGAGAAGCCCCAGGAGGGCGAGGTCGTCGCCGTGGGCCCGGGTCGCATCGACGACAACGGCAACCGCGTGCCGCTCGACGTCGCCGTCGGCGACAAGGTCATCTACTCGAAGTACGGCGGCACCGAGGTCAAGTACTCCGGTGAGGACCTGCTCGTCCTCTCGGCGCGCGACGTCCTCGCGGTCATCGAGCACTGAGACCAGCAGCTCTCGTCACGAACGCCCCGTCCGGCTCGCAGCCGGCGGGGCGTTCGTGCGTCCGGCGGCCGGGAGGCGCGGTGCCGCTCCGCAGCGTCCGACCAGCTTCCTAGGATGGTTCCGTGAGTGAAGCGACTCCGGCGCGTCCGGCACGCAGCGAGGCATCCGTCGGCGTCGTCCAGGCGATCGTCGCGTACGGGCTCTGGGGGCTCATGCCCCTGCTCTTCGCCGCGATGGCTCCCGCCGGCGCGTTCGAGATCGTCGCCTGGCGGATCGTCTTCGGCCTGGTGTTCTGCGCGGTGGCGATCGCCGTCACCCGGTCGTGGCTCCGCACCCGCTCCCTGCTCGCCCAGCGTCGGGTGATGCTCGTGATGGGGCTCGCGGCCGTCCTCATCCTGGTGAACTGGACCGTGTACGTCGCCGCGACGACGACGGGCCACACGGTCGAGGCCGCGCTCGGCTACTTCATCAACCCGCTCGTCACGATCGCCCTCGGGGTGGTCGTCCTCCGCGAGCGCTTGCGTGCGGCGCAGTGGGCGGCGGTCGGCATCAGCGTCGTCGCGGTCGTCGTCATCGCGGTCGGCTACGGGCAGGTGCCGTGGATCTCGCTCGCCCTGGCGTTCTCGTTCGGCCTCTACGGCCTGGTGAAGAAGCGGGTGGGTGGCACCGTCGACGCGCTGAGCGGGCTGACGCTCGAGACCGTGTGGCTGCTGCCGATCGCCGTCGGGGCGCTCGTGGTGCTCGGGGTGACGGGCCTCGGCGGCGGGGTGACCTTCACGAGCGAGGGGTGGCCGCACGCGCTCGTCACGGTGCTGACCGGCCCGGCGACCGCGGTGCCGCTGCTGCTCTTCGCGTCCTCCGCGCGGCGGGTGTCGCTGTCGACGCTCGGGCTGACGCAGTACCTCGCGCCCGTGATGCAGCTGCTGGTCGGGGTGGTCGTGCAGCACGAGGCCATGCCGCCCGCGCGGTGGATCGGCTTCGGCATCGTGTGGGTCGCGCTCGTGGTCCTGACGGTCGACAGCTTCGTGGCGGCCCGGGCAGCGCGGCGCCGGACGCTCGCACCCGCGGCGGCCGAGCCGGCCTGACGGGCGCGATCCGCGCCTCCCGTCCGGCCGCCGCGGGTCGCACGGAGCCGACCCGGGTCTCGCGTTGCGCGACACGTCTCGCGCTCCCGACCCCGAGGAACGACGCTGGGCCCGAGTCTCGGCTCCGCGGAGGCGAGACTCGGGCCCAGTCGGCCGTGCTGGGTGTTACTTCGAGACCGAGCCCTGGATGGCGCTCTGGTACACGGGCTTGTTGTCGCCGTCGAACTTGTAGATGCCGATGTAGGCGCTCGACGGGTCGTTCTTGCTGTCGAACGGACCGATGCCGGACGGGCCGGTGTACTGGATGTCCTCACCCTTGTCGAGCAGGTCCTTGCAGGCCTTGAACGTCTCGCACTTGGTCCCGCCGTCCGCGCCGGACACCGCAGCCATGTTGGCCTGGATGGTGCCCGAGTCGGTGCCCTTGCCCTTCACCGCGGCCAGCGCGGCGAGGGTCGTGGCGTCGTACGACTCAGCGGCGTACGAGTAGTCGGCGAGCTCCTTGCCGGAGGACTGCTTGTAGAAGTCGGACAGGCGCTGCTTGAGCTCGTCCTTCGGGCTGGCACCCGGGATGGTGCCCTGCGCACCCTCGAGGGTGCCCGGGTCGAAGTCCTTCGAGTAGTCCGCGGTGTTGCCGTCGGACATGTAGATCTTCGCCATGTCGGCGTTCTGCGACTTGAGCTCCGGGATGATCGACTTCGTCTCGTCGAAGGCGAGCACCACGATGGCGTCCGGCTTCGCCGCGAGGGCGGCCGTCACCTCGGACGAGAACGTCGTCTGTCCGGGCGGGAACTCCTGACCCTTGCCCTTGCCGCCGTAGACGACCTGGCCGCCCGAGTCCTCGATCGCCTTCTGCACGGTGTCGCGGAGACCCGTACCGTAGGTGTCGTTGAAGACCAGGAAGGCGACCTTGGCGTTGCCGTCACCCGTGATGAGCTGGCCGAGGGCCGAGCCCTGCACCGAGTCCGGCGGAGCCGTGCGGTAGTAGTGCGACGAGTAGCCGGACAGGTCGGTCGCCGTGTTCGCCGGCGAGATCTGCACGATGCAGTTGCTCGTCAGCTGGTCGATGACGTTCAGCGTGACGCTGGACGACTCGGCGCCGATGACGACCGGCACCTTCGCGTTGACGAGCTTCGTCGCGGCCGAGCTCGACACGGTCATGTCGTTGCTGTCGCCCGAGTCGGTGGCGGGGTCGATGCTGACGTCCTTGTCGAGCACGCCACCGGCCGAGTTGATGTCCTCGACCGCGAGGCCGACGCCGGACTCGGCGGGCGGGTTGAGGTACGACAGGGTGCCCGTCAGCGGGAGGATCGTGCCGATCTTCAGCGCATCGGTACCCGGGGTGTCGGGGGCCTTGCAGCTCGCCGCCGGGTCCTTCTTCGCGCCGCCGGCAGAGGCGGAGGAGGTGGATTCGGCGCTGCCGCTGGTGGAACACGCGGCGAGGAGGAGCGCTGCCGCTCCCGCCACTGCCAGTGCCGTGGTGGCACGGGTGGTTCTGGTCATCCGTGGAGCCCTTTCTCTGCGCGGAGGCCCAACCGCATCGGGTCGAGCGCGGTCTCCTCCACGTGGGTTGCCGAGAAAACTAGGGCCGAAGTGTTTCGCGTGTGTGTCCGAGATCATCACCTGGACGTTTCGTTACACACCCGTGACGAAACTGAGCAGGCGCACGGGAACCCCTGATGAGGAGTCCGTCCGGACGGTGCCCTGTGCAGGAGGCGCGGTTCCGGGAGGTCGCAGCGGCGGTCGCGCGTACGGTCCGGCCCATGAGCGATGCAGCTTCCACGACCACCTTCCGTCCCGTGCGTGCGATCGTCACCGGTGCCGAGTCCGGCATCGGGAAGGCCACCGCGGTGGCGCTCGCCGCAGCCGGCATGGACGTCGGCATCACGTACCTGTCCGAGCCCGAGCGTGCCGAGGAGACCGCCGCCGAGATCCGGCAGGCCGGGCGACAGGCCTTCGTCGAGCAGATCGACGTGACGCAGCTCGACCGTGCGGGTGCCGTGATCGATCGGCTCGTGGCACAGCTCGGTGGCGTCGACGTCGTCGTGGCGGATGCCGGGACCGGTGACAACGCGCCGTTCCTCGACATCACGCTCGAGCAGTGGCGGCACACGGTCGCGACCGACCTCGACGGGGCGTTCGTCACGATCCAGGCAGCTGCACGGCACATGGTGCGACAGGGCACCGGCGGGCGGATCATCGGCATCACGAGCGTCCACGAGCACCAGCCCCGCTACGGGTCGAGCGCGTACGACGCGGCGAAGCACGGCCTCGGCGGGCTCCTCAAGACCATCGCGATCGAGCTCGCCGAGCACGGCATCACCGCGAACGCCGTTGCACCGGGGGAGATCGCGACCCGGATGACGGGTGCCGAGGACGAGGACCCGCACACCATCGATCGTCCCGGTGTCCCCCTCGGACGGCCGGGGAACGCGTGGGAGATCGCTGCCGCAGTGGCGTTCCTGGCGTCACCGGCGTCGTCGTACATCACCGGGGTGTCCCTGCCCGTCGACGGCGGCATGCTGCAGATGGGCCCGCACGGCGGCAGCCACATCACGTCCGACGACTGGCGCAGCGCCTAGAGCGGCGGGGCTGCCGTTCCCGTCGCGGGTCCGCACGCCGTCGTCGGGCCGAGACACCGGCGTCGGGTCGAGACGCCGTCTTCGGGCCGAGACGCCCGCGCATCCGACGGTGTGTCGGCAGTTCGGCGGCGTCTCGGGCGGACACCGGCGGCTCGAGGAGCTCTGGTGCCCTCCAGACGCCGGCGTCTCGGCGATGTGATGGGCAAGGAGTTCGATCACCGCGACCGCTCGGCCCAGCCGCGCCCGAGTGGGAGACCCGCGGCGAGCAGCACGGGCGCCAGGAGTGCCGGCTCGAGCGCCTCGCGCATGCCCCACCGCGCGAAGCCCCTGACCTCGGGCAGCCGTCGCAGCGCATCCTCGCGGCGCTTCTCGGCCCAGAGCGCCGCACGGTCGTCGTACTTGACCCGGCCGTCGAACTCGCCGACGATGCCCGCAGCTGGCCACCAGAAGTCGACCCGGAAGCATCCGGCGTCGGTGGTGAACTCCTGCTGCAGCACCGGTGGGACGACCCCGAGCTCCCGCATCGTCACGCGGCTGAGCGATTCGCCTGCGGACTCCGCGGCGCCGTCCGCGACCTCGAGCGCCGTCCGGGCCACACGCGAGCCGCGTGCGCCCGCGCGGGCGGCGAGTGCGCGCTCGAGGTCCGGGAACGCCGCGGTGTCCTCGTGCAGGACGTGATCGAGCACGAGGACCGCGTGTGCCAGTGGTACGGCGTGCACGATGTCGACCACCGTCCGCAGGAGGGACGTCACCGCGACCCCGAGAGCGTCGGTGAGCTCGCCCTCCGACAGGTCGCCCGTGTGCCGCACGACACCTCGGCCGAGGTGCGTCTTCGTCAGCGCCGGGTCGATCACGTGCAGTCGCCAGTCCCAGCGCCCGAGTTCGGGGAGTCCCCACAGTGCTCCGGCGGACCGGTGCGAGACCACCGCTGGGCGGTGCAGCGCCGCGACGCGGGCACGCACCACGAGCCGCCGCCGCCCACGTTCGTCGAGAGCGTCCCACGCCGCTCGTTCGACCCCCACCCCGTGGAACAAGCGGACCGGATCGAGGAGGCCCGCCGGACGACCGGCGAGGACGGGAGACGGCGTGACTGACATGCGCGGCAGTCTCGCGTGACCACGTGGCTGAGGAGAGGCGACGGCCGCCAGTTGTGGAGAGACTCCCGGCCGACGTCGTCCGTGCAGGAGCTCGCGAAACGCCCCCGTCGACGTGAAACGCCCCCGAACCGCCGAGACGCCGTCGGAATCGACGGCGTCTCGGCGCAACGGGGGCGTCTCGCACACAAGCGAGGGGGAGGAGACCGGGGTCAGCCTCGGTAGTTCGGGGCCTCGACGACCATCTTGATGTCGTGCGGGTGCGACTCCTTGAGCCCGGCCGCGGTGATGCGGACGAACTTGCCGCGGGCCTTGAGCTCCGGCACCGTGCGGCCACCGACGTAGAACATCGACTGCCGCAGGCCGCCGACGAGCTGGTAGACGGCGTTCGCGACCGAGCCGCGGTAGGGGACCTGGCCCTCGATGCCCTCGGGGATGAGCTTCTCGTCCGAGGGGACGTCCGCCTGGAAGTAGCGGTCCTTCGAGTACGAGGTCTTCTCGCCGCGGGTCTGCAGTGCGCCGAGGGAGCCCATCCCGCGGTACGCCTTGTACTGCTTGCCGCCGACGAAGACGAGCTCGCCCGGGCTCTCGTCGGTGCCCGCCAGGAGCGAGCCGAGCATCACGGTGTCCGCGCCGGCGACCAGGGCCTTCGCGATGTCGCCCGAGTACTGCAGCCCGCCGTCGGCGATGACCGGCACGCCGGCCTCACGCGCGGCGAGCGACGCCTCGTACACGGCGGTGACCTGCGGGACGCCGACCCCGGCGACCACGCGCGTGGTGCAGATCGAGCCCGGACCGACGCCGACCTTGACGGCGTCCACACCGGCGTCGATGAGCGCCTGCGCGCCCTGTCGGGTCGCGACGTTCCCGCCGATGACGTCGATGCCGGCGAAGGACGGGTCGGCCTTGAGGCGGCGGACCATGTCGAGGACGCCCTCGCTCTCGCCGTTGGCGGTGTCGACGACGAGCACGTCGACGCCCGCGTCGCGCAGGGCCTCGGCGCGCTGCCAGGCGTCACCGAAGAAGCCGATCGCAGCGCCGACGCGCAGGCGGCCCTCGGCGTCCTTGGTGGCGTCCGGGTACTTCTCGCTCTTGTCGAAGTCCTTGACGGTGATGAGGCCGCGGAGCTTGCCGTCGGCGTCGACCAGCGGGAGCTTCTCGATCTTGTGCTGCGCGAAGATCGCGACGGCGTCCTCGGGGTCGATGCCCTCGGCCGCGGTGATGAGCGGCGCCTTCGTCATGACGTCGCGGACGAGGGTCGTCGCCATCTCGAACGGGGCGACGAAGCGCATGTCCCGGTTCGTGATGATGCCGACGAGCGTGCCGTCCGACTCGACGACGGGCAGGCCCGAGACGCGGAACTGCCCGCACACGGCGTCGACCTCGGCCACGGTGGCGTCCGGGCTCGTGGTCACGGGGTTCGTGATCATGCCCGACTCGGACCGCTTGACCTTGTCGACGTACGCGGCCTGGTCCTCGATCGACATGTTGCGGTGCAGGATGCCGATGCCACCCTGGCGCGCCATCGCGATCGCCATGCGGGCCTCGGTCACGGTGTCCATCGCCGCCGACAGCAGCGGGACGTGCACGTCGATGCGCTTGGTGAGCCGGGACGTCGTGGACGCCTCGCTCGGGATGACGTCGGTGTGCCCGGGGAGGAGCATGACGTCGTCGTACGTGAGTCCGATGAATCCGAACGGATCCGGCTGGTCCATGGGTCCCCTTCGTGGGCGAGGTGAAGTGGTGGCACCGGGGCGCGTCGTCGGGTTCCCGATGGGCCATGGTAACGCGCGCGGTACTCGCGCCATTCCGCTGTCCCCCGGTCGCCGGAGCACGGCAGACGCCGCGCGCGGGCCGAGACCGGTCCACGGACTCGTTCCTGAGAGTCCTGTACCGGCCGGACGGGCGGATTCATGCGGATCCACGGGGTGTCGGTCACGAATGCAGCACGATTTGTGCAGGAGACGTGCTGGAAACACGGGGGACACAAAAAATCCCTATGGTCCTCGACTATCCGAACGAGAGGCTCATCCGTGGGTTCCATCACTCCGCCGGGGTCAGCGCTCATGCGCCGGCTCCGCCGTGGGGCACCAGACCGCCGCAAGCGTCTGGTCCTCGCCGCAGTACTCTTCCTCGCTTTCCTCGCCACCTTCGCGGTCGACTGGGCAGTGTCGCCCGCGGCCGACGCGGCGACGAGCAGTCCCGCCGCCAGCAGCCGCCCGAGCACCGGCAGCAGCGCGTCGACGTCCGACGGCCCCTGCACCGTCAGTCCGACGAACGGCTGCATCCGGGGCACCATCCTCGACTCCGAGCGGAAGCCCGCGACCGGGGTCGACGTCGACGTCGCGGGACCCGGCGGGTTCGCCCAGACCGCGACCACCGACGACTCCGGCCGCTGGTCCGTCTCGGTCACGACGGCGGGGCAGTACACCGTCAGCGTCGACCAGGGCTCGCTGCCGAAGGGGCAGTACCTGACCAACGCCGCCGACGCCGAGCGCAAGGTGAACGCGACGCTGAACGCCAACGTCGGGCAGATCTTCCAGCTGTCCGACCAGCAGGGCGCCACCACCAGCGACGACACGAGCAGCGTCAGCGCCGCGCGAGCCTGGCAGCAGCTCGCATCGGGCATCCGACTCGGGCTCCTCATCGCCCTGGCCTCGGTCGGCCTCTCGCTCATCTACGGCACGACGGGCCTGTCGAGCTTCTCGCACGGTGAGCAGGTGACGCTCGGCGGTCTCCTCGCCTACGTCTTCGCGAACCAGCTCGGGTGGAACATCTGGGTCACCGGCATCGTCGTCACGCTGTTGTGCGCGGCCACCGGGTACCTGCAGGACGCCGCGATCTGGAGGCCGCTGCGCCGCCGCCGGATCAGCCTCACCCAGCTCATGATCGTGACGATCGGCCTGTCGATCGCCGCGCAGTACGCGTTCCAGTACTTCTTCGGTGCCTCGACCGTCCGCATCCAGCAGGGCAACCCCGAGACGGTGACCTTCGCCGGCCTCACGCTGACGGTGCAGTCCTACGTCGCGATGGGCATCGCGCTCGTCGTGCTCGTCGGTACCGGCCTGTTCCTCGCCAAGACCCGCTTCGGCCGTGCCACCCGCGCGGTGTCGGACAACCCGGCGCTCGCCGCGGCGTCCGGCATCGACGTCGACCGGGTCATCCGCTTCGTGTGGACGCTCGCCGCCGGCCTCGCGGGCCTGTCCGGCGTGATGCTCGGCCTGGTCCTCAACGGCGTGAACTGGCAGACCGGCCTCCAGCTGCTGCTGCTCATGTTCGCGTCCGTCACGCTCGGCGGTCTCGGCACCGCGTACGGCGCCCTCGTCGGCTCGATGATCATCGGCATCGTCGTCGAGCTCACGAACCTCGTGCTGCCGGGCGACTTCAAGTACGCCACGGCCCTCGTGATCCTCATCCTCATCCTGCTGTTCCGGCCGCAGGGCATCTTCGGTCGCGCCGAGCGCATCGGCTAAGGGAGCACCGACATGGACTACATCCTGAACCTGCTGTCGTCGCTGACGCAGGAGGCGCTCGCCCCCACCACGGCGGCGTTCGCCCTGGCCGCGATCGGCCTCAACGTGCACTTCGGCCTCACCGGTCTGATCAACATGGGCCAGGCGGCGTTCCTGCTGCTCGGTGCCTACGGCTTCGCGATCTCGATCACGAACGGGCTGCCCTTCGTCATGGCGGTGCTCGTCGCCCTGGCGGTCGCGATCGTCTTCGCGGTCATCCTCGGCATCCCGACCCTGCGGTTGCGTGGGGACTACCTGGCGATCGTGACGATCTCCGGTGCCGAGATCATCCGCATGGTCGGACGCTCCAGCCTGCTGACGGACACCACGGGAGGCTCGAACGGCATCGCCGGCTCGGCGTACCGCGACCCGTTCAACGCGCTCAGCCCGCTGCCCGACGGCACCACGAGCATCCTGTGGTTCACCTACTCGAACAACGGGGTCAACGGCTGGTGGATCCGCATCGCGGCCTGGGGCCTCGTGGCGCTCTTCACCCTCGTGCTCTTCCTGCTCATGCGCAGCCCGTGGGGTCGCGTCGTGAAGGCGATCCGCGAGGACGAGGACGCCGTCCGCTCCCTCGGCAAGAACGTCTACTCGTACAAGATGCAGGCGCTCGTCTTCGGTGGTGCGCTCGGTGCGCTCGCCGGGGTCATCTACGTGCTGCCGAGCTCCGTGCAGCCCGACGCCATGGGCCGCTCGATGACGTTCTTCATCTGGACCGCGCTGATCCTCGGCGGCGCCGCGACGGTGTTCGGCCCGGTGCTCGGGGCGATCCTGTTCTTCGTCGTGCGGCTCTTCGTCCGCACCCTCGCCGGGGACTTCATCCCCGACTCGATCATGAACGCACAGCAGGCGGAGCAGTTCTCCTACGTGCTCGTCGGCATCGCGCTCATGCTCCTCATCGTGTTCCGGCCACAGGGACTCCTGGGCAACAAGAAGGAGCTGTCGTTCAGTGTCTGAGACCTACACCCACACGAAGTCCGACCCGATCCTGACCGTCGACGGCGTCACCCGGCACTTCGGCGGCATGACCGCGGTCGACGTCGACCACCTCGAGGTGCAGCGCGGCACCATCACCGCGCTCATCGGTCCGAACGGCGCCGGCAAGACGACGTTCTTCAACCTGCTCACCGGCTTCGACAAGCCGAGCCCCGGTGCGACGACCCGCTTCAACGGCGACACGCTGCAGAAGACGAGTGCGACGCACATCGCGAACAAGGGCATGGTCCGCACGTTCCAGCTCACGAAGGCCCTGAGCCGGCTCACCGTGATGCAGAACATGCTGCTCGGTGCCCGCGACCAGCCGGGCGAGAACTTCTTCGTCGGCCTGGTCCCGGCGCTCTGGCGGAAGCGCGAGCGCGAGATCACGGCGAAGGCCGAGGACCTGCTCGCCCGCTTCAAGCTCCTCGAGAAGCAGGACGACTACGCCGGGTCGCTGTCCGGCGGCCAGCGCAAGCTCCTCGAGATGGCCCGTGCGCTCATGTCCGACCCGGCGATGATCATGCTCGACGAGCCGATGGCCGGCGTGAACCCGGCGCTGACGCAGTCGCTGCTCGGGCACATCCAGTCCCTGCGCGACGACGGCATGACCGTGCTCTTCGTCGAGCACGACATGCACATGGTCCGGCACATCTCGGACTGGGTCGTCGTGATGGCCGAGGGCAAGGTCGTCGCCGAGGGGCCGGCCGACACCGTGATGGACGACCGCGCCGTCATCGACGCGTACCTCGGTGCGCACCACGACACCGACCTGGGCGACGACTCGCTCCTCACCGAGGAGACCTACGAGGAGCTGGCCGAAGAGGTGGCCGAAGAGGAAGCAGCGGACGACCGCCCGAAGGCGGACGACCGCAAGCAGGACGAGCAGGAGGCGACCCGATGACCGACGCACCGAACGCAGCGGACGCGAGCCGCGCCTCCAGTCCGACCGCCACCGTCGAACCCGTCCTCACCGCGAAGAACCTGGTCGCCGGGTACCTGCCGGGCGTCAACATCCTCAACGGCTGCGACCTCGACTGCTACCCGGGCGAGCTGATCGGCATCATCGGCCCGAACGGCGCGGGCAAGTCGACGCTCCTCAAGGCGCTGTTCGGCCTGGTCTCCATCCGCGAGGGCTCGGTGTCCCTGCAGGGCGAGGACATCACGAACCTCAAGGCGAACAAGCTCGTGCAGGCCGGCGTCGGCTTCGTGCCGCAGACGAACAACGTGTTCCCCTCGCTCTCGATCGAGGAGAACCTGCAGATGGGCCTGTACCTGCGTCCGAAGAAGTTCGCCGAGCGGCTCGAGGTCATCTACGACCTGTTCCCGGTCCTCGGCCAGCGGCGCACCCAGCGGGCGGGCTCCCTGTCCGGTGGTGAGCGGCAGTCGGTCGCGATGGCCCGGGCGCTGATGATGGACCCGAAGGTGCTGCTGCTCGACGAGCCCTCCGCGGGTCTGTCGCCGGTGCGCCAGGACGAGACCTTCATCCGCACGCGCCGGATCAACAAGGCCGGGGTGTCGATCATCATGGTCGAGCAGAACGCACGGCGTTGTCTGCAGATCTGCGATCGTGGGTACGTGCTCGACCAGGGGAGGAACGCGTACTCGGGCACCGGGCGTGAGCTCGCCGACGATCCGAAGGTCATCGAGCTCTACCTGGGGACGCTCGCCAAGGACGTCGACTCCGCTCGCTGAGCGGGGTCGACCCGCGGGTACTGCTGTGGGGGTGGTACCCGCACCCCGACGGGGCCGCGCTGGCTGCTGATGCGCCGCGCGGCCCCGTCCTCGTGCCGACGCCGAGGCCGAGGCCGAGGCCGGCGTCTCGCGTCGCACGCGCATCCACATCCGGCCGGGAGGCACGCCCCGCCCCCGCCCCGCCGCACCCGTCCCGACACCCCGGCTCCCCGCCCGTCGGCTACCGTGACGCAGGTGCGCACCTCCGGCCCCCTCGTGCTCGACGCCCTCGTCTGGGTCGTCTTCGCCGTGCTCTTCGTCGGCGCCGCACTGCTGGTGAAGGTCGCAGCAGCCCTGCTCGCGGTCCTCGTCGTGCTCGCGCTCCTGCTCGGCCTGGTCCTGCGGGCGCTGCGGAAGCGACGGGCACGACCCCGACGCTGACCGAGGCCGCTGCGCCGTGCACCGAATGCACCGTCCACCCGTCCCACTCCGGGACCCCGCCCGCTAGGCTTGCCCGGTGACTGAAGTCGAGATCGGTGCAGGCAAGCGCGGCCGTCGGGCCTACGCGTTCGACGACATCGCGGTGGTCCCCTCGCGGCGCACCCGCGACCCGCACGACGTGAGCGTGCAGTGGTCGATCGACGCGTTCACCTTCGCGTCGCCGATCCTCTCGGCGCCGATGGACTCGGTGTCCTCGCCGGCGACGGTCATCCAGATGGGCGAGCTCGGGATCCTGGGCGTGCTCGACCTCGAGGGCCTGTGGACCCGGTACGAGGACCCGACGCCGTACTACGAGGAGATCAAGACCCTCACGGACGGCAACGTCACGAAGCGCATGCAGGAGATCTACTCCGAGCCGGTCAAGGCCGAGCTGATCACCGCGCGCCTGGCCGAGATCCGTGCCGCCGGGGTGCCGGTCGCCGGGTCGCTCAGCCCGCAGCGCACGCAGGAGTTCTCGCAGACGGTCGTCGACGCCGGTGTCGACCTGTTCGTCATCCGCGGCACGACGGTCTCGGCGGAGCACGTCTCCCAGAACCAGGAGCCGCTCAACCTCAAGAAGTTCATCTACGAGCTCGACGTCCCGGTCATCGTGGGCGGTGCCTCGACGTACACGTCGGCGCTGCACCTCATGCGCACCGGTGCTGCGGGCGTGCTCGTCGGCTTCGGTGGCGGTGCGGCCTCGACGACCCGCGCCGCCCTGGGCATCCACGCGCCGATGGCGACCGCGGTGGCCGACGTCGCCGGCGCCCGACGCGACTACATGGACGAGTCCGGCGGCCGCTACGTGCACGTCATCGCGGACGGCGGGCTCGACACCGCCGGCGACATCGTCAAGGCGATCGCCGTCGGTGCCGACGCGGTCATGCTCGGCACCGCGCTGGCCCGCGCGACCGAGGCCCCGGGCGGTGGCTTCCACTGGGGTGCCGAAGCGCACCACTCCGAGCTGCCCCGCGGCCGTCGTGTCGAGGTCGGCCAGATCGCCCCGCTCGAGAACGTGCTGAACGGCCCGACCCCGTCGTGGGACGGCCGCGCGAACCTGGTCGGTGCGCTCCGTCGGTCGATGGCCACCACCGGATACTCCGACGTCAAGGAGTTCCAGCGAGTAGAAGTGGTCGTGGCGCCGTACCACCAGCAGTGACGGTGGCACCCGTGCTCCCGCACGGGTGACGCCTCGGCGCTCCCGTGCGCGGAGGCCGGCTCCGTGCGCGCAACCCGCACGGAGGCGACGATGGCCAAGCCAGCCAGCAGCACCACGCAGACCAGCACGGACGCGACGACCGCAGGTGCCGAGAGCACCGTCGAGGGCGCCCAGCGTGCCGCGGCACCCAGCGCGAGCGTCGGCTTCGACCCGTCCACGAAGCTCGGACCCGAGGAACGTGCCGCGACGATCGAGGCGCTGAAGACCAAGGAGCTCGACGTCCTGGTCGTCGGCGGCGGCATCGTCGGCGGCGGCAGTGCGCTCGACGCGGTCACCCGCGGCCTGAGCGTCGGCATCGTCGAGGCCCGCGACTGGGGTTCGGGCACGTCGAGCCGCTCGTCGAAGCTCGTGCACGGTGGCATCCGCTACCTCGAGCAGCTGAACTTCGCACTCGTCCGCGAAGCCCTGATCGAACGCGGTCTGCTGCTGCAGCGGATCGCCCCGCACCTGGTGAAGCCCGTGCGCTTCCTCTACCCGCTCAACCACCGCGTGTGGGAGCGCTTCTACATCGGCATCGGCATGGCGATGTACGACGTCTTCAGCTGGTCCGGTGGTCGTCCGCCCGGGGTCCCGCACCACCGGCACCTCAGCCGCAAGCAGGTCCTGAAGAACATGCCGGGCCTGAAGAAGGACGCCTTCGTCGGCGGCATGACGTACTACGACGCCCAGGTCGACGACGCCCGCTACGTCGCCTCGCTCGTCCGCACGGCCGCGTCGTACGGCGCGCACGCGGCGAGCCGGGTCCGCATCGAGGGGTTCATCAAGGTCGGGGAGCGGGTCGTCGGGGCGCACGCGCACGACATCCAGACGGGCGAGAAGTTCGACATCCGGGCGAAGCAGGTCGTGAACGCGACCGGCGTCTGGACCGACGACACCCAGGCGATGGTCGGCACCCGTGGGCAGTTCAAGGTGCGGGCGTCGAAGGGCGTGCACCTCGTCATCCCCCGCGACCGCTTCCAGTCGAACACCGGCATGATCCTCCGCACCGAGAAGAGCGTGCTCTTCGTCATCCCGTGGGGCCGGCACTGGCTCGTCGGCACGACGGACACCGACTGGAACCTCGACAAGGCCCACCCGGCGGCGACCGCGGCGGACATCGACTACATCCTCGAGCACGTCAACAAGGTGCTCGCCGTGCCGCTCACCCGCGAGGACGTCGAGGGCGTCTACGCCGGTCTCCGACCGCTGCTCGCGGGTGAGTCCGACCAGACGTCGCAGCTCAGCCGTGAGCACGTCGTCGCGCACACCGCCCCGGGACTCGTCGTGGTCGCGGGCGGCAAGTGGACGACCTACCGCGTGATGGGCAAGGACGCCATCGACGAGGCCGTCGCCGCGATGGACGGCAAGATCCCGGCGTCGACGACCGAGGACATCCCGCTGGTCGGCGCCGAGGGCTACCCGGCTGCGTGGAACCGTCGGGCCCGCACCGCGCGGCAGTTCGGCGTGCACAAGGTGCGGATCGAGCACCTGCTGAACCGGTACGGCACGCAGGCCACCGAGGTGCTGCAGCTCGTCGAGCAGGACCCGTCGCTCGCCGAGCCCCTGCCGCAGGCCGACGACTACATCGGCGCCGAGGTCGTCTACGCGGCCTCGCACGAGGGTGCCCTGCACCTGGAGGACGTCCTCGCGCGCCGCACCCGCATCTCGATCGAGGCGTGGGACCGCGGTGAGGAGGCGGCTCCGGTCGCCGCGAAGCTCATGGCGGGTGTGCTCGGGTGGGACCAGGAGACGACCGAGCACGAGGTGTCGAACTACCTGAAGCGCGTCGCCGCCGAGCGCGAGTCGCAGCTGCAGCCCGACGACGAGTCGGCCGACCGGGTGCGTCTCGAGGCGCCGGACATCGCGTTCGGCTTCGACGAGGACGACGTCGTCGTCGGCGGTGGCCGCTCGAGCGGCGCCGAGGGCGCGAAGGCGACCGACGAGCAGGTCGAGGGCGAGAAGACGAGCGAACCGCGGTAGGCCACCGGACGGGAGGCGCTTGGCGGCCCCGCCCCGCGCCTCCCGTCCGTCACGTCCCGCTCTTCCCGCAAGACGCAACCTCGGCGGTTCCTCGCAGCGCTACTCCGCTGCGAGCTGTCGCTGACGTTGCGTGTTGCGGGTCCGGACGGCCGTGACGGCGAGGACGACCGGGATCGCGACGAACGCCGCGAGGCTCGTCAGGTACAGCACGCCTGCCCAGATCGTGTGCGCGCCCCCGCCCGTCGGGAACGTGTCGGCGACGTCCATGCCGAGCCAGAAGCCCGACTGGAAGGTCGCGAGCGCACCCGCCGCGAGGACGCCGAGGTGCATCACCGCGACCACCGTCGCGGGCAGTCGCGCCGCGAGTCCGACGACCGCCGCGACGATCGCCAGGACCACCCCGATCGACGCCACGACCACGACGCCACGGACGTCGCCGGCGACGGACATCCCCGCAGCCTCGATGCGCTCGTGGATCTGCGGCAGGGTCGCCCCGGGCACCGCCGCGAGCGGATCGAGCACGAGCGCGTTGACGGCCAGCAGCGCCGCGTACGCCGCGACGACCACCACCCCGACGACGGCGACGACGATGCGGACGGCCCCCCGTGTGTTCCCCATCGCACGACCGTAGCGTGCGGAATGGCCCGGGCGCCCCGGTGGTTATCATCGGGGTACTCACCAAGGGAGCCATCATGGTCGACGTCCATCGCGTCAAACTCCCCGGAGTCGGCGTGCTGCACAGCTTCTACACCGACGACGGTGGCAAGTGCGGTGTCATCACGCACCGGTCGGGGCACTCCGACCTCATCTCGTTCGCGGACGTCTCGGACGGCGCGGACAAGTCCGAGAAGGTCTCGCTGCGTCTCAGCGAGGACGAGGCGCACACGCTCGCCGAACTGCTCGGCGGCACCCGGATCACCGAGGGCCTCGACAAGCTCGACGAGATCCCCGGCCTGTCGATCGACTGGTTCAGCGTCGACTACGAGGACGCCATCGCCGGCAAGCCCCTCGGCGACCTGCACGACTCGGGCTTCATCGGCCTGACCGTCGTCGCGGTCGTCCGTGGCGACAGCGCGAACCCCGCACCCTCGCCGGACTTCGTCGTGTTCCCCGGTGACACCATCGTCGTCGCCGGCGCTCCCGAGAAGGTCTCGAAGGCGTTCTCCTTCTACCGCAGCGGTCAGCTCGCGGCCGCGGCCGCCGAGGCGCCGCCCGGGAGCTAGCGGATGCACCTGGGTGGTGAGCTGCTGACCATCGGCGGCCTGTTCATCATCGCCTACGTCCTCGGACGCCTGGGCAAGACCATCGGCCTGCCCGCCATCCCGATCTACATGGTGGTCGGGCTCATCGCGAGCCCGCACACCCCGTGGATCGGCCTGAACGTCGAATCGCACACGATCGAGCTGATCGCGACGTTCGGACTCATCCTGCTGCTCTTCAACCTCGGGTTGGAGTTCGACCAGGAGGAGTTCTACGGCAACGCCGGGAAGCTCCTGGTCTCCGGCGGCACGTACGTCGCGATCAACATGGGCGTCGGCTTCGCCTTCGGGTTCTCGCTCGGCTGGGGCACCCGTGAAGCCCTGATCATCGCGGGCATGACGGCGACGTCGTCGAGTGCGATCGTGACGAAGCTGCTCATCGAGCTGCGACGTCTGGCGAACGACGAGACACCGATGATCCTCGGTGTCACCGTCATCGAGGACGTCTTCATCGCCATCTACCTGGCGATCGTCTCCGTCGTGCTCTCCGGTGACACGAACCTGTGGGCCGTGGTCGGCAAGCTCGGGCTCGCGTTCGGGTTCCTCGTGGTGATGTTCACGCTCGCCCGGTTCGCCGGCAAGTGGGTGTCGAAGATCTTCGCGACCCGCGACGACGAGCTGTTCACGGTCCTGTTCTTCGGCCTCGCCGTGATGTTCGGCGGCATCGGCGACCTGCTCGGCGTGACCGACGCGATCGGTGCGTTCGTGATCGGCCTGCTCTGCGGTGCGACCCGCTACCGGGACCGCATCGAGCAGCTCGCCCTCCCGATGCGTGACGTGTTCGCCGCGTTCTTCTTCGTGAACTTCGGCCTCGGGCTCGACCTGTCGACCTTCGGTGAGGTGCTCTGGCCCGTCCTCGGCGCGATCGGCATGACGGTCGTGTTGAACGCCGTCGCGGGGCAGCTCGTGGCCCGCATGAACGGGTTCAACGTCCAGCAGGGCATCAACACCGCGGTCATCCTGGTGAACCGGGGCGAGTTCGCGCTCATCCTCGCGACGCTGTCGGCTGCCGCCGGCCTGGAGGCGCGGATCACCGCCTTCGCGGGCCTCTACGTCCTCGTGATGGCCGTCCTGGGTCCGCTGCTCGCCGTGAACTCGGACCGGATCGGCCGCCTCGTGGTGCGACCGGCCCGGGTGGCGCGGCTGCGCCAGCGCCTGCGCGCGCGGCTCGGTCGTCGCCCGGGTCGTCCGGGTGCGGCTGGTGCTGCCGGCGCTGCCGGCCCTGTCGGCGCTGCAGGTGTCGGGATCCCGGCCGGACCGGCCCTCGACGAGGCGATCGACACCGCCGCCGAGGCCGCCGTCGCCGACCAGGACGCCGCGGCTGCGGCTCGACGGGCCGAGCGCGACCGGCAGTTCGCCGAGGAGTTCGCCCTCGTGGAGGCTGCGGGCAGGGAAGAGCGCGAGAATGGGTCACCGGAGCCGACGACGAGCGAACCCGTGACGTCGCCGGTCGACGTCCCTGCCGAGCGCCCGAAGCGCCCGGTCCGCCAGCGCGATCCGGAGTACTGATACAGATGTGGGCCGTAGCCCGACGACCGAGGTGGATCGCACTGCTCCTGCTGGCGCTCGTGCTCGCGGGGGTCTTCGCAGGCCTCGGCAAGTGGCAGCTCGAGCGGAGCATCGCGAACGGCAAGCCCCTGCCGGCCACGACCGAGACCCGCAAGGCACTCGACGACGTCACCGAGCCCGGGCGCGCGGCGTCCGAGAACATCGCCGGGCAGCGGATCACCGTGACCGGGACGTTCGTCGCGGGTGACACGACGATCCTGACCGGGCGGTCCGGCGGCGGCACCTACCAGGCGATCGGGCACCTCGTCGACACCGGTACCGGCGCGAGCCTGCCGGTGGTCATCGGCTGGTCGGACGAGCGGCGACAGGCCGAAGCGGGGGGCGAGCGCCTGACCGACGGCCAGGAGCTCACGGTGCAGGGCCGCTACTACCCGGCGGAGTCCCCGGACCAGGACGCCTACAGCACGGGCGAGTACTCGGCGGTGGCGCCGGCCCGGTTCGTGAACACCTGGAAGGCCTTCGACGACCGGATGTACATCGGGTACGTCGTCGCCGACGGCACCACGGCGAAGGCCGCCGACCTCGGCACCATCGCCGACCGTGCCCCGACGCGCGAGGTCCGCTTCGACTGGCTCAACCTCTTCTACGCGATCGAGTGGGTCGTCTTCGCCGGGTTCGCCGTGTTCCTCTGGTACCGGTTCGTGAAGGACGCCTGGGAGCGCGAGCAGGAGGACGCCCGCGAGGCTGCCGCCGCCACGGACACCGACGCAGCCGGGGGCACGGGGGAGCCCGCCGAGCCCGCTCCGGCGCGACGGTAGGATCGACTGCATGGCCCTGACCGTCCGCACGCGTGACATCCCGAAGATCCCGGGCGCGGTGAAGTGGTACCGCGTCTCCGCGTACATCACCGGCGTGCTGCTGCTCGCGCTGGTGATCGAGGTCATCATCAAGTACACGCCGCTGCAGCTCGAGATGCAGCTCGGCAACGGCCCGTTCTTCGTGCCGAACGGCACCGCGGGCGAAGCACCCGGCACGTTCAACCTGTCGATCGCGATCCTCATCGCGCACGGCTGGCTCTACGTGCTGTACCTGTTCACGGACTTCCGCCTGTGGAGCATCATGCGCTGGAGGCCGTCGCGCTTCCTGCTCATCGCCCTCGGCGGCATCATCCCGTTCATGTCCTTCGTGGTCGAGCACCGCATGCAGCAGAAGGCCATGGACACCTACCACGAGCTGACCGCTGCCCAGCAGCGTGAGAAGGAGGCCGCTCGGTGAGCGAGACCGAACAGCGCCCCGTCCTGGTCGTCGACTTCGGCGCCCAGTACGCCCAGCTGATCGCACGGCGTGTGCGTGAGGCGAACGTCTACAGCGAGATCGTCCCGCACTCGATCACGGCGGACGAGGTCCGCGAGAAGGACCCGGCGGCGATCGTGCTGTCCGGTGGCCCGTCGTCCGTGTACGAGGACGGTGCCCCGTCGCTCGACGGCGAGATCCTCGACCTCGGTGTCCCCGTGCTCGGCATCTGCTACGGCTTCCAGGCCATGGCGAAGTCGCTCGGCGGCGAGGTCGCGCACACCGGTCTCCGCGAGTACGGCGCCACCGACGTGACCGTCTCCGGCACCGACAGCGTGCTGCTCGGCGACCAGCCGGAGTCCCAGGTCACCTGGATGTCGCACGGCGACTCCGTGGCGAAGGCCCCCGAGGGCTTCGAGGTCCTCGCGTCGAGCGCCTCGACCCCGGTCGCCGCGTTCGCCTCCGACGAGCGCAAGCTCTACGGCGTGCAGTGGCACCCCGAGGTGAAGCACTCGGCCTACGGCCAGGCCGTGCTCGAGAACTTCCTGCACCGCGCCGCGGGGCTCCCCGGCGACTGGAACTCCGCGAACGTCATCGAGGAGCAGGTCGAGCGGATCCGCGCACAGGTGGGCTCCGCACGGGTCATCGCCGGACTCTCCGGCGGTGTCGACTCCGCCGTCGCCGCAGCCCTGGTGCACAAGGCCGTCGGCGACCAGCTGACGTGCGTCTTCGTCGACCACGGGCTCCTGCGCGCCGACGAGCGCAAGCAGGTCGAGGAGGACTACGTCGCCTCGACCGGTGTCCGCCTGATCACGGTCGACGCGGAGCAGCAGTTCCTCGACGCCCTCGCCGGTGTCAGCGACCCCGAGCAGAAGCGCAAGATCATCGGGCGCGAGTTCATCCGCACGTTCGAGGCGGCGGCCGAGGCCCTCGTGCTCGAGGCCCGCGCGGACGCAGCGGCCTCGGACTCGGACGCGGGTGAGGTCAAGTTCCTCGTCCAGGGCACGCTGTACCCGGACGTCGTCGAGTCCGGCGGTGGTTCCGGCACGGCGAACATCAAGTCGCACCACAACGTCGGCGGTCTGCCCGAGGACATGACGTTCGAGCTCGTCGAGCCGCTGCGCACCCTGTTCAAGGACGAGGTCCGTGCCGTCGGTCGCGAGCTCGGGCTGCCCGAGGTCATCGTCGGTCGCCAGCCGTTCCCCGGCCCGGGCCTCGGCATCCGCATCGTCGGCGAGGTCACGAAGGACCGCCTCGAGCTGCTCCGTGCGGCGGACAAGATCGCACGCGAGGAACTCACCGCGGCCGGCCTCGACGAGGAGATCTGGCAGTGCCCGGTCGTCCTGCTCGCCGACGTCCGCTCCGTGGGCGTCCAGGGCGACGGCCGCACCTACGGCCACCCGATCGTGCTCCGTCCGGTCTCCTCCGAGGACGCCATGACGGCCGACTGGACGCGCCTGCCGTACGACACCCTGGCGAAGATCTCGAACCGCATCACGAACGAGGTCCCCGACGTGAACCGCGTCGTGCTCGACGTCACGAGCAAGCCGCCGGGGACGATCGAGTGGGAGTAGTCACTCCCTGACGCCCGAGGGCCCGGTACGCACTGCGTGCCGGGCCCTCGTCGCGTCCGTGCCTTCCCCGACCCGGGCGGCGCCGTCGAGCGTGCAGGACATGCCGCGTGCGGTTCGTCGAGCGGGCGGTTCCCGTCGCCGAGTCGCGTCGAGCGTGACAGATCTGGCCCGCTCGTCCGGTCGGGCGGCCGCCGTACTCGAGCGTGCAGGACATGCCGCGTGCGGTCCGTCGAGCGGGCGTGTTCCGTCGCCGGAGCGTGCCGAGCGTGACAGATCTGGCCCGCTCAGGGCCGGCGGGCAGGGCCGGCAGGGCCCAGTTGTCCCGGGACGACGAAGGGCCCCGGCGTGTGCCGGGGCCCTTCGGGTCGATCAGGTGGGGACTAGTCGCGGCTGCTCGCCAGGATCGCCAGGATGCGCAGGATCTCGATGTACAGCCACACCAGGGTGACGATGAGACCGAACGCTGCGGTCCAGGCGTAGATGCGCGGAGCACCGCGCTGGACGCCGGTCTTGATCTGGTCGAAGTCGAGGACCAGCGAGTACGCCGCCATGATCACGACGAAGATGCCGATCAGGACACCCCACGGGATGCCGAACAGGAAGCTCGGCTCGCTGCGGAGACCGAACGAGCCCGAGGTCACGCCGGTGAACTGCAGGACGATGTTCACGAGCGAGAAGACCAGGTACCCGACCATCGCGATGAGGAAGAACCGGGTCGCCTTCGGCGTCGCACGGACCTTGCCGCTCGAGAAGAGCAGCAGCGTGACGGCGAAGACACCGAGCGTGCCGAACACCGCCTGCGCGACGATGCCGTCCGAGACGGTGTTGAACGCCGCCGAGATGCCGCCGACGAACAGGCCCTCGAAGAACGCGTACGCCAGCACGAGACCCGGCGACGGCTTCTTCTTGAACGTGTTGACGAGCGCGAGCACGAAGCCGACGATCGCGCCGACGATCCAGACGATCGGCGGCAGGTTCCAGCCGGCGACGGCGCCGACGAGGAGCACGCCGAACGCGAGGAGCGTCTTGACGATGGTGTCCTCGTACGACATGCGGTCGGTGTCGACCGGGCTCGCCGTCGGGCGGTCGTACATGTACTGCAGCTGCTCGGGCGTCATGCCGCCCTGCTGCGGGTACTGCCCCTGCTGTGGGGTGCGTCCCCAGCCCGCCTGCTGCTGACCAGCGCCGGCGCCCCAGGCGTTGCGGCCCTGGTCGTTGAAGGCGGGGGACTGGTCGAAACCGGGCTTGAAGGCCATGGTGTCCTCTTCCTTGGAGATTCGAGTCCTCTCAGCCTAGGGGCGCTTCGTCGCGGAAGGCTGAGGATTCGCGGCGAGCGGAAGCGAGCCCGACGGGCCCGACAGCTGAACACTATGGGGGTGGTCTGCGTGCGCGCCCCGAGGTCGTCGTGAACCAGCCGACCGCCGGACGGCCGCCGGCGGGGCGGCGGTGGGTCGTGCCTCCAGGCCGGGTCGATCCCGAGCGGTCGGGTCGGCAGGAGCCGACCGCACCTGCGGGTACAGCCACGCGACGAGCGCGACCGAGATCACCATGAGGAGCAGCCAGGCCACGATCTTGGTGGGGGCGACCGGCTCCCAGCCCGCCGCCTGGTCCGGGTAGGCCCACGCCCCGGCCCACGTCGCGACGTCCTCCGCGAGCCAGATGAACACCGCGACCAGGGCCATCGCCAGCAGGACGGGCATCCGCAGCGTCGCGCGGTGCACCCGGACGTGCATCGTCGTCCGTGCGAAGAGCACCACGACCAGGGCGAGCAGCACGTACCGCGCGTCCCACACGAAGTGGTGGCCGAAGAAGTTCGCGTAGATGCCGGCGGCGACGACGACCAGGAGCCACTGCCGCGGCCACCGGTCGAAGTGCAGGTCGAAGAGCCGGACGACCCGGACCATGTACGACCCAACGGCGCCGTACATGAACCCCGAGAAGAGCGGGACGCCGGCGACCACGAGCCAGCCGTCGCTGCCGTACTGCCACGAGCCGACGTGGGTCTTGAAGACCTCCATGACGGTGCCGACCACGTGGAAGACCAGAACCACCCGGAGCTCCCGCACGGTCTCGAGGCCGAACACGAGCATGCCGACCTGGATCGCCGCGGCGGCCACCGTCAGCACGTCGTTCCGGGCGCCGGGCGGCACGGTCAGGTGCACGACCACCATCGTCGCGAGCAGCAGGGCTCCGAACGTGCACGCCCACGCCTGCTTCGCCCCGAACACCAGGAACTCGGTGACGGCGAGACGCACCGGGCGGTGTGGCTGGTGCCCGGCGTCGAGCAGGCGGCGGGCCGCGCGGTCGATGCGTGCCTCGACGGCGGTGGACAGGTGTCGGACGGTCACGGAGCGACCCTCCGTGGGCCGGCTGGGAACGGAGGGCTCGGGCTGAACGGATGTGTCCACAGGCACACCAGCGGGACACCTGCCGGCAGGGCGGAGCGGCTACGGTTCGGCGCATGACCCGTGTGATCGCCCACCGAGGAGCCTCCGGCCACCGTCCCGAGCACTCCCGGAGCGCCTACGAACTCGCCGTTGAGCTCGGTGCCGACGCGATCGAGCCCGACCTCGTCCCGTCGAAGGACGGCGTGCTCGTGCTGCGCCACGAGAACGAGGTGTCCGGCACCACCGACGTCGCCGACCACCCCGAGTTCGCACACCTCCGGACGACGAAGACGGTCGACGGGCAGAGCGTCACGGGCTGGTTCACCGAGGACTTCACGTGGGCCGAGCTCCGGACGCTCCGGGTCCGGGAACGCCTGCCCCAGCTGCGTCCGGCGTCGGCGGCGCACGACGGCGAGGAGGGGGTGCTGCGGCTCGAGGACCTGCTCGGCATCCTCGACGCGGCTCCACGCCCGGTCGGGCTCGTCGCCGAGGTCAAGCACGCGCACTTCTTCGAGCAGGCCGGGTTCCCGATGGCGCAGCTGCTCGACGACGCGCTCGGGGACGCCGGGTGGCGCGGCGACGACCGGCTGACGATCGAGTCGTTCGAGAAGACGGTGCTCCGTCAGCTCGGCTCGCTCGGCACGGGTGGTCGCCTCGTGTACCTCCAGGAGGCCCGTGGCAGCGCCGCGGACGAGGTCGCCGCCCACGGGTCGGCGGCTCCCTCGTGGGCCTCCGAGCGGACGGACGTCGCGCTGGCCGGGTTCGCCGAGGAGTTCCACGGCATCAGCGTCGACCTGAAGACCCTGATGGCCGGGGTCGACAGCGTCGCCGTCGACGACCCGCGGCCGGTCCGGAGCGTCGTCGTGGAGCGCGCGCACGCCGCCGGGCTCGCCGTCTACACGTGGACGCTCCGCCCGGAGAACCGGTTCCTGCCGGCGCCGCTCCGGCGCGGGGGCGACGTGGCGGCGCACGGCGACTGGGAGCGGTGGTTCACCTCGGTCGTGCGGACCGGGGTGGACGGGGTGTTCGCGGACCACCCGGACCTGGCGGTGCGGGCGCGGTCACTCGTCGGGGGTTGACGTCGCTCGGCCCCGGACCTCGTCGACCGAGACCACCGTCCGGTCGTCGTCGCCCACCACCCTGTGGTCGGCGGGCGCCCCGGATCGCAGCGCGGCCACCCGGATCGGCGCGGTGAACCGTGCCGTCCCGATCGCGGCGGCGAGCCCTGCCGGCACCGACACGAGCAGCGTCCAGCTCGGGGGCGGTGTCCACGAGCCGCTCCACAGTGCGACCACGACCTGCATGCCGAGCGCTGCCAGTACGCCGGCGAGCACCGCGTGGGCGACGATCGCCGTCGGCCGGTGGGCCCGACCGTGCACGAGCACTCGACCCAGCACGAAGGTGAACGGCACGGCCAGGACCGCTCCGGCGAGTGACACGACCCCGGTGGGGACCGAGACGAGCAGCACCGTGAGCGCGGCCGAACCCACGTCCGGAGGGCTGGACGCAGCCGCGAGCCACGCCGCGCCGAGCAGGGTCGTTGCCGGCGTCGTCACGAACGCCATCCAGAGCCAGCTCCGGAGCGCGAGCCCCACGGCGACACCTGCGGTCCACGTCCTCATGTCCGACAGCCTGTCCGCCGTCCGACCCGACCCCGGTCCTGGTGGCTCGCAGTGTGTCCGGCGGCCCACGGATCGCAGCCGCTGCGCCTGTCGGAGGGCGCGCCTAGACTGACCCGGTCATGACGATCGTGCTCGACCCCTTCGACCAGTCCCCCGAGCCGGGCGCGGGCAACCGCCCCGGCGGGTACGACGACCCGTTCACCGCGGGCCTCAACCCCCAGCAGAAGGAAGCCGTCGAGTACCGCGGCGAGTCCCTGCTCATCGTGGCCGGTGCCGGATCGGGCAAGACGAGCGTGCTCACCCGGCGCATCGCCCTGCTGCTCGCGAACCGCGAGGCCTGGCCGTCGCAGATCCTCGCGATCACGTTCACGAACAAGGCCGCCGCCGAGATGCGCGAGCGCGTGCAGGCCCTGGTCGGCCAGGCCGCCGAGGGCATGTGGATCTCGACGTTCCACTCGGCGTGCGTGCGGATCCTCCGGCGCGAGGCCGAGCGCTTCGGGTTCCCGCAGTCGTTCACGATCTACGACTCGGCGGACTCGCGCGCGCTCCTCAAGCGGATCATCAAGGAGCTCGAAGCGGACTCCCTCGGGCTCACCGTCGGGGCCGCGTCGTCGAAGATCTCGAAGCTCAAGAACGAGCTGCAGGACGTCGACACCTACGCGCGGAACATCAACGCGAACGACCCGCAGGAGGTCATGTTCACCGAGGTGTTCCGCCGCTACACGAACGAGCTGCGCCGGGCCAACGCCTTCGACTTCGACGACCTGATCGGGCAGACGGTCTTCCTGTTCCGTGCCTTCCCCGAGGTCGCCGCGCTCTACCAGCGCCGCTTCCGGTTCGTCCTGGTCGACGAGTACCAGGACACCAACCACGCGCAGTACGCCCTGATCCGCGAACTCACCCGCCCGGTGCCCGTGGAGCAGGTCGACAAGCTCGAGGACTCCGGGCAGCACGTCGCCCGCATGCGTGAGGCCGACGGGTCGATCGCCCCGGCGTCGCTCACGGTGGTCGGCGACTCCGACCAGTCGATCTACGCCTTCCGTGGCGCGGACATCCGCAACATCGTCGAGTTCGAGCGGGACTTCCCGAACTCGAAGGTGATCCTGCTCGAGCAGAACTACCGCTCGACGCAGACGATCCTCGACGCCGCGAACGCCGTCATCGCGAACAACTTCGACCGCCAGGCGAAGAACCTGTTCACCGACGTCGGCGCCGGTGACAAGATCGTCGGCTTCACCGGGTACACCGGCCACGACGAGGCGCAGTTCGTCGCCGACGAGATCCAGCGGCTGCACGACGAGGGCACCTCGTACCGGGACATGGCCGTGTTCTACCGGACGAACTCGCAGACGCGCGCGCTCGAGGAGATCTTCATCCGCTCGGCGATCCCGTACCGGGTGCTCGGCGGCACGAAGTTCTACGAGCGTGCCGAGATCAAGGACGCCATGGCGTACCTGATCACCGTCGCCAACCCGGCCGACCCGCTGTCCCTCCGTCGCATCCTCAACGTGCCGAAGCGCGGCATCGGTGCCGTCACGGAGACCGCGCTGCAGCGCTACGCCGACGAGCACGAGACCTCGATGCGCGATGCCCTGCGGCACGCCGACGAGCTCGGCTTCGGCCCGAAGGTGCGGAACGCCATCACCTCGTTCGCCGGACTGCTCGACGACGTCGCGTCACGCGCCGCCACCCAACCGGTCGTGGACACCCTGACGCAGCTGCTCGACGGCTCGGGGCTGCTCGAGAACCTGCGGAAGTCGCCCGACGCGCAGGACGCAGCACGCGCCGACAACATCGACGAGCTCGTCGCGGTGACGCGGGAGTTCCAGAAGAACAACCCCGAGGGCACCCTGTCCGACTTCCTGACCGAGGTCTCGCTCGTCGCTGCGGCGGACGAGCTCGACGACTCCTCGGGCACGGTGTCGCTCATGACGCTGCACACGGCGAAGGGCCTGGAGTACGACGCGGTGTTCCTCACCGGTGTCGAAGAAGACCTGCTGCCGCACCGGATGTCCGCGAACGAGCCGGGCGGCCCGGCCGAGGAACGGCGGCTCTTCTACGTCGGCATCACCCGCGCGAAGAAGTCGCTCTTCCTGTCGCTCGCGATGACCCGCGCGCAGTTCGGCGACGTCAACGTGGCGATGCCGTCCCGGTTCCTGCAGGAGATCCCCGAGGGCCTGGTCGAGTGGAAGCAGTCGCCGGGCATGGCGAACAGCCGCGGCGGCACCGAGCCGCGCGCGCTGAACGCCCGTCGCGGTGGCGGTCCGGGTGGCTTCAGCGGCGGTGGCGGCGGTGGGTACCGCGGCGGCGGCGGGTTCTCCGGCGGTTCCTACGACCGTGCGGCCGCGGCGGCGAAGACCCGTCCGAAGACGGAGTGGGCGAACCGGGTGTCCGGGCAGGTCCGCGACAACGGCGACATGGAGCTCGTCGCCGGCGACCGCATCAAGCACGTCGACTTCGGCGAGGGCACGGTGTCGGCGGTGACCGGGCAGGGCGCGAAGCGCATCGCCGAGATCGCGTTCGATGCTGCGGGTCGCAAGAAGCTCCTCATCAAGATCGCCCCGATCGAGAAGCTCTGACGGCAGCGAGCGAACCGGTGCTCAGCGCACCATCCGGACCGCGTCGAGCCCGTGCGGCCCGATCGGTTCGTGCTTGACGGTGCCGTCCCGCTCGAAGCCGTTCCGGCGGTAGAAGGCCTCGGCGCGCGGGTTGCCGTCGGCGACCCAGAGGAACGCAGGCGCCGTACCGATCGCGGCGTCGAGCAACGCTTGTCCTACGCCCGACCCGTGGTGCTCGGCGAGCACGTAGATGCCCTCGAGCTCGCGGTCGCGCGGGCGCTCGCCGCGTCCGGGCCCCGCCGACGCCCACCCGGCCACCGTGTCGTCGACGGTGGCGACGAGCACGTCGACGTCGGGCTCGGCGATGATCCCGCGCCAGCGTGCTGCGCGGGCGTCGACGTCGAGGGCTGCGAGGAACTCCGCCGGCAGGAGGTGGGCGTAGGCCTCGCGCCACGCCTGCACGTGCACGGCCGCGATCGCGTCGGCGTCCCGCACGTCGGCCGGTCGGACGGTGAGCGCGTGCGTGGTCCCCATCCGCCGACGCTACCGCGAGGCCAGCGCCCGGCGTCGAACCACGTTCCCGACGTCGAACCAGCACGGCCGCCTGGTTCGACGTCGAACCCGTGGTTCGACGTGCCGCGGCACGGCACGGAGCACGGAGGCCGCGCCGCGCCGCGCTACGGCTGCAGCCGCGCCACGTCCCAGCCGTCGCCGACGCGGACGTACTGCAGCCGCCGGTGCATCCGGTCGCGACTGCCCTGCCAGAACTCCACCACGTCGGGCTCGAGCCGCCACGCCACCCACCCCTCCGGCCGCGGGACGTCGTCGTCGCTCTCGTCGAGCAGCACGTTCGCGTCGTCGATCAGGTCCTGCAGCGTGCGCGGTTCGAGCACGTCCGACTGGTCGGCGATCGCGGTGGCGGCGCGGGACTTCGGCGAGCGGTCGGCGAACAGCGCGTCGGACTCCTCGTCGGACAGCTGCACGGCCCGACCCTCGAAGCGCAGCTGCTGCATGCTCTCGCGCCAGTACACCTGCAGCGCCGCGTGGGGGTTCTCGGCGAGCTGTCGGCCCTTCGGGCTGAGCGTCGAGGTGCCGAACACGAGCCCGTGGTCGTCGAGCCGCTTCACGTCGACGGTGCGGGCCGACACCCGGCCGTCGGCGCCGGCGGTCGCGAGGGTCATCGACATCGGCTCGGAGACCTCGCGGTCCGATGCGCCGTCGAGCCAGGCGCGGGCGACGTCGAACGGCGACGCGGGCGGCGCGTCGAACTCGGGCAGGTGCAGGGAGTCGTCACCGGAGAGCGAACTGGACATGCCTCCACCCAACCGCGCTCAGTCGGTCCACGTCCAGGTCGCCGGGGGACGCCCGCCCCGCCCGGTCGCCGTCGGCGCGGCGTCGGTGCGGGCGAGCGCGGGGTTCGTCCGGAGCGCACGGTTCAGGTTGCCGGCGTCCGGGGCGGACCCGTGGAGCGCAGCGTGCAGGGCTGCTGCCGCGCTGGTCGGGAACACGTCACCGAGCAGCGCGCGCGTCATCGGGACGTCCCGCCACAGCCGGGTGCGCACCTGGTCGAGGGCGGCGCCCACGATCGCGTCGTGGTCGAACGGGAGGCCCAGGTCGCCCCCGCCGAGCGGGTGCCACACCGCGGACCCTCCGCCCGGGGCCGCCGCCGCTCCCGCAGCCGGACTCGCCGTGTCCGGGGCCACGACGGCCGTGAACGCGATGCTGATCGCGGTCTCCCGTGGATCGCGGGACGGCGCGTCGAACGCCCCGACCTGCGTCAGGTGCCGCACCGCCCCGGTACCGATCCCGGCCTTCGTGCGCAGGGCGCGCCGTGCACCGTCGGCGAGGCGTTCCGCAGCGTCCAGGAGGACACCGGGCAGTGCCTCCCGGCCGGCGTACGGGTCGTACGCCCGACGCGCGGTGGCGACCCGCAGGCCCTCCGCCACCGTGAACGACACCGGGACGACGTCGATCGCGATGAGCGGCTGGTCGCGGGCCGCCGAGGGAGCGTCGGTCACGCCGACGCCCGACGGGCGGCGCGGGCCGCACGCTCGGCGCGGAGCGTCTCGCGCACGTCGGCGAAGGACTGGTGCACCCGGAAGCGGCCGTCGACCCAGACGGGCTGGAGGAGGCTGGTCGCCTCGTCGTCGGGCGTTGCCTGGTCGGTCTGCCGGATCTCGCCGGTCTCGTCGCGGTGCAGGGCGATGCGGCCCTTCGCGCTCTTCTTGCCGCTGCCGGTCTTCGGGTCCTTCTGGATGTCGACCGGTTCGCCGTCCACCAGGGCCCACGTCGCCTTCACGGCGCTGCCGAGGTTGTCGCGGGTCATGTACTGGTACGTGTACGAGCCGATGCCGAGCACGACGTTGTCGCTCGCGTAGCCCTTCGCGGCGAGGCGCTCGTAGATGCGCCGGGCCCGGTCGAGGGTGATGCTGTCGCCGTAGATGACGCCGATGTGCTGGTCGAGGACCTTGAAACCGCGCTCGTTGACCGTGTGGCCGAACAGCTCGTCGAGGAGCTCGACGACGCCCTTCTCCTCGTGGCTGCGCGACGGGTCGGTCAGCGCCGCCTGGTCGACGCCGTGCACGGTGCCGGTCACGATGTCCACCGGGTCGCCGGAGTCCGGGCGGATGACGAGCTTGCCGTCGCGGGCCGTGATGCGGTCCTTGAGCTGCGGGAGCGTCTCGGCGATGACCTTGAACAGGTCGAAGCCGTCGCTCACCGCCGAGACGATGCCAGACGGGTACACGTCGAGGATCTGCGCGAACGTCTCGAGCTCGCCGTCGGCGCCGCGGACGCACATCACGCTGTGCTCGGTCGCCGGGACGCTCGCCGCCACCCAGCCGTTGTCGCCCGGGTAGTAGCGGTCGATGAAGTCGAGCGACGGCATCGAGTCGGTGCCGAGGAACGACAGCAGGTGGCCCGCGCCGCCGGCGGCCGCGGACTCGATGCTCGTCTGCCCGCGGAACGAGAAGTCGTGCGCGGCGAAGTCGATGCTCGCCGGGTCGGCGCCGGTGCGCTCGGCCCACTCCTCCATGAGGTCGCGGTACTCGAGCGCCTTCGTGGCGACGGTCGACGGGTGCCAGATCGACGCCGACAGGGCGGTCTCGATGTAGTTCGGCAGCCAGAAGAAGTCGTCGAGGGTGTTCTCGACCGTCAGCGTCGCGACGCCGATCGGGGCGAGGGTGCCCTCGGGGAGCGCCCGGATCTCCAGCGGCAGGTAGCCGAGGCGGTGCAGCGCGCGGACGTGGTCGACGCCGATGTGGTTCGGGCCGAAGTAGCCCTGCAGCGCCTGCTCGAACAGCCGTGCGACCTCGTCCTCGTCGGCGGCGAAGAACGGCGCCCACGCCTCGACCAGGTACCGCTGCACGAACGCCTGCAGCCCGAAGACCACCGCGTGCGTCGACTCGGGCATGTGCGCGTTCGAGCGGTTCGTCCAGTTGATCAGGATCCGGGTCGTGCCCTCCGGGTAGACCTGCCGGTGCGAGTGCTTGTAGCCGTCGACCGCGAGCAGCGGGGCGATCGGGCTCGCGGTGGTGGTGCGGGGCTCCAGGCCCGTCGTGGTGGTCATCGGATCTCCTTCGTGAGGTACGGGCTGAGCGGGACGGTGCGCAGGCCCGGGACGTCCTGCTGCGCGGGGTAGCTGTCGGTGGTGACGATCTCGCCGAAGTGGTCGGCGAGCTGCGGGGCCCGGCCGGAGAAGACGCCGTGCGAGACCCAGAGGCCCAGGCGTTCCTTCGGCAGACCGGTCGCGCCGGCGAGTCCCGTGAAGGTGCCGCCGCCGTCGCAGATGTCGTCGACGACGAGCAGTCGACCGGTCTCGGGGAGGGGCTCGCACGAGAACCCGTCGAGCTTGCCGGTGTCCGGGTTGCGGTGCTTCTCGGCGCGGAACAGGGGGAGTACGGCGGCCTCGGCGACGAGCGACGCCCGGGTGACCGCGCCCTTGTCGGGGGCGATGATGCCGCTGTAGTCGGACCCGGCGAGGACCGCGTCGTGCACGACCTGCTCGCTCGGCACCACCGTGAGGCGTTCGACCAGCCCGACGATCACGGGCGAGTGCGGGTCGAAGGCGATCACCTGGTCGATGGCGAAGCCGTTCAGGACGTCCGCGTAGACCTTCGCGCCGAAGGGGAGGCCGCGGTCCTGCCGCGCTCCGGGCAGGTAGGGGACTCGGGCGGCCTCTCGCTGAAGCCCGCCGCGTCGATGCTCGGCATGAAGACCGACATGACCGGCGCCGCGACCGTGCTCGCCGCGACGATCGCCGCCGCGCGCCTCGGGCTCGACACGAAGATCACCGCGTGGCTCTGCCTCGCCGAGAACATGCCGTCCGGTTCCGCGACGCGCCCCGGCGACGTGCTCACGCTGAAGAACGGCAAGACCGTCGAGGTCACGAACACCGACGCCGAGGGCCGACTCGTCCTCGGCGACGGCATGGCGGCGGCATCGCTCGAGCAGCCCGACGCGATCGTCGACGTCGCCACGCTCACCGGTGCGCAGGTCGTCGCCCTCGGGGACCGGACGACCGGCCTGATGGGCAGCGACGACCTCGTCGCCCGTGTCCGCGCGGTCGCCGACGCCGTGTCCGAGCCGATCTGGCCGATGCCGCTGCCCGAGGAGCTCGACGCGCGCCTGGCCAGCGACGTGGCCGACATGGTCAACGCGACGGTCGGCAACCCGGCCGGCGGCATGCTCCTCGCGGGGAAGTTCCTCGAGCGCTTCGTCGGCGAGGGCATCGAGTGGGCGCACCTCGACATCGCCGGCCCCTCGGAGCACAAGGGCGGCGGGTACGGCTGGCTCGGCAAGGGCGCGACCGGAGTCATGGTCCGGACGCTCGTCGGGCTCGCAGAAGAGCTCCAGTCCAGGTAGTAGGTTGGTGTCCGGCGGGCTGCGCACCGACGCGCGTCCGCCGGAACCAGCGGGACGGGACCGGAACCATGCGGTCCGACCGTCGGACGCCGCCGCCGCGGTGTCCAGTGGGGTCCGACCGGGATCCCGACACGCACGAGGGAGTTGCACCAGGTGACGGAACAGACTTACGACGTCGTGGTCCTCGGTGGCGGCAGTGGTGGCTACGCCGCTGCGCTCCGGGCCGCTGAGCTCGGCATGAGCGTCGCGCTCATCGAGGGAGACAAGCTCGGAGGGACCTGCCTGCACCGCGGCTGCATCCCGACCAAGGCGCTGCTCCACGCGGCCGAGGTCGCCGACGCCACCCGCGACGCGGAGAAGTACGGCGTGATCGCCGAGTTCGCCGGGGTGGAGGTGCCGAAGGTCATCGACTACCAGCAGGGTGTCATCAACTCGAAGTACAAGGGCCTGCAGGGGCTCGTCAAGGCCCGCGGCATCACCGTCGTCGAGGGCTGGGGCCGCCTGACCTCGCAGAACACGGTGCAGGTCGGCGACCAGACCGTCACCGGCAAGAACGTCGTGCTCGCCACCGGTTCGTACTCGAAGTCGCTGCCGGGCCTCGAGATCGGCGGCCGCGTGATCACGTCCGAGACCGCGCTGAAGATGGACTACGTGCCGAACAAGGTCGTCATCCTCGGTGGCGGCGTCATCGGCGTCGAGTTCGCCAGCGTCTGGAAGTCCTTCGGCGCCGAGGTCACCATCGTCGAGGGCCTGCCCCACCTCATCCCCGCCGAGGACGAGTCGATGTCGAAGCAGCTCGAGCGCGCGTTCCGCAAGCGCGGCATCGAGTTCTCGCTCGGCGTCCGGTTCGACCACGTCGACCAGCACGAGAACGGCGTCGTCGTGACGCTCGAGGACGGCAAGACGTACGAGGGCGACGTGCTCCTCGTGGCGGTCGGCCGTGGCCCGCTCACGCAGAACATGGGCTTCGACGAGGTCGGCGTCGCGATGGACCGCGGCTTCGTCACCACGAACGAGCGCCTGGCCACCAACCTGCCGAACGTGTACGCCGTCGGCGACATCGTCCCCGGCCTGCAGCTCGCGCACCGCGGCTTCCAGCAGGGCATCTTCGTCGCCGAGGAGATCGCGGGGCTGAACCCGGTCGTCATCTCGGACACGAACATCCCGAAGGTCACCTACTCCGACCCCGAGGTCGCCTCGGTCGGTCTCTCCCAGGCCAAGGCGGAGGAGGAGTACGGCAAGGACAAGGTCGACTTCTACGAGTACAACCTCGCGGGCAACGGCCGCAGCCACATCATCGGCACCTCGGGTGCCGTCAAGGTCGTCCGTGTCGTCGACGGCCCGGTCGTCGGCGTCTCGATGATCGGCGCGCGCGTCGGTGAGCTCATCGGTGAAGCCCAGCTCGCGGTGAACTGGGAGGCGCACCCGGAGGACGTCGCACCGCTCGTCCACGCGCACCCGACGCAGAACGAGGCACTGGGCGAGGCCTTCCTCCACCTCGCGGGCAAGCCGCTGCACGCGCTGTGACGACCACGTCCACCGTGCGCACCGAGACAATGACAACCACCACCACAGCAACCCGCGAACAGGAGCCCACCCGATGAGCGAATCCGTCAACCTCCCGGCGCTCGGCGAGAGCGTCACCGAGGGCACGGTCACCCGATGGCTGAAGAACGTCGGTGACCGGGTCGAGGTCGACGAGCCGCTGCTCGAGGTCTCGACCGACAAGGTCGACACCGAGATCCCGTCGCCGATCGCCGGCGTCGTCGAGGAGATCCTCGTCCAGGAGGACGAGACCGTCGAGGTCGGCACCGCGCTGGTCAAGATCGGCGACGGCTCCGGCTCGGACTCCGGCTCGTCGGACGACAACGGCGCGGACCAGGACGCTGCCGCAGCCGAGCAGAGCGAGCCCGAGACGGCTCCGAGCACCGAGCAGGGCGAAGAGCAGAAGGCTCCCGAGCCGCAGCA